>WTIL01000064.1:0-1966 GCA_011522725.1 Rhodospirillaceae bacterium
TGACCTGGTGGGTGGTGCCGATCATGCTGGCGGCGGGCTTTGTCGCGCCGCTTCCGTATAATTACTGGCGTCTGAAGGCGCTGGGGAAAGCGTGTCACTGATGGCGGCGCTGCGATCTGTCATGGCCGGCATGGCCGTTGCCCTTCTCGCCATTTCGCTACAGGTGTTGCCGGCGGCAGCGCATTCGCCGCTGATCTCGTCCAGCCCAGCTGACGGTGATGTCCTTGCCGCCGCGCCGCCGGCGATCAAGATGAAATTCCGCAGCACGGCCCGGCTTGTCAGGTTGGCTCTGACAGGTGCTCAGTCTGGCGAGGTGACACTGTCAGAGGAACATCTGATGGTCGAAAAACAACGTCACACAGTCGCGCTTCCCGCCATCGCGGCGGATGAATACGAAGTCCGCTGGCGCGCGCTGAGCGCGGACGGTCATCTCGTCAAAGGCAGCTTTTCGTTCACTGTCGGCAGTGAATAACGAGGCCGAGATGTCTGATATATGGATTATTCTAACGCCGCTCCTGCGGTTTGCCTTCTATCCGGCGCTTCTGCTTGCCATCGGCGGTGTGATTTTTTCTAGTGTCATGGCGCGGCATCTTGGCCTGGCTATCCAAGCATATACGGGCCGGGTAACAATGCGGGCGGCATTGATAGGTCTATGCATCGCTGGGCTGCAGATACCAGCTGCGGCCGGCAACATGGCCGGCGATCTTGCCGGCATGGGGGACCCGCTGCTGATCGCTCTCGTACTGGAAACACCGGCCGGGGCCGCTGCTGTGATGGCGGCTGCCGGTTTCCTGCTGATCTTGGTGGTCGAACTGGCTGTGAAAGACCCGTCCCATCCGCTCAGGATCACCGGCCCGGGCATCGTGATCCTCTCGATGCTGCTTGCCGGCCATGTGACGACGGGGGGACTGCAGGCCGGAATCCTGCTGGCGGTTCATCTAGCCGGGTTGGGTTTCTGGGTTGGGGCGCTACTGCCGCTACGTGCGATGTGCCGCGATCCGCAAAGGTTTGGCGGGCAGGCGGCGCTGGCCGATCTCGCCGATGTGTTCGGCAGACGGGCGATCTGGATTGTGCCGGTTCTGCTGATTGCTGGCACCCTCTATGCGGTGATGCTGGTCGGGTCTGTCGCCGTGCTGGCGACGACGCCTTACGGGCAGGTGCTGATTGTAAAGGTCGGACTTGTCAGCGGCTTGGTGGGCCTTGCTGCACTGAACAAATTTCTTCTCGTGCCCGCGTTGCGGAGTGGTGAGGCGGCGGCTTCCTCGCGGCTTCGCCGCTCCATTGACTGGGAGCTTGCGGGCGTGGCTGCGGTCCTTCTGGCCACAAGCCTGATGACAACATCCCTTTTGCTGCCAGATGGCATGACCATGGGAGGCATGTAATGCGACGTCGCGACTTTCTCAAAACCGGCGCGGCTGCGCTTGCGGTAACACCCCTGCCGGCGCTCGGCGATACTGTGCGTCGATACCGGATCGAGGCTGAGCCCGCCAGCGTAAGGCTGGGGGAAGAGGGCGCTGCTAAAACTGATCTGTGGCTTTATAACGGTACTTCGCCCGGGCCTGGTATCACCGCGCTTCGTGGAGAGACGTTGGAGGTTGAATTCACCAACAGGCTGGAAGTGCCGACAACCATGCATTGGCATGGCATCCGCAACCTGAATGAGATGGACGGTGTGCCTGATCTGACCCAGGCCGCGATTGAGCCTGGTGAGAGCTTTACCTACAGGTTTCCGCTGAAGGATGCAGGAACATTCTGGTACCACGCCCACAGCAAGGGCTGGGAGCAGCTGGCGCGCGGTCTTTACGGGCCGCTTGTCGTCGCCGAAACCGAATTGCCGGACCCGGCGCGCGATGTGACGCTGGTGGCGGATGACTGGCGGCTGACCGAAGATTATCAGCTTCATGAGGACAGTTTCGGATCGCTGATGGACTGGTCGCATCAGGGGCGTCTCGGAAACTGGCTGACC
>WTIL01000064.1:2066-29496 GCA_011522725.1 Rhodospirillaceae bacterium
ATGTTCATATGCAGGGCGGCGCCATGGGCAATCTGGCATCGGCCGAATTCGAGGGCGAGGTGCTGGCGTTGCGCGATCTTGCGCAGGAACATTCCAAACTATGGGCCTTCAACGGGATTGTAGGCGGATATCATCACCAGCTTGCGGATCTGGACCTTGGCGAGGTTACTGTGCTGCGGGTCTGGAACGACACGCGGTGGGAGCATGGCATGCATCTCCACGGTCATCATTTCTGGGTGGATTCGAAGGAGTTTGGCGAAAACACCCGTCCGGTGCTTCGAGATACCTACCTGATGGCCCCGGGCGAGCGCGCCGACCTTGTGTTTGTTGCCGACAATCCCGGGATGTGGCTGTTTCATTGCCATATGATGGAGCATCACGCCGCGGGAATGGGCGCGGTGATCTCGATCACATAGATTTGGCGGGGCAGGGCAGCCAGCGGCGTGAAGCTCAGATAAGCTGCTGGCGCTCTTTCTTATTACAGGCATAGCCTTCGATTATGAGTTTCGAGCGTTTGTGGGTTGTCTGCAAATATCCCTCGGAAATGGTATCGCTGCTGGCATGCTTGTCTTTGTGTGTCAGCATGCGTTATCCCTGAGTTATGTCGGGTTTTGTTGAAAAGACTGTTGCCGAAAAGGGCTTCGCATCGAGCTGGGATCTACATGTCGGCGCCGATCTCCTTGCCGCCGTAAAGCAGAGGCATCGCAGGATGCTGTTTGCTAGCCTTGCCACTGGCATTTCGATTGGGTTGGTTATGGTCCCTGTTTTTCTCAAGGGCATCGTTCCGGAAGACAGCATCTTTGCCCAACCGCTTTACGTCGCGTTGGTCGTCGCGCTCGCCACCGTTGCCTCCATCACTGGTTGGATAACTTTGCGGCGCCCGGGCGCAGAGCTAGAAGACCGGGTTTGGGAGGCTGTGGAGGCGCATTTTGCTTCGCTGTTCAGCCGTGATGATAATCACGCTTTTGCGGAAGTGATTATTCAGGACCTTGCTACTGAAGGTGTTCTCGATGCTGGCGCCCATAAGATAAACAGCCATCATGCGGGCAGCTACCGTGGATGTCGCATCAGGTTGTTTGGCGCCCGCGTCTGCAAACCTTTAGTGGGGCGCAGGATCGCCAACTGCAGCGATCTCGTGGTGGCCCGCATCAGCCTGCCGAAGGGCGTTGCTGGCGCGATTAGCATTGACACTGACAAAAGCCGCATTCTGGAAGGCCAGTCTTTTCAGGTCGATCATGACCAGTTCCATCATATTTTTGGCGTCAGCTGTACAGACAGGATGGCAGCCAAGTCTTTGCTGACATATCAGATGGCAGAGAGCCTTCTTCTTATTCAGCAACGGATTACCAACCCTTTGAACAAGACTTCCCTTAACGGTGTTCGCGTGGCCATGCGGGTAGCAGATGGCAGCCTTGTAATGCTGGTTGAAGAACAGGCGGCCGAGGCCGGGGCGACCCTGCATGGCGCTGCCGCGCTGGAGAAAATGGCACGTAGCCTTGTGATGCGCTTTGCGACGGTGCCCGGCATTGTCGACGAGCTTCATGGCGATGGTGATAATCCGGCGGCCTTTGCGCCTTTGCTCCTATCTGGCCGCAACGCCCCGCGGATTTCACTCTAGCTGGCTCCGCAACATCATTTTGAGCTGGTGGCCGCATGCTGCTGGGACTAAAAGGAAGGCGCCTCCGGCGACGGAGCAAAGGCCCCCTGCATTTGGTTCGAGGACAAGATGAAGCTCTCAGATTTCAGTGTTCTGACATTCGACTGTTACGGCACACTTATCGACTGGGAGAGCGGCATGGTCGAGGGGCTGCGTCCGCTTACGGACCGGATTGCGGAGCGCGAAGGCAGCGCGCCGGAACGCGACGCCATCCTTGAAGCGCATGCCCGTCACGAATCGTCACAGCAGCTCCGCACGCCATCGAAGCTCTACAGCGACCTTCTTGCCTGCGTCTATCGCCGCATTGCCGAAGAGTGGAACATATCTGTCAGCTGGGACGAGGCGATGACTTACGGCATGTCGGTCGAGCATTGGCCGGCTTTCCCAGATTCAGCCGAGGCGCTGGCCTATCTGAAAGAGCATTATCAGCTTGTCATTATCTCGAACGTCGACAATGCCAGCTTTGCCCACAGCAATGCCAAACTAGGTGTCGCGTTTGACGGTATCTACACGGCCGAGGATGTCGGCAGTTACAAGCCCGCCGCCGCCAATTTCGACTATATGCTGGAAAAGCTGGCTACGCGCGGGATCGGCAGCGGCGATATCCTGCACACCGCCGAGAGCATGTTCCACGACCATGCCCCTGCCAACCGGCACGGTCTGAAGAATTGCTGGATCTACAGGCGGCATGCCGATGAAGGGTTCGGCGCCACCATGCATCCTGGTGACATGCCGCATTATGATTTCCGCTTCACCAGCATGGCCGACATGGTCGAGGCGCACCGCGCCGAACTGGCAGGCTAGCCGGCACGGCGCGGGCCTGTTCCATTAAAGGCCGTTCAGGACCCTGATATCGCGGTCGGCGGCATCGCCGAGTGTCGCCAGCGCATCCTGGTAGGAATCGCTGTTATAGGCGTCGATGGCGGCTGCCGCGCTGGGAAATTCGATCAGCACGGTGCGCGTGGCCTCGTCACCTTCCAGCATCGCTTCCGGCATGCCGCGCGACAGGAATGTGCCGCCATGTTCGGCAATCGCCACGGTCGCCTTCTTGGCATATTCCGCCAGCTGGTCCTGATCGTGGATCGCGCGATAGATCGCCAGCCAGTAACCCTTGCTCATCTCTTTGTCCTCCGGAAACGATGTGGTTTCCAACGCTCTTACATGCGCCAGCCGGCGTCAACCCGGCTCAGCGCTGGCGGAACGCATTTGACGTGCGGCGGCGGTTCAGCACCGACTCGCGCCAGAAGACGACAAGGCCGCTGGCGAGGATCAGCCCGGTGCCGGTCCATGCCACGTAATCCGGCCAGCTGCCGAAAATGGTGAAGCCCCAGACAATCGACATGACCAGCGCCGTATATTCGAACGGCGCGATCACCGCGGCCTCGCAAACGCGGTAGGCCTGGCTGACGCAGTAACCGCCGATTGCGCTGCTGAGCCCGATGATCAGCAGCACCGGATAATCGGATGGCGGCGGCATGACCCACGCCCTGAGAAGAAAATCCAGGGACCGTCCGTCGCCTGGCGCGAACCGGCCGTCGCCAAAGGTCAGGCCCATGAACAGCCCGACCACAAGGAACACGGCCTGGATATAGACCGACAGCGTGCTGGCGGATTCGGTGCCGCCCATGCGCCGCGACAGCATGTGGATGCCGGCATAGCAGACAGCCGCCAGCAGCGGCAGGATCGCCACCGGCTGGAAGCTGGCCGAAGTCGGGCGCAGCATGATCACCGCACCGATCAGGCCGATGGCGGTCGCCGACCAGCGGAATTTTCCGACTTTCTCGCCAAGGAAGATCACCGAGAACATGGTGATGACGACGGGGGCGATAAAGAACAGCGCCGTCGCATCCGATAGCGGCATGACCGCGAGGCCGAGGAAGAAGAAGGAGTTGGCGCCGACAACCAGAAGGCCGCGCAGAAGATGGAGCGGCAGCTTGGCCGTCCGCAGCTGGCGGTAGCCGCCTTCCATCGGCACCAGTATGGCGAGGCTGATGATCAGCGATATGCCGGCCCGGAAGGTCACGACCTCGTGAAGCGGATAGCCGCCGCTGATGAACTTGATGCTGGCGTCGTTGATCGAGAACGAGATTGAGGCAATGATCGCGCAGATGATGCCGAGCCGTGTTTGCGAGCTGTCCGCCACCTGAATGTCCCTGATGCGCAGCAGAAAATTTCCGGCAGAAAATGCGCCCTTCGGCCGGGCAGGACAAGATGAATGATGGGCGGCGCATTTATTTCTTGCGGTTGTGGCGGCCGAGGGCTGCGGCTATCGTCAGACCGCCGCCATCGCATATGAAAGGACCGGACGATGATCCTCTATTCCGCCCCCGCCTCGCCATTCGGCCGCAAGGTCAAGCTCGCCGCCCACTGCCTTGGGATGGCGGACCGGATCACCGTGCGCCCGACGAACACAGGCGACCCCGATGACGAGATCCGCACGGTCAACCCGCTTGGCAAGATTCCGGCGCTGGTGACCGACGGGCATACCCTTTATGACAGCCGTGTGATCGTCGAATATCTGGATTCGCTGGCCGGTGGCGGCAAGCTGCTGCCGGCGTCGGGAGACGCGCGGTTCGAGGTGCTGACCCGCGCCGCCAAGATGGACGGCATCATGGATGCGGCGCTTCTCGTGGTCTATGAGGCGCGCTTCCGGCCGGAAGGCATGCAGGTGGAGAGTGTTCTCAAGACGCAGCGCGACAGGATCATTCGCGGCCTTGCCAGCATCGGCGACGATGCCTATGCAAACGGCGCGATGCCCGACCTTGGCGAGATCGGCCTGGCATGCCTTCTCGATTATCTCGATTTCCGCAAGCAGGTCGACTGGCGCGATCATGCCCCGCAGCTGGTGTCCTGGATGCAGGATTTCGGTGCCGCCGTGCCGGGCTATGAGGACACGCTGCCAGCTGACTGACTGCTGGCTGACTGCTTGTTGGTCGCCGACCACCTGTCAGGGAAGCTGGAAGATCAGATACAGCGTGACCGGCACGGTGACGCTGGCGATGATGGTGGTGATAAAGACGGCCGAGGCGGTGCGTCCGGCATAGCCGCCATAATGGTCCGACATCACAAAGGCGTTCGCCGCAATCGGCAGGCAGGCCGTCAGGATGGCAGCCTTCACCCAGAGCGGGTCGACGCCTGGCAGAAGCAGGAAAAACGCCGCCACCAGAACCGGATGGATGATCAGCCGCGCCACTGTGATCGCCGTCAGTTCGCCAAAGGCGCGGCGGATCGGCTGGCCATAGACCGTGGCCCCCAGCGCGAAGAGGGCCACAGGCGCCGCCGAGTTCGACAGCATGTTCAACAGCGTGTCGAGCACAGGCGGCAGGGACAGTCCGCTGGCCGAAAAGGCAAAGCCTGCCACCGCCGAGATCAGCAGGGGATTGCGGCTGACCGTCTTCAATGCGCTGACGATCGTCGCGCCGAGCGAGCCGCCGTCCGCCGCCACGAAATAGCCTGTGAGGACCAGCAGCACCATGGTGTCGAGTGCAAGGATCAGCGCCAGCGGAAGCGCCGCCGCGTCGCCAAAGGCCATGATCGCCAGCGGCACGCCGATATAGCCATAGTTCGGATAGGCCGCGTTCAGTCCGAAGATGCCGCTTTCGAGACGGGTCAGGCCAAAGGCCGGGCGCGCCAGAAAGGCGGTGCCGACAAACACAAGCGCCGTCGCCAGCTCATACCGCCAGACAAATCCCCAGTTGAGGATTTCCATGGCGTTGCCGGCGCCGATCTTGACGAAAACCATCACCGGCATGGCGACGAAAAAGGCGAAGCGCGACAGGGTGCGCGCGTCGTCCGGTCCGACGAAACCCACCCGCCGGCAGATCATTCCAAGGAAGATCAGGGCGAAAAAGGGAATGGTCAGGGACAGGACGGCAGACATACGGAACCCGTATTTGACAGAAATGCCCGGTGAATGCGGGACAAGTCTGGATTACAGGGAATGGGTCACGGCTTCAAGCACGCAGATGGGGTATCAGGCTGCGACCGCGGCAAGCCTCTCGATGGCCATGCGCCCGGAAAGCCAGGCATCCTCGACGCGGGCACCGGCAAGCCAGTCACCGGCAAGCGCGATCCGGCCGCTGGCGCTGATCCGCGGGGCGTCGGCATCGGCGGCTGTGATCACCCGCGCATAGCGCCAGCGATGCGCCGCCATGTGGCGCGGCCGCCCGAGCGCCGTTCCGCTGGCCACCTGCCATGCTGCCAGCATCGCCTCTGCCACCGGTGCCTGGTCCTGCTCCAGATGCTCTTCGCTCCAGTCAGGGGCGGCCTGAACGGTCAGGGCGGCGCCGTCCTGTGCGGCGGCGCCGGGCCTGTGCGCCTCCCACACGCCCCAGCCGACCGGACCGCTTTTTTCGTGAATTGGCGCGGCATGTTCCGGCAGCGCATCCGCATCGAATCCGAACATGGCGGTCCAGCACGGGGCATAGGTGGCGCTGGCGGCGGTCGTGGCAAGCTCCGGGGCGGCATCGGCCAGAAGGCGGCGCGCCTGCGGTGCCGGTGCGGTGATCACGGCCTGCCGCGCGGTGGCGACAAGGCCGGTATCGTCATGAAAGGCGACAAGGCCGTCATGGCTTTCGATACGGCTGATCTCGGCGCCCTGCGTGATCTCGATGCCGTCGCCGAGGAAGGAAGGGAAATCCCGCATCGTCGGCGCGCCGCAGAAGGCGTCGCGCCCGGACACCTGCCATGGGCGCAGCGCCCCGGCCGCGACCGCATCTTCGCAGCTGTTGACGAAATCCGGATGACGGGCGGTCAGGAACTGGGCCCCGTGATTGAAGGTGAAGCCGTCGGCGCGCCGTGTCGAGACCCGTCCGCCGATGCGACGGCCCTTGTCGAAGACCGCGGCCCTCAGGCCGTTGGCCGCGGCAAGCTGCGCGGCGGCGAGACCGGCCATGCCGCTGCCGAGAATGACAAGGTCGATGGGTGTGCTGCTGTTCATCTTTACCGTTCCGCCAGGCTTTGCCGGCGACCTTGCTGGGCGCTGGCAACCGAACTCTGATATGGGTATGGTGGCGGCCAAACGCCAGTTGGAAATGACGCCAGTAAGGAATGGCGCCAGCGAGGAACATGTCGATGCTGTCTGCCAAAGCCGCGAAATCCCTTGCCGAAGAAGCCGCCGGGCTGAACGGCCTGCATCTTCGCGATCTGCTTGCCGATTCCGCGCGGTCACGAGGCCTTGTCTATGAGCTTGGTGACCTGCGGGTCGACCTGTCGCGGCAGAAGCTGCGCACGGAAACGGTTGCGATGCTGCTGGAGCTGGCATCGCAGACAGGCCTTGCCAAAAAGATCGAGGCGTTGTTCGCCGGCGCGCATATCAACCGGTCCGAGGACCGTGCGGTCGTGCATATGGCCCAGCGCGCCGAGGCGCGTGTCGAGAGCGCCGAATATGCCGGGCTCGCCGCGTTTGCGGACACGGTCCGCGACAGCGACATCACCGATGTGATCAATATCGGAATCGGCGGCTCCGACCTCGGTCCGGCGATGGTCAGCGCCGCGCTGGCAAGCCATGCCGACGGGCCGGCTGTGCATTACGTCTCCAACGTCGACCCGGCGCATCTTCACGATGTGCTGGCAGGCTGCACGCCCGACACAACGCTCGTCATCACCACCTCGAAAACCTTCACCACCGCCGAGACCATGCGCAACGCCGCGCTGGCGCGGGACTGGCTTGGCGGGCGCGGCCCCGGCATGGCGGCTGTCACGGCCGCCCCGAAGGTCGCGCGCGACTGGGGCGTGGCCGAGGACCGGATTTTCGATTTCGACGAGGGTGTCGGCGGGCGCTATTCACTGTGGTCGGCGGTCGGGCTGCCGGTGATGATCGGCATCGGCCCGGACCATTTCGCCGGCATGCTGGCCGGGGCGGCGGCGATGGACGAGCATTTCCGGACCGCGCCCTTTGAGGCGAACCTGCCGGTTCTGATGGGAATGATGCGGGTCTGGAACCGCAATTTCATGGGCCATGCGGCGCACGGGATCATGCCTTACGACCAGCGGCTGCATTTGCTGCCGGCCTGGGCGCAGCAGCTGGAGATGGAGTCGAACGGCAAGTCGGTCACGCTCGAGGGGGGCGCCATCGGCCATGCGACGACGCCGGTGATCTGGGGCACCGCCGGTACCGGCTGCCAGCACAGCTTCTTTCAGGCGCTGCATCAGGGCACCGATATCGTACCGCTGGACATTCTGCTGCCCTTGCGCCCGACCGGGCTGCATCTGGACGGTGACTGGGCGGCAAGCCACCGGGTGCTGGCAGCGAACGCGCTGGCCCAGGCCGAGGCGCTGGCCGTCGGCAGCCCGAACGAGGCCGAACCGCACCGCCATTTTGCCGGAGACCGTCCGTCGAGCGTGATCAGCTGGGAGGCCAGCACGCCCTTTGCCGTCGGCAGGCTGCTGGCGCTCTATGAGCATGTGACCGTCGTCAGCGGGTTTGTCTGGGGCCTGAACAGCTTCGACCAGTGGGGTGTCGAGCTTGGCAAGGTCATGGCAAAGCGGGTCGAGGCGGTGCTTGACGGCAGCGCCGACGCGGACGGATTCAGCGCCACCGCCTCCGATCTTCTGGACCGCATTTCCGCGCCGTCCTCCGGCGACTGACCGGGGGCATGTTTTCCGCTTTCATCGGCATCGACTGGTCCGGGGCGAGGGGGCCGCGCCAGCCCGGCATCCAGCTTGCCATGGCCCGGCCCGGACAGGGCGTGCCGGACACCTGGCTTGCCGAAGACGGCCGCCACTGGGGCCGCGATGACGTGCGCGACCGTCTGCTGGCCGAAGCGTCTGCCGGCAATGGCGCGCCGGTCCTGGTGGGTATTGATTTCGCCTTCGCCCACCCGTTCCATGACGAGGGGGCCTATTATCCCGGGCTTGCCGCATCGCCTGCCGACGCGCCCGCGCTCTGGCATATGGTCGAGACGGTATGCGCCGATGACCGGCATCTTTACGGCGGGGCGATGTTTGCGGCGGACGGCGTCGGAGACTATTACCTGTCGCCGAAAAACCACGGGGCCCCTCATTTTCGCAGCCGCCGCCGGTCGACCGAGCTGGCCTCGCGCGCCAGCGCCAGGGCGCCGTCGCCGACCTTCAAGGCCATCGGTGCCGACAATGTCGCCACCGGGTCCATGGCCGGGATGCGCCTGATCCATGCGCTGAAGGCGGCGCTTGGTCCGCGTCTGGCCGTCTGGCCGTTCGATCATGTGACGCCGGGGTCGACCGGTGGTCTGGCGATGGTGCTGGTGGAGATTTTCCCGAGCTACTATTTCCATGCCGCCGGCATGAATCCGGCGAAAAACGCGGCAGTTGATCCGGCCTTCATGAATGCCGCCCTTGCCGCCTATGGCAGCGAGGGGGTGGGGCAGGACTATGCCCCGCGCGGGGCCGATGCGGATGAGGCGGACGCCATTATATCAGCTGCCGCGCTGCGGTATTTCGCCGGCCGGCCCGGAAGCTGGCATGCGCCGCGCGAGGCCGCACGGGAAGGCTGGATTTTCGGTGTGCCGCCGGTGACCTGACCTGCTGTTCGCGCTAGGCTCGTCATGCAGGCCGGAAGCCGGCGTTGCATCTACAGGAACAAGGGGCCCGCCATGCCGAAGATCGATCTTGCCAATGTCGAGGTGATCCGCCGCCTCGTTTATCCCGAGCCGTTCTACCGCGAGACCGAGGGATATGAGGGCCAGCGCGTCGGCAACGCGGCCGGGCTGACACAGTTCGGCGTCAACCGCGCCGTCCTGCCGCCAGGCGGGCGCACCGCGCTGCGTCACTGGCACGAGGCGGAGGACGAGTTTGTCATCGTGGTGTCTGGCGAGGTGGTGTTGCGCGATGATGGCGGCGAGACGCTGCTTCGCGCTGGCGACTGCGCCGGTTTCAGGGCAGGCGAGGCGAATGGCCACGCCATCGAGAACCGGTCGGACGAGCCTGCCGTGCTGTTCGAGATCGGGTCGCGGTCAGCCGACGAGACCGTGCATTATCCGGATGTCGATCTGCGGCTCGAGCGGCGCAACAATGCGAGAAACTGGGTCCGCAAGGACGGCACGCCCTACGATTGAGACGCGCCTATCCGATGCCGCGTTCGGCCAGCCAAACGGCGCGGTGCCAGTGGAAAATGCCGATGGTCAGCACGATCAGCCCGCCCAGCAGCGCATAGGTGAGAAGGCGCTTCTTGCGGTCGGGCATCTCCGACTTGCCGACTTTGTCGATGGCCAGGAAAATGGCCCCGGCCGCAACGAGAAACACAAAGCCGCCGACAAGTACCGTATCCATGATTTCCCCCGCTGTTCAAAAAAACCAGCCACGTTTGTCCGGCGTGATGGCCGGACTGTGGCGGAATGTCACAGTCGCAGCATCGCATGATTGGGCCGGCCGGACAAACGGAATTGGCTGAACGGAATGGAAAAGCCCAAACAGGAACAGTATGTCGGGGGCGTCTCGGCAAAGGCTGTCCATGCCGGTCAGCCACTCTGGTCCGTCATTCTGGCGGGCGGCTATGCCTCGTAGGGAAGCGACGAGTGGTGAAGCACCAGTTTCAGGCTGCCGTCGGCGGCCCGTTTGTAGCCGAAGCTCTTGTCGACCTTGATCGTTTCGCCATCCTTGTTGGTGAAAAACACCCATCCCATCCACATGGCGACATCGCCTTCGATAAAGCAGGATGATGTCTCGGACGTCACCTTACGCCAGGACTTCAGCCCGAAACCGGTGTCCTGCGGGTAGTCGGGATTGTGCCCGATGAAATATGAAAGGGTGCCTTGCTTGTCGGTGCGGAATGTCTGCGCGCCGCCGCTCAGGGTCGGCTTGAACAGGATCGGTCCGAACTCGAACCCGTACAACCCGTCCAGCAGATCGTCCGCCACAGCGCGGGCAGCCTCGATGCCGTCGTCATCATAGGCTGTGGAGATGGCGACGAGGCCGTTCCCCCATGCTGCGCGTGCTTCGGCAAGTTCTGTTTCGGTGATCGTCATCATTGGGTCCTGCTGTCGCGGGTGGGCGGCGTCGGGATGTCATCCACTGGCGGCGTGATAGCAAGCCTTTCGGCCAAAATCCACCTTGTGGTCACCGAATTCCGGCCTGAACGGTCGCCGCCGCGTTACTGGTCGACCTCGTCGCTGTAACGACCTCGAAGGCCGGTGATGATATCGTCAAGGAACTTTGCCGCGGCGACGGGAAGAACACGGCCCTTCAGATGGCAGATATGAAGGGTTCCCGCGGCGACGTCGGCCATATCGACCGGACGCGAGACAAGCCGTTCGTCGAAATCGGCCGCATCCGCGCCGCCAACGGCCCGGCCGGCATTGATGGCGATCGGGATCTGGAAGAACAGGGCAGGCTCGAAATGCAGGAAGTTCTGCATGAATTCGAAACTGTCAGACTCGAGGATGACATCCGGCTCGACAGACCGGCGCAGGAACGCCGTGTCCAGAAGCTGGCGCACGCCGCTCTGGGCCGTCGGCAGGACAACGCGTTCGCCGGAAAGATCGCGGATACGGATTGTGTCCCTGCCTGCCAGCCGGTGGCCTGCCGGCATGACGCAATGGATCTGCTGGCGCAGCGTTGCCGCGACATGGACATGGGCCGCGCGGATCGGGGCAAAGATCAGCGCGATGTCTGCATCCAGCGAGAACAGCCGCGCTTCCGCCTCTTCGCCGTAGCAGCGGGCCAGGTCGAAGCTCACCGCCGGGTGCGCGCCGCGATAGGTGGCGATGGCTTCGGGAAGGAAGCGGCGCAGCGCGTCGGCGCCGCTGGCAATCCGGACATGTCCGCGCCGGATGCCCGACAGGTCGGCGATCTGGGACTGGACGCGGGCAAGGTCGGCGAATTGCGAACGGATATGCTGCAGGAAAATCTCGCCTGCCGTGTTCAGCCTGACGCCGCCCGGCAAACGTTCGAACAGGGGCTGGCCGATTTCCTCCTCAATCTGGAGAATCCTGCGGTTCAGCGCTGTCGAGGTGATGGCGAGCTTGTCGGCGGCCTTGCGGATCGAGCCCTCGCGGGCGACCACATCAATGAATCTCAGGCTTGTCATAAATCGCATGGTGGCCTCCGGAACCAACGGCTTCCCCAGTGATATAGGCGCATGATGCAAAAAATGCATCACCAGCCTGCAAAATTAGCAGAATTTCAGCATCACCCCGCCTGCTAACACCTTCCTGCACTCAGCGACGGCAGACCATCCGCCGTCGTTCGCGAGACCCCTGCCGCCCGGCCCTCCCAAGGGTGGCAGCATATAAGGAAGGACTGACTATGAAGTACATCGTGGCAATCATTCAGCCAGGCCGACTTGCTGCCGTGCATGAAGCACTTGTGGCGATTGGCATCGAAGGGCTGACCACATCCGAGGTTCAGGGATACGGCCGCCAGAAGGGCAAGACCGAGGTCTACCGTGGCACCGAATACACCGTGAATTTCCTCCCCAAGGTGAAAATCGAAATCGCCGTTCCGGGCGACATCGTCGAGAAGGCGTGCGACGCCATCAAGGCGGCTGCCGAAACCGGAAAGATCGGCGACGGCAAGGTATTCGTCCTTGATCTCGACTCCGCCCTGCGCATCCGCACCGGCGAAATTGGCGTTGCGGCGCTGTAAGACCCAGGAGACCACTCAATGTTTAGAATTTCTCGTTCAGCCCTCGCACTCGCCGGTATCGGCGCGCTCGTGGCAACGCCGGCTCTCGCACAGGAAGTGTCCGAGCATGGTGTATTCGTCCTGAACTCGTTGCTGTTCCTGATTGGCGGCGTGCTCGTCATGTTCATGGCCTGCGGCTTCTGCATGCTGGAAACCGGCCTTGTCCGCGCCAAGAACACGACCATGCAGCTGACCAAGAATGTGGCGCTCTTCTCGATTGCCGCCGTCGGTTACTATGTGATCGGCTACAACCTGATGTACCCGCTCGGCACCTGGTCGGTCGACGGCATCCTGTCCGGCGTCGTCGGCGTGGCCGTTCTCGAGGCTGTCGGCGTCGCGCCCGATGCGGCTGACGACCTGTCCTACGCCTCGACGGGTTCGGACTATTTCTTCCAGCTGATGTTCTGCGCAGCGACCGCGTCGATCGTGTCCGGCACGCTGGCCGAGCGCATCAAGCTGTGGCCGTTCCTTCTGTTCACCTTCATCCTGACCGCGCTGATCTACCCGTTCCAGGCAAGCTGGAAGTGGGGCGGCGGTTTCCTCGATGAAATGGGCTTTCTTGATTTTGCGGGGTCGACTGTCGTCCACTCCGTCGGTGGTTGGGCGGCGCTGGCCGGTGCCCTGGTTCTCGGTGCACGGACCGGGAAATACAGGGACGGCCGCGTCGTTCCAATGCCTGGCGCCAACCTGCCGCTTGCCACGCTTGGTACCTTCATCCTGTGGCTTGGCTGGTTCGGCTTCAATGGCGGCTCGCAGCTCGCCATGGGCACTGTCAGCGATGTTGCCGACGTATCCCGTATCTTCGCCAACACCAACGCGGCTGCAGCCGGTGGTTCGATCGCCGCGCTGATCCTGACGCAGATCTTCTACAAGAAAGTCGACCTGACGATGGTGCTGAACGGCGCGCTTGCCGGCCTTGTCTCGATCACGGCCGAGCCGCTGACACCGACTCTCGGCGCGGCGACCCTGATCGGTGGTATCGGCGGTGTGATCGTGGTCTTCGCGGTACCGCTTCTGGACAAGTTCAAGATCGACGATGTCGTCGGCGCTATCCCGGTCCACCTTCTGGCGGGTATCTGGGGCACCATCGCGGTCGCGCTGACCAACTCCGATGCCTCTTTCGGCACGCAGATTGCCGGTGTCCTGATCGTCGGCGCCTTCACCTTCGTCGTGTCCTGGATCGTCTGGACCGTCCTGAAGCTGACGATGGGCATCCGCGTATCCGAGGAAGAGGAACTTGCGGGTCTCGATAATGCCGAGCTTGGCATGGAGGCCTATCCTGAATTCGCCCGTCAGGTCTGACAGGCGATGAGCGGAACGCGGTTTCGCTGACCGAAATGACGGCCCTGGCCGGGGTTCCCGGCCGGGGCTTTTCACGTCTGCAGCTTTCTTTACAGCCTCGGATTAATAATCGTATGCTTCGCCCCCCGGCGGGCCCTGCCGTCGCGGCCCAGATACCGCTAGAGACAAGAATGACCGGATCGCAAAGGCCAGACGAAACGTCGCCCGGAACAACGCTTCTCGCCGCAACCGGAATCTGCAAGCATTTCGGGGACTTCACGGCAAATGACGATGTCGGATTCGAGATCGAGGCCGGAGAAATCCATGCGCTTCTCGGCGAGAACGGTGCCGGAAAATCCACCTTCGTGAAAATGGTCTACGGGCTGTTGCAGCCCGATTCGGGCCAGATCATCTGGCGCGGAGAACCGGTGACCATCCGCAGCCCGCAGCATGCCCGCGAGCTGGGGATCGGCATGGTGTTCCAGCATTTCTCGCTGTTTCAGGCGCTGACCGTCGCCGAGAATATCGCGCTGGCGCTGCCGCCGGGCGAATCGCTCGAGGATCTGTCCGAACGTGTGCGCGCCATGTCGGCCGAATATGGCATCGGCGTCGATCCGGACGCGCGGATCCACAACCTGTCCGTCGGCGAACAGCAGCGTGTCGAGATCGTGCGCTGCCTGCTTCAGGATCCGTCGCTGCTGATCATGGACGAGCCGACTTCGGTTCTCACGCCGCAGGAAACCGAACAGCTGTTCGACGTGCTGCGCCGGTTTTCCAAGGCCGGGGTGGCCATTCTGTTCATCTCGCACAAGCTCGAGGAAATCAGGTCGCTGACAAGGCGCGCCACCGTGCTGCGGCGCGGCAGGAATGTCGGCACCGTCGAATCCGCCAGCCGCAGCAGCAAACAGCTTGCCGAGATGATGGTCGGCAGTTCTGTCGGCGATATCGACGGTCAGGGCGCGCCGAAGAGCGAGCCTGACGTGCTGTTCGCGGTCGGGGGGCTCGACCGGCCGCCGGCCACGCCTTTTGCGACACCGCTTCGCAACCTGTCATTTGTTGCCCGCGCCGGCGAGGTGCTGGGGATTGCCGGTATCGCCGGCAATGGCCAGGACGAGCTGATGGAGGCGCTGACAGGCGAATGGACCGGCGCCGGCCAGAATGTGATCACGATCAACGGCCGGGACATCACCCGTGACGGCCCGTCCCGCCGCCGCCAGCACAGCATCGGATTTGTCCCCGAGGAACGGAACGGCCATGCGGCGGTTCCGGGCATGTCGCTTGCCGACAATGCGTTGCTGACGTCCCATTCGCTTGGCGAGGTCGCCAGCCGCGGTGTGATCGACAGCGACCGGACAAGGCAGATGGCGGCCGAAATCGCCGGTGCGTTCGATGTGCGTCTGCCGCAGGAAAATCCGATGGCATCGGCGCTGTCGGGCGGCAACCTTCAGAAATTCGTGGTCGGCCGCGAGATTTCCAAGCAGCCCAGCCTGTTCATCGTTTCGCAGCCAACTTGGGGCGTCGATGTCGGCGCGGCCCTGTTCATCCGCCGCGCGATGCTGGAGCTTGCGGAGTCAGGTTCCGCCGTGGTGATGATCTCGCAGGATCTGGAGGAGATTTTCGCCATATCGCACCGGGTGGCCGTTTTGCATGACGGCCAGATGTCGGAGCCGATGGTCACCGCCGACACCACGGCCGAAACGGTCGGCCTGTTGATGGGTGGCAGTGTGCCGCTGAAAACGGCCGGCGCAGGAGACGCCGCATGATCAATCTCGTCCCGCGCAAGGAAATCCCGCTGTCGCTGACGCTGACCACAACGGCCGTCGCGGTGGCGCTGACACTGATCGCGGGCGCCGCGATTTTCGGCGTGCTGGGGTATGACCCGCTGGCCGCGCTCTACCAGTTCTTCATTGCGCCGGTGTCTCGCGGCTATCAGGTGGCCGATCTGTTCGTGAAGGCCTGCCCGCTGATCATCATCGCCAGCGGCCTTGTCTTTTCCTACCGGGCGAATGTCTGGAACATCGGGGCCGAGGGGCAGATGATCCTGGGCGCGATGTTCTCCGGCTATGTCGCGCTCTATTGGGGCGGCATGCCGGCGCCGTTGCTGCTGCCGGCAATGATCCTCGCCGGCGTGCTCGGCGGGCTGGCCTGGGCGATGATCCCGGCCATCCTGAAAACCCGCTTCAACACCAACGAGATCCTGGTCTCGCTGATGCTGACCTATGTGGCGGTGCTGTTTATCGACTGGACGGTCCGCGGCCCGTGGCGCGACCCGATGTCCTTCGGCTTTCCGCTGACCCCGATGTATCCCGATGCAGGCATGATCGCCCGTGTCGACCTTCCGGGGATCGGCCGCCTGGCCCAGCTTCACTGGGGTGTTCTCGGGGCGCTTGTCCTGTCTGTGGCCGCCTGGTTCATCCTGCGCCGCACGATGGTCGGCTTTCAGGTCCAGGTGATGGGCGATGCCCCGCGGGCGGGCCGCTTTGCCGGGTTCAGCCCGGCGCTGGTCACGGTTCTCGTGCTCGGCATCTCGGGCGCCGCCGCAGGCCTTGCCGGCATGGTCGAGGTGTCGGCCAATATCGGCCAGCTGCAGCCGAACATCTCGTTCGGTTACGGCTTTACTGCAATCATCGTTGCGTTTCTGGCGCGCCTGAACCCGCTGGGTGTGATCGTCGCCGGCCTCGTTGTGGCGCTTGCCGAAATGGGTGGCGACGCGGCGCAGATCGCGATGGGCATTCCCAAGGTCGTGACCGGCGTCTTCAAGGGTATCCTGCTGTTCATGCTTCTGGCCGGAGAGACCTTCAACCGGTTCCATGTCGAGTTCCGGCTTCCCGGCACCGCGGCACGGGCGGCGGCAACAGCGGCAACAAAGGAGAGCGGCAGTGTATGAAGAGCTGATCCTCACCGTGCTGATGACATCGGTGCCGCTGGTCTATGCCGCCATCGGTGAACTCGTCGTCGAGCGAAGCGGCGTTCTCAATCTGGGTGTCGAGGGCATGATGCTGATGGGCGCGGTGGCCGCCTTCGGCGTCGCCATGGTCAGCGGCAGCCTGTTCCTTGGTGTGCTGGCCGGTGCGCTGGCAGGCATGCTCACGGCCAGCCTGTTCGGCATACTCGTTCTCGGATTCGCGACGAATCAGGTGGCGACGGGCCTCGCGCTGACCATTTTCGGCACCGGACTTTCCGGTCTTGTCGGCGCGCCGCTGATCGGCAAGGCGATCGAGGGCCTGCCCCAGATCAGCCTTCCTGTGCTGTCCGATCTGCCCGTTGTCGGCAAGCTCGTCTTCTCGCATGACCTCGTGGCCTACGGGTCTGTCGTCGTGGTGGTGGCGGTCGCCTATTTCCTGAAACGGACCCGCGCCGGGCTCGTGCTGCGGGCCATCGGCGACAATCACGACAGCGCCCACGCCCTAGGCTATCCGGTGCTTGGCGTGCGTTTCGCCGCGGTGCTGTTCGGCGGGATGATGGCGGGAATCGGGGGTGCCTATCTGCCCCTGATGCTGACCCCGCACTGGGCCGAGGGCATGACCGCGGGGCGCGGCTGGATCGCGCTGGCACTTGTCGTGTTCGCGTCATGGATGCCGTGGCGGGTTCTGGTCGGCGCGCTGATTTTCGGCGGCATCACCATCATGCAGCTTGCCGGTCAGGCGGAAGGTTGGACGATTCCGTCGCAATTCCTTTCCATGCTGCCGTATCTTGCTACTATTATCGTACTGGTACTGATTTCCGGGAACAGGGAATTCGCGCTGGCAAATTCGCCAGCCTGTTTGGGTCGGGCGTTCCACGCCGGCAAATAGCCGGACGGCCCCGGCAACATCGTGAATGCCGCTGGCATTCGACAAGGGAGTGAACCATGAAAAAATTCATCAAGATGATGGCGCTCACCGCGGCAGCGATCGGCATGTCTGCCGGCGCTGCGGTCGCTGAGCCGCTGAAGGTCGGGTTTCTGTACCTGACGACACCGGGCGACCATGGCTGGACATACGCCCATGAACTTGCCCGTCAGGAAGTTCAGGCGCATTTCGGTGACAAGGTCGAGACGACTTTCGTTGAAAATGTGCCGGAAGGCCCGGACGCCGAACGTGTGGTCCGCGAACTGGCCCGTCAGGGCAACCAGGTGATCTTCGGAACCTCCTTCGGTTACATGGACCCGATGCTGAAGGTCTCGAAGGACTTCCCGGATGTGAAGTTCGAGCACATCACCGGCTACAAGCGTTCCGGCAACATGGCTACCGGCAACATTCGGTTCTATGAGGGCCGTTATGTGCAGGGCATCGTCGCCGGCATGATGACCAAGACCAACAAGATCGGCTATATCGCGCCGTTCCCGATCCCCGAGGCCTATCAGGGCCTGAACGCATTCGCCATCGGCATGCGTGAAGCCAACCCGAACGCCGAAATCATGGTGATCTGGGCCAACACCTGGGCCGATCCGGTCAAGGAAGCCGACGCCGCCAAGGTTCTCGTCGCACAGGGCGCGGACGTCATGGCACAGCACACCGATACACCGGCCATGCTGCAGACGGCTGAAAAGGCCGGCATCCACGGCTTCGGCCAGGCCAGCGACATGAAGGAGTTCGCACCGAACGCGCAGCTCTTCTCGTCGGTGAACAACTGGGCGCCTTATTACATCGAGAAGATCGAGCAGGTGCTGGATGGCAGCTGGTCCACCGGTGACGGCCCGAACCACTGGGCAGGCAACACCTGGAAGGGCATGGCTGACGGTTATCTCGAGCTGACAACCTTCGAGAACATGCCGGCCAACGTGAAGGCGGCCGCCGAGGCCGCCGCCGCCAAGGTCAAGGGCGGGCACAACATCTTCACCGGTCCGATCAAGGACAATAAGGGCAATGTCGTGATCAAGGCCGGCGACGCGCTTGACGACGGTCGCCTGTGGAGCGATGTGTTCTTCTATGCCGAGGGCATCCAGGGCGAAATGCCGGGCTAAGCCGACCGGCAGTCCAAACAAGGTGTCAGGGCATCGCTGCGGCGGTGCCCTGCGCACATTTCAGGGGGAGGGCAAGGCCGAGACCGGTCTGCCGTCCCCTTTTTTGAATTTGACGATTTTGAATTTGACGATGAAGACGAGAAAGGCAGCCGCCTGATGACAAAGCCAACCATTTTCGTGACCCGCCGCTGGCCTGCCGCCGCGGAAGAGGCTCTTGCCGCGCATTTCGACGTGACCCTCAACGAGGATGACCGTCCACTGACCAAGGACGAACTTGCCGAGGGGTTTGCAAGCCATGACGTCGCCGCCCCGACCGTATCCGACGTGATCGACGATGAGGTGGTCCGGGCCGGCGGCGCGGGACGCTGCCGGATGATCGCCAATTACGGGGTCGGGGTGAACCATATCGATCTTTCCGCCGCCGCGTCGCACGGGATCACGGTGTCCAACACGCCGGGTGTGCTGACCGATGCGACCGCCGACCTGACGCTCACCCTGATGCTGATGCTGTGCCGGCGCGCCGGTGAGGGCGAGCGCGAGCTTCGCGCCGGTGAATGGAGCGGCTGGCGCCCGACACATCTTGTCGGCCGGCAGATGACCGGCAAGACGCTCGGCATCATCGGCATGGGCCGGATCGGCCGCGCTGTCGCGCACCGCGCGCATTTCGGGTTCGGCATGGAGATCGTGTTCCAGAACAGGTCCCCGGTCGATGACGGGGCAGGTGTCGGCGGCCGTCAGCTGGCCAGTGTCGCCGAGGTCTGCGCCGCCAGCGATTTTGTCAGCCTGCATTGCGCGGCAACGCCCGAGACGCGCCACATCCTCGGCCGGGAGGCGCTCGCAGCCATGTCGCCGTCGGCCTATGTGATCAACACGGCGCGCGGCGATGTCGTTGACGAGGATGCGCTTGTCGCGGCACTGGAAAGCGGCGCCATCGGCGGGGCGGGGCTTGATGTGTTCCAGGGCGAGCCGAGGGTCAATCCCGCGATCATGGCGGCGCCGAACACCGTGCTGCTGCCGCATCTGGGATCGGCGACCGAGGAGACCCGGGTCGCCATGGGCATGAAGGTCGTCGAGAACGCGCGTGCCTTTGCCATGGGCGAGGCGCTGCCGGACAAGGTCGGATGACGGCGTCGGCAGACTGGAAGGCGCTTGCCGGCCGCGCATTTGATGCCGCCCTCGCAGCCGGACACCCGGCCGGGGTGACGGCGGCGGCGATGAAGAAGCTGCAGGCCGACCCGACCGCCGTGATTGCCGTGGGCAAGGCGGCTGCCGCTATGGCGACGGCGGTGCGTGATGACGGCTGCGACGCGCCGGGCATCATCGTCACAACCGATGAAAGCCATGCCGAGGTTGCGGGCATGACATGTTTCGCCAGTTCGCATCCGGTACCGGACGCGCGCGGCCTGGCGGCAAGCGAGGCGGTGATGGATCTTGCCTCCGGCCTGTCGGCGGACGATCATCTGCTGCTTCTTGTCAGCGGCGGCGGGTCGGCGCTGTTGCCGGCCCCGGCCGACGGCATGACGCTGGCAGACAAGCAGGCGCTGAACGAGGCGCTTCTCGCCAGCGGCCTTGATATCCATGAAATGAATGTGGTGCGGCGGCTGTTCTCGAAGCTGAAGGGCGGGCGGCTTGCCCGGATGGCGGCACCGGCCGCTGTGACGCAGTTCCTGCTGTCTGACGTGCCGGGTGACCGGCTGGAATCAATCGCCAGCGGCCCCGCTGTCGCCGATCCGGTGCCGCTGGACCATGCGCTGGCCCTGATTGCCGATGCCGGTCTCGACAGGCTGGATTTCATGCCGGCGCAGCTTCGCCGGATCGCGGACGGGACGGCGGACCTGCCGCTTCGCGCCGGCGACCCGGTGACCGCGCGGGTGACGTCGCACCTTCTTGCCAGCAACACCATCTGCCGCGCGGCGGCGCGCGATGTGCTCAGCGCCGCGCTGCCCGGCATGGAGGAGGTCCAATTGCCGGACCTTGCGGGCGAGGCAACGGACTGTGCGGCGCATCTTGCCGAGTTGATGTCAGGCGGAAGCAAGGGGGCTGGTCTTTGGGCGGTTACGGGCGGCGAGACGACGGTCCAGCTTGGCGCCTCGCCTGGCAAGGGCGGACGGGCGCAGGAGATGGGAATTGCCTATGCCGCCAGGATGCATGATGCCGGCACAGGGACAGGCTGGGCTGGGCTGATCGGCGGCACCGACGGCCGCGACGGGCCGACGGACGCGGCGGGCGCCATCCTTGGCAGCGATGACCCGTTTGACGCCGCCGCCGCCGCGCGGGCGCTTGCTGCGCATGACAGCTACAGCTACCTTGATGCGCATGGCCAGCTTCTGAAGGTTCCGCCGACCGGAACCAATCTGGGCGACATCGGCATTTTCATTGCCGCTGGTTCCGGCCAGCAGGGGGACTGAAGATGAAGAACAGCGATCTGGAAGCGTGGGGAGCGCGCGCCGCCGCATGGTCCGCATCCTATCTCGACACGCTGGGTTCGCGCCCGGTGCGCCCGCAAACCCGCCCCGGCGAGGTGCGCGAATCTCTTCCCGCCGCACCGCCGGTTGACGGGGAATCAATCGAATCGATCTTCACCGATTTCGAAAATCTCGTCGTCCCTCATGTCACCAACTGGCAGCATCCGCGTTTCTTTGCCTATTTCCCGTCGAACAGCAGTCCGCCCTCGGTTCTGGCGGAATGGCTGACGGCGACACTCGCCGCGCAGTGCATGCTCTGGCAGACATCGCCTGCGGGAACCGAGATGGAGGTTCATGTCCTCGACTGGTTGCGCCAGATGACGGGCATCGGCGAGGGGTGGCACGGCGTGATCCAGACAGGCGCCGGCATGGCGACCCTGTCGGCAATCCTGACGGCGCGGGAAAAGGCGCTGGACTGGGCCGGCAAGGAGCAGGGCCTTGCAGGCCAGAAGACCTTGCGTGTCTACACCAGCCTGCATGCCCATTCATCGGTCGAGAAGGCCGTGTTCCTGTCGGGGATCGGGCGCGAGAACCTGGTCAAGATCGAGGCTGACGAGACCGGCGCGATGCGGGCCGACGCGCTGCGCGCCGCCATAGCCGAAGACCGAGCGGCGGGGTACCTGCCCTGCGCCCTTGTCGCCGTCGTCGGCGGCACCGGAGTGGGCTATAGCGACCGCCTTGATGAAGTGCTTCCTCTTGCGCGGGAGGAGGGTCTGTTCACCCATGTCGACGCGGCATGGGCCGGGTCCGCGCTGATCTGCCCTGAATTCAGGGGCATCGCCAAGGGGATCGAGATGGCGGATTCGATGGTGATGAACCCGCATAAGTGGCTGATGACCAATTTCGACTGTTCGGCGCATTTCGTGAAATCGGTCGATGATTTGCAGAAAACCATGTCGATCACGCCGGCCTATCTGGTCACGCAGGATGCTGACGGCATTCAGGATTACTCGCAGATCACGATGGAGCTGGGACGCCGCTTCCGGGCGCTGAAGCTGTGGTTCGTGATTCGCGCCTATGGCGTCGCCGGACTGCAGAAAATCATCCGTGACCATGTCGCCTGGGCAGAGCAGCTTGCCGAACGGCTCGGCGCGGTGCCGGGAATCGAGCTGACAAGCCCGGTCCAGCTGGGGCTTTTCAGTTTCCGGCTTCGCCCCGAGGGCACAGAGGATGGCGAAGCTCTCGACAGGCTGAATGCGGAATTTCTCGATGCGGTGAATGGCGACGGCACGATCTACCTGACCCAGACCGTGCATGAGGGCCGTTACATCATCAGGGTGAGCATCGGCACCACCGCGACCAGCCAGGATGATATCGACATCGCCTTCGACACGATCACGCGTCTGGCCGCGCCTTACCTGAAAACAGCAACATGAAGAAAGAAGAAGGCCGGCGGTAAAGCAAAGAAACCCGCCGGCCTTCGGGGACCTGATGGTCGGTCCGGCGCGCTGCTCCCCCAAGCCCGCTTTCCGGGATATTTCGACCAACAGCGGGAAGCTGAAGATCAGCGACACCTTGGTAGCGCGCCACGGCCAGACTGCCGAGTAAAAAAGTGAAAAAGTGAAAACAGTAAAATATTTACTTTTTTCACACGGGGTCCTAATTTTCCATTCGACCAGTCATTCATTCATGCCACCGGGGAGGGTTGCATGCAGGAAAAGATCCTGGTGGGCCACAAGCTCCGCCGCTTTCGCCAGTCCGCCGGCCTGTCACAAACAGCGATGGCAGAGGCGCTGGATATCAGCCCGTCATACCTGAACCTTCTCGAGCATAACCAGCGGCCGCTGACGGTGGCGCTTCTGCTCAAGCTCGGCAACAGCTTCGACATCGACATGAAGAGCTTTGCCGAGGATGACAGCCCGGCGCTGATGACCGACCTTGCCGAAGTGTTCGCCGACCCGCTGCTTTCGGGAGAGCGGGTGTCGCGGCGCGAGCTTCAGGACCTGGTGACGGCCGCGCCCTCGGCGGCGCGCGGGATGCTCAGCCTGTTTCAGGCTTATCGCAAGGTACGTGACCAGCTGGAAATGAATGCCGGAGACGGTCGTGGTGCCGGCGGTGTCGACAATCCGGTGGAACGGGTGCGCGACGTGCTGCAACAGGCCAACAACTATTTCCCCGAAGCCGAGACGGCGGCCGAGGAGTTCCGGCAACTGGTCATGGGCGGGGCGGCCGACAGTGGTGGCCTGCTGGAAGCGCTGATCAAGCACACGGCCGGCGACCCCGGGCTTCGTGTTCGCATCCTGCCGGTAAACGTCATGGGCACGCAGCTGCGCCGCTATGACTATCACCGCCGCGAAATCCTTCTCAGCGAAGCGCTTCGCCGCCCACAGCGGATTTTCCATCTTCTGGTCCAGCTGGCGCTGATCCGGCAGTCGGGGTTCATAACCGATCTTACAGAATCCCACGGGCTGGAGGATGACGGCGCTCGATCCCTGTTCCGCACCACGCTTGCCGGCTATTTCGCAGCAGCGGTGATGATGCCCTACAGCAGCTTCCTCGAGGCTGCGCGTGACCTTCGATATGACCTCGACCTT
The DNA here is from genome assembly GCA_011522725.1 of Rhodospirillaceae bacterium. Taxonomy (GTDB): domain Bacteria; phylum Pseudomonadota; class Alphaproteobacteria; order Puniceispirillales; family Puniceispirillaceae; genus UBA8309. The sequence continues at coordinate 25,548 of WTIL01000064.1, forward strand.
CTCGGGCGGCGGTTTGGCGCCAGCTTTGAACAGGTTTGCCACCGTCTGACCAGCCTGAACGCGCCGAATGCGCGGGGCATTCCGTTTTTCTTCCTGCGGGTGGACGACGCCGGCAACATCTCCAAGCGGCTTGCCGCCGGTGGCATGCAGTTCGCCAAGAATGGCGGCACCTGCCCGCGCTGGGATGTCCACAAGGCCTTCCGCACGCCCGACAGGCTGTTGCTGCAGGCTGCCGAACTGCCGAACGGCCAGAAATTCTTCACCATGGCGCGGACTGTGCCGCGCCCCTGGTCGCCGGCTGGCGAAGACGCGCCTGAGTTCGCCGTCGCTCTCGGCTGCGAGATGCATCATGCCCGCGATCTTGTCTACGCCGATGACCTTGAGGGAACAAAGCGGCGGCAGCTTGATCCCATTGGAATCGGCTGCGCGGTGTGCGAGCGCATGGACTGCGCGCAACGGGCCCATCCGCCGGTCGGTCACGAGGTGAGGTTCGACGGCAATTCGCGCCGAATCGGCCTCTACGATCTTGAAGGATGAGCTGGTGCGCGTCGATGACGGCTGCCCGGTAATTTAATTTCAAATTCCGGCTCCGGCGTGCCGGCGCAATAAAATTACAATCGAATTTTCAGACATTTGCCACGGGCCGGTGATCTGGTATGGTGCGCCTCGCCGGCACGGAGAGGCCGGCTGCCCCGCTGCATGTTGGGAGCAGGCCAGATGGTATCTGAAAACACCGATTTAAGAAGAGCCAGCGAGCTTCGCGCAGAAGCCGCCGACGCGCTCGACCGTCGTGACGACAGCAACCGCCTTGCCGCGCTGTATGGTCTGACGCCAAAGGTCGAATCGGCCATTGTCGCAGCCATCCGCGAAGGGGCGGAGGACCGGTGCCGCGCGCTTGTCGCGCCGCTGCACCCGGCCGATCAGGCCGATCTGCTTGAGCGCCTGCCAAAGCCGCAATCTGCCGCGCTGGTCCGTATGCTCGGTGACGGCCTCGATGCCGAGGCACTGGCCTATCTCGGCGAGACCACACGTGACGAGATTGTCGATGTGATGGGCATGGCGGCGCTGGCGCGCCAGCTTCCCGATCTCGATACCGACGATGCGGTGAACATCATCGAGGAACTGGAGCAGGACGAGATCGACGACGTTCTTGCCGCCCTGCCGGCCGAGGACCGGGTTCTTGTCGAGGAAGGTCTTGCCTACCCCGATGATTCTGCCGGCAGGATGATGCAGCGCGAGATCGTCACCGTGCCGTCCTTCTGGACGGTCGGCCAGACCATCGATTTCCTGCGAAGCTCTGAATTCAGCGACACCGAATTCTATCTGATCTTTGTTGTCGATCCGGCCCGCAACCCGATCGGCGAGGTCGGGCTTGGCCGTCTGCTCTGCACTCCGCGGCCACGCCGGATCAGCGAGATCATGGAAGGAGACTTCCGCAAGATCCCGGCCGATATGGACCAGGAGGAAGTCTCGATCCTGTTCCGCCGCTACGGCATGGTCAGCGCGCCGGTCGTCGACGAGCATGGCAGGCTGATCGGCATGATCACCATTGACGACATCATCGATGTGATCGACGAGGAGGCCGAAGAGGACCTCATGGCGCTTGCCGGTGTCGGTGAGTCCAATGTCCGCAGCAGCCTGCTGGAAACCATTCAGGGGCGAAGCTCATGGCTGCTGATCAATCTGCTGACGGCCATCCTTGCCTCGGCGGTGATCGGGCTGTTCGATGCCACCATCGAGCGGATTGTGGCGCTTGCGGTGCTTATGCCGATTGTCGCCTCCATGGGCGGCAATGCCGGCACCCAGACGGTGACGGTCGCGGTGCGGGCGCTGGCGCTGCGCCAGATCGACCGTGACGCCGCCGCCAGCTTTGTCCGGCGCGAACTGGCCGTGGCGGTGCTGAACGGCATCCTGTTCGCGGCGCTGGCCGCCGGCATATCCTTCCTGTGGTTCCGCGATCCCGACATTGCCGCGGTCATGGCGGTGGCGATGTTCGCCAACATGGTGGTGGCCGGGCTCAGCGGCACGCTGGTGCCGCTCGGGCTGGTCAGGGCCGGGGTCGACCCGGCCGTGGCTTCCAGCGTTTTCATCACCACAATCACGGATGTTGTCGGTTTTTTCGTGTTTCTCGGGCTCGCCGCCCTATATCTGATTCAGTAAGTCTTTACTTGATCTGACAGGAATGGCGTCCCCGGCATGACCGTGCATCTGAAAAAACTCTCCGTCGGTTCGGAATCGCTTGCCAGCCTGCGCCAGTGGCAGGAGGCCCGGTGCAAGGCCGGGTTCGAGCTGATGCATGTCACCCGCAACACGCCGCGCCGCGCCGAAGAAGTGCTGGATGGTGGCAGCATCTTCTGGGTGATCAAGGGGGTGATGTGCGCCCGCCAGCCGATTGTCGAGCTTCGCGAGATGCAGCGCGCCGACGGCAAGCCTGCATGCGGCATTGTCCTCGCCCCCGAGATTTTCGCGGTGGAGCCGATGCGGGTGCGGATTTTCCAGGGATGGCGCTATCTCGAGGTCAAGGACGCGCCGGCGGACCTGCCGATGGCCGCAGACGGTGACGAGGCGATGCCGCCGGAACTCGTCGCCGAACTGCGCGAACTCGGGCTTCTCTAGTTTTTCTTCCTCCAGTCCCACGGGGCGTCGAACCGGCCCTGCCATAGGCCGCGTTTGGCCTGTCTGGCATCCCGTTCGGCCGTCACGTAATCCTGTGAATAGCGGCGATAGGCCATGGCCAGTCCCTGTTCCACAAGGGCCTCGCCGATATCGGTATCGCCGGCAAGGCAGCGCATGATCAGGCGGCCATAACGATCGACATCAACAAGACTGCAACGCAGTTCGGATGAGCCCTGGATGATGTTTTCCATCGCCCTTTTCGCCGCAACGCCGCAATCCCAGTCCTTGCCTGCAGCCGTCTTGCAGCGCTGCTTTCGCTCTGGTGCATCAATGCCGTGAACCCGAATTTTCAATGGCCCGCTGCGAAGCGAATCCCCGTCCACCACCCGGGTGACCGTGACCGGCCCCGAAAGATCAAAACTTGCCTCGCCGGCACCGGCCTGAAGCGGAGAGGCGCATGCAGATCCCAGCGCCAGAATGAGAAGAGCCCGTCTGAACATTAGATAAAAATAAAATAAAGAGGTGCCTGCATGCCAGACAGAAAAGCAGGAACCGTCATCCGCCGCGTCCTGCTTTCAAATCATGCTGAAGGATCACGCCGGGCCGGCGGATCTGATCAGTTCACATAGGGGTTGTCGTGGAACGGGTCGTCCTCGACGGCAAGCTCCTCGCCCGAGGGGATCCATTCCGCCTCCGGGTTGAGGGTGGCGGCAATCGCGCTCGAGCTTTCCGGGATCGCGACGAACGGGCCCTGTGCCTCGTTCGGGACGGCCGCACGCTGCGACATCCGGTAGAGGGCAAAGGCGGCGATCAGCGCCTGCAGCCCGGTGATCATCACAAAGAAACTTCCGATCCCGAGGAATTCGATCGACAGCGCGGCGAGCGGTGATCCAAGGACCGCCCCTCCGCCATTCACCATGACGAGGCCGGATGCCGCCGCCACCATCTGCCGCGGTGTCAGGAAGTCGTTCGCATGCGCGATGCAGAGCGAATAGAGCGGGAAGAGCGACCCGCCATAGATCAGCATGCAGACCAGCAGCAGGGCGAATTCCGCCTTGCCGAACAGGGTGGCCAGCCCGGCGGCGATGCCGCCCACAACAGCCACCCCCATGATCACCATGCGCCGGTCGAACCTGTCGGACAGCCTGCCGACCGGATATTGAAGAATAAGCGCGCCGACGACGGGCGCCGTCATGAAATAGCCGACCTCGCTGCTGTCGAGTCCGATGGACAGGCCATAGACAGCCCCCATGCCGAACACCATCGACACGGCAACCCCGTTCAGCCCGAGGCCGATCACGGCAAGCGGCGAGACCTGCAGCAGGCGGCGGAC
>WTIL01000064.1:29596-38339 GCA_011522725.1 Rhodospirillaceae bacterium
ACGAGGATCGCGACCACCAGCACAGCCGCCGAGGCCAGCGCCGCCATCGCGCCGAAGACCCGCACATGGCCGACATTGTCGAGAAGTTTGGGCACCAGCAGAGAGCCGAGGAAAATGCCAAGGAAGTAGCCGGCCATCACAAAGCCGGTTGTGACTTTGGAAAAGCCCGCCCCGGTCGCCTCGATGCCGAGCAGAACGACCTGAAGCCCGTTGCCGGCCATGATCAGCAACAGGCCAAAAAACAGAGTCCATGAAGCCGCAGCGGATCTCAGCATGGCGGACCTACAGTTCCAGATACGGTCGTTTTTCCGGGCATGTCCGGGGGTCAGCGACCAGGTTCAGCAATGTGTTGAAATATCATCAGACGGCCGTGACCGTCTTCGCCCTCTTTGCGACCAAAAACCGCGCAAGTCTGTTCAGAAACTTCCGCAATCTGGTCGTTTTGGCGATAAAGGCAGGAAAGTTTCAAGGGTGGCCTGGTCGAACGCCCCGCAGGTCGTCAGGAAGCGGGCATCAATCTGTCGAATATCGCCTCCACATCCGCGCGTGCGCCGGTCAGGCGCCGGTCGAGATGCGCCGTATCCGGGCTGTCACAGGCGTCGAGCACAAACTGCCGGGCGGCAGGCGCCAGCGTATCGGGCCCAAGGGCGCTCGACCCCATGACAAGGCGGAGCGCGTGATGCAGGTCATTGAAGAGCTTGTCAGCTTCGCCAAGCCGGGCTGCGTGGTCAGGCGTCAGATGCCCGGCGGCTTCCAGCCGTTCGAGAAGTTCGCCGGTCCTGTCGCTGCCGCTGTCGAACAAATCAGCATGCACAAGGCGAAGCCCCCGCAGCAGAAGGTCGATCTCGCCGATCCCGCCAGGCTGCTTCCTCAGCTGCCAGTCCGGCGCGTCGCCATAGGTGGCGCGCATGCGTTGCCGCATGTCATGGAGCGCTTTCGCCATATTGTCGGCCGCTACCGGCGTTGCAAGGAGTTCGGTCACCATTGCTGTGACCTTGCCGGCCAGTGCCGATGCCGGGGTCACAACCCGTGCTTTCGACAGCGCCAGCTTCTCCCAAAGCCATGCTTCCTCGCGATAGTAATCCGTCAGCCTGTCCAGCCGCGGGGCGAACGCGCCTTTCTCGCCATCGGGGCGGAGCCGCGTGTCGATGCTGAACAGCACACCTTCGCCCGTGGCGCCGCCCAGCCAGCTGGCCATGGTCTGGGCCAGCCGCGTGAAATAGGCGGTGGCGCCAAGCGCGCCGCCGCCGCCACTTCGGCCAGCCGACTGCCCGTCATCCGGCGCGCCCCAGGCGAAGACCAGATCGAGGTCGGATGTGGCGGTGAGGTCGCGCTGACCCAGCCTGCCCATGGCGAGCACCAGGATATCCCCCTCGATTGCGCCGTGGCGGCGTTCCATGTCGGTGCGCGCAAGATCACGGACGACGCGGATCACCGCTTCCGCCCCGTCGGACAGTGCGCGTCCGACCGTGACGCGGTCGGCGACCCCGCTCAGCCCCTGCACCTCGGCCCGGAACCTGCGCTCGCGCGTTTTTCTTGTGATGAGTTCCAGAGCGCTTTCGACCGGCATGTCACTGATGCCGTCCCTGAGTTCGGTCTCGAAACTGTCGGCATCCGGCAGCGGCGCGAAGAAATCACGGAACAACACCAGATCGAACAGCATCGGATGGTTTCGGAGCGTTGTTCCGAGCCTTGGCGACAGCACCAGGACATCGCCGAGGAGGCGCGTCAGGTCGCGGTTATGGTCGAGCAGCGAGAAAATCTGCACGCTTGCCGGCAGCCCCTCGACAAAGCCGGCGAAGGCGGCGAAGGCGGCGTCCGGATCAGCCGCCGAGGAGAGATGCGAGATCATTGGCGGGATGATCCGTCCCAGAAGTGCGCGCGACCGCTCGCCGCGTGTCGCGGCAATCCTCCCGGCGGTCCAGCCCGACAGGATGGCGGCGATGTCCGCTGGCCGTGAAAAGCCGCGCCCCTCCAGCCACACCGCCAGCCTGTCGCTGTCTTCCAGCGGTGGCGCATCCGCCCCGTCATCGTCATCCTCGTCACCGAACAGCCTGTGCGTCGTGTTGGCGCCAACCTCTGCCAGAACGGTCTCGAGCGCCTGAAGGAAAGGCCTGTCACCCTCGTGCCCCATGAAGCAGGCTGCTTCGCCGATTCCCTCCATCGTCCGCGGCAGGGCATGTGTCTGCGCATCGGCCATCATCTGCAGGCGGTGCTCGGCGCGGCGAAGCTCGAGATAGAGCGTGGACAGCCGGTCGCGCTGCGCCTCGCTGATCCATTGCTCGGTTGCCAGCGCCGCCAGCGCCGGAAGCGTACTGCCATCGCGAAGCGTTTCCACGCGGCCGCCGCCGACAAGCTGCAGCACATGGGTCAGGAACTCGATGCTGCGGATGCCGTTCGGCCCGGTCTTCAGGTTGAAGCCTTCCCAGCCCGTCGCACCCGTCGGCCGTCGCAACATGACTTTCATGTCGTCCATCACCGTGTAATCGAGGGTCCTTCGCCAGACAAAGGGCTGGATATCGGCCAGAAACTGTTCGCCCATGGCAATGTCGCCCGCGACCGGACGGGCGCGGATGAAGGCGGCACGCTCCCACGTCCTGGCAATCGATTCATAATAGCCGAGCGCCGCCTCGCGCTGGATGCTGACAGCAGTTGCCCCGGGATCGGGCCGGAGCCGCAAATCGACCCGCCAGCCGATGCCGTCGCCCGTCGAGGTGGAGAGCAGGCGCACAAGGTCACGGGTCATGCCGACATAGATGGCCTGGCTGGTCTCGGGATCAGTCAGCGGATTGTCGATCGGGTCGTGAAGCAGGATCAGGTCAATGTCCGAGGAATAGTTCAGCTCGCCCGCACCAAGTTTGCCAAGCGCCAGCACAACCCATCCGCACCCCGCCATGCCTGGCGCCGTGATCACCGTCTCGTCGGCGATCTGGCCGCGCCGCGCCGCTCGTCTGAAAAGATAGGTCACGGCGGCACGAAGCGCGCTTTCTGCCGCAGCACTCAGCCAGCCCATCTGTGTCTCGACCGGCGCGATCCCGGCCATGTCGGCAAGGGCGACGGCCAGCGCGCTCTGCTGGCGAAGCCGCCGGATCGCCTTGATCATCGCTGTCTCTTCCGTGATCTCGGACGCCGCCGCCTCGAGTTCTGCCATGGCCGTGGCAACCACATCGCCAGCCCTGCCGGACAGGATGTCCGTGATGCTGTGCGGATGGGTGCGCGCCAGTCCCTGAAGGTGGCGGGAATGGGCGAAAATCGCGGCAAGCTGGGCACCATCCAGCTTGCTGCCGTCAGGCACATGGGCGGCTGCCCATTCTGTCAGTTCCGGCAGGATACCGGCATGCGCATCCAGCGCACGCGCCGGGCCGGCAACAAGCCGGTCGGGCGATGAATGGTCTGCGGCCATATTGGTCATGCAAAAATCATAGTGAATGAAATCCCGGCGTCCAAATCCTTGATGCGCGGCCTAGGCCAGCAGGATCCGGCCGCCGTCGCGGATGCGCCGCATCGCCCGCATCATGCGCATGGTCAGGATCAGCGAGGCCACGCTGAGTCCAAGCAGCAGCCCGCCCCAGACGCCGGTCGGGCCGAAGCCAAGGGAAAATCCGGCAAGCGCGCCGACGGCGACGCCCGAAATCCAGAAACTGGTGATGGCGACGATGGCAGGTATGCGGGTGTCGTTCACCCCGCGAAGAACCGACATGGCGATCGCCTGCACCCCGTCGGGGATCTGGAACAGGGCGGTCAGCAGCAGCATCGGCAGGGCGAGGACCATCACCTCGGCAAACATGGCGTCCTTGCCGGTCAGGAACAGCCCGATCAGGAACTCCGGCCAGATCAGCAGAATTGCCATGGTCGCGGCGGTCGCGGCGATACCGATCCAGAAGGTGGCGCCTGCGCTTCGCGACAGGTTGGCGCGGTCGGCGGCGCCGGCGAAATTGCCGACCCTGACGGTGCTCGCCTGGGCGATGGCGATGGGGATCATGAAGGTGACGGCCGCGATCTGGTTGGCGATCGCCGCCGCGGCCAGCGCCGCCGTGCCAAACAGCCCGATCAGGAAAGTGACCGCGATAAACATGCCGGCCTCGGCAACGATGGTCAGCCCGATGGGAACGCCGATGCGAAGAAGCCGCGCCGTCACCGCCCAGTCCATCACCCACAGCCGCTGGAAGGGCCTGCTGTCGCGGAAGGGCTGGATCATGGCGATATAGGCGATGAGGCCGGCACAAAGCAGCGCATAGACGATCGTCGTCGCCAGCGCGATGCCGGCAAGGCCCATCGCCGGAAACGGCCCAATCCCGGACACAAATGCTTCATTCAACGCCACATTCGCGGCGAGGGCGATGATCAACGCGATAACCTGCGGCATGGGGCGCTGGTGCGAGATCAGGAACTGCCGCAGCACGACGGACAGGAACATGAATGGCAGGCCGAAGCTCGACCAGAACAGGAAGGGCTGGCCGATCGCCGCCAGTTCGGGATCCTGCCCGAGCAATACAAGGACCTGCTCGCCGAACAGCAGCAATGGCGCGGTGACCAGTCCTAGCGCGACCGCAATCACCATGCCCTGGCGGAAGGCGCGCCGTACCTGGCGTTCGTCGCCGGCACCGATCCCCTGGGCGACAAGCGGGCCGACGGCGAGCGAGATGCCGAGCGCGAGAAAGAAAAAGGGCTGGTAGAAACGCGAGGCGAGGGCGCCGGCGGCAAGGCTCGAGCTGTCGATCCACCCCATGGCGATGGTGTCGCTTGTCCAGATGCCGATGGTCGCCAGCTGGCCGATCATCAGCGGCAAGGCAAGCCGCATGTTCTGGCGGATATGCTCGCGCCAGCTCATCGCAGTGCTGTCCATGAAACCCTTCCGGTCAGTTACGACAAGGCAGGAGGCGCAATGACGTCATGTCAAAACCATTCCGATTGTGGTATCGCGTAGAGCATTCGGGTGCAAGCAGATCGGCGACCGCGTCCGGTCGCGGCACAGGACAGTGTGACACGAAGACGGTTATGACACGCAGACAGGCAGGAAAATCAGGTGGCGGCAAGGCCCCGACGCGCGGCTCGTCCGGGCGGAGCTACCGCGGCGATGCCGGCCTCACGCGTCAGCCGAAGAAGATGCGTGGCCGCAAGCCGTCGTCGCAGCGCTGGCTGACGCGCCAGCTGAACGACCCGTTTGTCGCCGAGGCGAAATCCCGCGGTTTCAGGTCGCGCGCGGCGCTGAAGCTGGAACAGATGGATGACCGCTACAAGCTGTTGAAGCCCGGCATGGCGATCGTCGATCTGGGCTGTGCGCCAGGTGGCTGGCTGCAGATCGCGGCGGACCGCTGCAGGCTTGGCAGCAGCGGCGCGAAACTTGTCGGGATTGATCTGCTGGAAACCGATGTTCTCGACGGCGTCGAGATCTTTGTCGGCGATATGACCGAGCCCGAGATGCTGGATCGCGTCCGCACCGCTGTCGGCGGGCGCGCGCATGGCGTGATGAGCGACCTTGCCGCCGCCACGACCGGGCACCGGCCGACCGACCATTTGCGGACAACGGCGCTTCTCGAGGCGGCGCTGGATTTCGCGCTGGAGGTGCTGATCGAGGACGGCTTCTTCATCGCGAAATGTTTCCGCGGCGGCGCAGAGCGAAGCGTTCTAGAAATCCTGCAGGCGAATTTTGCCACTGTTCGCCACGTTAAGCCGGCGGCGAGCCGGCAGGAATCCGTCGAGAGCTATGTGCTTGCCACGGGCTTTCACGGACGTGGTGGCTGGACAGGCCAAGGGGCCGACGAGGATGAAGGCGCCGCACCACCCCCGGAAGGCGGTTTTTCCCCTATTTAGGGGCTGTCATTCTGCGGAGCCCTAAGATATAGTGGCGCGCCACCGGATATGCGGAAGGCGCCCTCATGAAAATTCGCGAAGCCCTGACATTCGATGACGTGCTCCTCGAGCCGTCACGCTCGGCCGTATTGCCTGCCGAAACCAATGTCGCGACGAGGCTGACAAGGTCTATTTCCCTGAACATTCCGCTTGTTTCAGCGGCGATGGACACGGTGACCGAACACAGGCTCGCCATCGCCATGGCCCAGGCCGGCGGCATCGGGGTCATCCACAAGAATATGAGCATCGAATCGCAGGCCGCCGAAATCAGCCGCGTGAAGAAATATGAATCCGGCATGGTGGTGAACCCGCTCACCATCACGCCCGAGCGCACGCTTGGCGAGGCGCTGGAACTGATGAAGGCGCACCAGATCAGTGGCATTCCCGTGGTCGATGGCGAGGGCAAGCCGCCGCACCGTCTCGTCGGCATCCTGACCAACCGCGATGTACGTTTCGCCAGCGACCTGAACCAGAAGGTCTGGGACCTGATGACCCGTGAGGTGATCACCATCGGTGAAAGCGCGACGCAGGAAGACGCCAAGCGGCTGCTTCATGAGCATCGCATCGAGAAACTCGTCGTCGTCGACGGCAAGCAGAGCTGCATCGGGCTGATCACGGTCAAGGATATCGAAAAGGCGAAGAACCATCCGATGGCGGCAAAGGACAATGCCGGCCGCCTGCTGGTCGCCGCGGCGACCGGGGCCGGCCCGGAAGGGCAGGAGCGCGCCGAAGCGCTGATCGAGGCTGGTGCCGACGTCGTCGTCGTGGATACGGCGCATGGCCATTCCGAAGGGGTTCTCGGTGCGGTCAGCGCAATCCGCAAGATGGCGAATGAAGTGCAGGTGATCGGCGGCAATGTCGCCACTGCCGACGGCGCCAAGGCGCTGATCGACGCCGGTGCCGACGCGGTCAAGGTCGGCATCGGGCCGGGGTCGATCTGCACCACCCGCATGATTGCCGGTGTCGGCGTGCCGCAGCTGACCGCGATCATGGACGCTGCCGAGGCCTGCCACGCCGAGAATGTGCCGGTGATTGCCGATGGCGGCATCAAATATTCGGGCGATCTTGCCAAGGCGCTCGCCGCCGGCGGCGACTGCGCGATGATCGGCTCGCTTCTGGCCGGCACCGACGAGACGCCGGGCGAGGTCTTTCTTCATCAGGGACGCTCCTACAAGGCCTATCGCGGGATGGGATCGACCGGCGCGATGGCGCGCGGCTCGGCCGACCGTTATTTCCAGGCCGAGGTCTCGCAGCCGCTGAAGCTCGTTCCCGAGGGGATCGAGGGGCAGGTTCCCTACAAGGGTCCGGTCGAGAATGTGCTGCATCAGCTGATGGGCGGTGTTCGCGCGGCCATGGGCTATACGGGCAACGCCACCATCGCCGACCTGCAGGCGAATGTTAAATTCCTGCGGATCACCGGTGCCGGCTTGTCCGAAAGCCATGTCCATGATGTAACCATCACCCGCGAAGAGCCGAATTACCGCCCGCGCGTCTGATTGTTTCCGGAGTTTCCCCGCGCATGACCCCAGCAGCCCGCATCGCCGCTGTCATCGAAATCCTTTCCGAATTGCCGTCCGGCGAGATTGCGTCGGTGTCGGCCGGCGCCGCGCTGCGTCGCGGGTTGCAGGCGCGCCGCTATGCCGGGTCGGGCGACAGGCAGGCCATCAGCGCGCTGTTCTGGGGCGTTCACCGGTCGCTGGCACGACTTGGCTGGCATCTTGGCGAACTTGGTCAGGAAGCCACCGGCCGCGCGCTGGTCCTTGCCGGGCTGTGCCTTGGCGAGGGCAAGCCCGCGGACGAGATCAAGGCACTGTTTGGCGGCGGCGAAAAGCATGCGCCGCCAGCGCTGAGCGATGACGAGATTGCGTTCATTGAACGGCTGGAAGGACGCGCGCTCGACGATGCCGGCATGCCGCGCGCCATGCGCCTCGAATGGCCCGAGGCGCTGCTTGCCGACGCCGAGGCGGCGCTTGGCGAAGCCACGGATGACGAGCTTGCCGCGATGCGCGGCGAGGCCGGTGCCGATATCCGCCTCAACCCGCTGAAGATCAGCAACCGGCACAAGCTGCGTGACAAGCTCGCCGGACGCGGGATGGCCTGCCACCTAACAAAGCTGTCGCCGCTCGGCATCCGCATGACGAAGCGTGTGCGCACCGACGACACGCAGGAATTCCGTAACGGTCTGTTCGAGATCCAGGACGAGGCCTCCCAGATCGCGGCGCTGCTCTGTGATGCCCGGCCCGGCATGCAGGTGGCCGATATCTGCGCCGGTGCGGCCGGCAAGTCGCTGGTGATGGCGGCGGCGATGGAAAACCGCGGGCGGATCGTCGCTCTGGACACCGATCCCGAGCGGCTGGAGCGCGGGGCGGTCCGTATCCGGCGTGCGGGCATCCACAATGTCGAGCGTGTGGCGGTATCCGGTGACTGGGGCGTGAAACGCTATCGCGGCAAGTTCGACCGGGTGGTTATCGACGCGCCCTGTACTGGCTCGGGCACCTGGCGGCGGGCGGTCGATGCGCGCTGGCGGTGTGACGAGGATGTGCTGGCGAATCTGCGCGGGCAGCAGGCGGCGCTTCTAGACCGTGGCCGCGCCATGGTCGCGCCGGGCGGGCGCATCGTCTATATCACCTGCTCGCTCCTGCACAGCGAGGGCGAGGCGCAGGTCGAACGCATCCTGGCCGAGGCGCCGGAGCTGGAAATCGCGGAAATAAGCGATATCTGGCAGGATGTGATTGGCGGTGACAATTGTCCGCAGACGCAGGGCGGCATGCTGCGGTTGCTTCCCGGACGCGACGGCACCGACGGATTTTTCATGGCAGTGCTGCAATCGCGGCTGCGGTAACAGGCGACTGGAGAAAACTGGGCATTGAGACAGGGCATTGGGACAGGG
>WTIL01000064.1:38439-49717 GCA_011522725.1 Rhodospirillaceae bacterium
GACAGGGCATTGGGACAGGGTATTGGAAACGGCATGAATGATTCGGTTCTGATCATCGATTTCGGCTCACAGGTGACACAGCTCATCGCAAGGCGCCTCCGCGAGGCCGGCGTCTACACCGAAATCCTGCCCTGCACCACCGATCCGGCAAAGATCACCGCTGCCGCGCCGCGCGGGATCATCCTGTCGGGCGGACCGAATTCGGTGGCGACGGCGGACACGCCGCGCGCCCCGCAGGAGGTGTTCGACCTTGATGTGCCGGTTCTCGGCATCTGTTATGGCCAGCAGACCATGTGCCAGCAGCTTGGCGGACGGGTCGAGCCCGGCACCAGCCGCGAGTTCGGCCGCGCCACGCTCGAGATCGGCGAGAGCTGCGCCCTGTTCGAAGGACTGTGGCCGGCAGGCGAGACCCGCACCGTCTGGATGAGCCATGGCGACCATGTCGCCGAGCTGCCGCCCGGGTTCCGGGTTGTCGCCACATCCTCCGGCGCGCCCTTTGCTGCCGTGGCGGATGACGAGCGCCGCTATTACGGCGTGCAGTTCCATCCCGAGGTGGTCCATACCGAGGATGGCGGCGCGCTGCTGTCGCGTTTTGCGCTGGGGGTCTGCGGCTGTTCGGGAAGCTGGTCGATGACCGCGTACCGCGCCCGTGCGATCGAGGCGATCCGCGCGCAGGTGGGAGACGGCAAGGTGATCTGCGGCCTGTCGGGCGGGGTGGATTCCTCGGTGGCGGCGGTGCTGATCCACGAGGCGATCGGCGAGCAGCTGACCTGTGTCTTTGTCGATCACGGCCTGCTGCGGGCCGGCGAGGCGGAAGAGGTGGTGGCGCTGTTCGGCGGGCATTACAACATTCCGCTGATCCATCGCGACGCCTCCGGCCTGTTCCTCGGGCGGCTGGACGGCGTGTCAGACCCTGAACAGAAGCGCAAGATCATCGGCGCCAGCTTCATCGAGGTCTTCGAGGAAGAGGCAAAACAGATCGAGGGCGCGGCCTTCCTGGCGCAAGGCACCCTCTATCCCGATGTCATCGAAAGCATATCGGCCGCCGGCGGCGATGCGGTGACGATCAAGTCGCATCACAATGTCGGCGGGCTTCCGGAAAAGATGGCTCTCAGCCTGGTCGAGCCGCTGCGCGAGCTGTTCAAGGACGAGGTGCGCGATCTTGGGCGCGAGCTCGGGCTTCCGGAAAGCCTTGTCGGGCGGCATCCCTTCCCGGGGCCGGGCCTCGCGATCCGCGTGCCCGGCGAAATCACGGTGGAGAAGCTGGATATCCTGCGCGCTGCCGATGCCGTCTATCTCGACGCCATCCGCAAGGCCGGCCTCTATGACGAGATCTGGCAGGCCTTCGCGGTGCTGCTGCCGGTGCGCACGGTCGGGGTGATGGGGGATGCGCGCTCATATGAATATGTCTGCGCGCTGCGGGCGGTGACCTCCAGCGACGGCATGACCGCCGACAGCTACCCCTTCAGCCATGATTTCCTGTCACATGTGGCGACCCGCATCGTGAACGAGGTGAAGGGCGTCAACCGCGTGGTCTATGACGTGACGTCGAAACCGCCGGGCACCATCGAGTGGGAGTGACCGTGTGTTGCGCTTTGATCCCGGCGTTGAAGGCAAATCCGTTTCGCCTGGTGCGTCCGGCGAGACCCCGGGGCATGGTATGGTCTTGAGCGATGTTTGAACGTGTCAGGCACAGGCAGACCTTTTTCGGCAAGCTCTGGTATATCTACGGCCAGCGGCTGCACCGTTGGATGATCGCGAAAGATGCGAATGTCTATCTGAAGCCGAACGACATCATCAGCCATCGCCCGACCCTGTTCGGCATGCACGAACCGCATATCGAGGCGCTGATCACCGAAGCGTCCGCGACACATGGCGATTTTCTTCTCGATATTGGCGCGAATATCGGCATGACCTCGGCCCTTGTGGGGCGCCGGTTCGCGCGCGTCGACTGTGTCGAGCCGAACGAGCTGGTGGTGAATATCCTGAAGACCAATCTCGCGATGAACCTGTCCGCTACCGAACATGAGGTCCATGCTGTCGGCCTTGGCAAGGAGGATGGTGTGCTCACGCTGCGCGTGCCACCCGACAATTTCGGCGGTGCCTATGTCGAGGACGGCAACCCGCAGTTTGACGGCGAGACGGCCACCCGGCACAGCAATCAATTCAGTGACCGTTCCGATCATCTGGCGATCGATGTGGTGATCAGGGAAGCAGGGAAATGGCTTGATGGCCGGTTTACAGCACTGCGAGAGGCCGGTTTCAGGAAAGGCGTCATCAAGATTGATGTCGAGGGATATGAAGAGGTGATCTTCGGCAAGATCATCGAAACGCTTCCCGCCGATTTTAGCGCTGTGGTGGTCATGGAAAACTGGTTCGACCGGTTTCCGGTGTCGCGTTTCTCGTCGGCGCGCCATGCGCTTGCCTGGTACTATGTGCAAAAGCGCCGGCGCATCCTCCATTCAATTCCCTTCAAGCTGCTGGGGCTCAGCAGCTCATATGACCAGGTGGTGTCGCCGCTCGATGATGATACAAAGAGCCCGCATGACGTGATCTGCGTGATCGGCGCGGCGGGATAGGCGCCATGTCGCTTTCAAAAATGACAGATGCGGAGATTCTCGCCATCGTCGAGCCGCTGATGGACAATTGCCTCGCCGGATCGACCGAGCGCGACCATGCCAAGCATGTGCGTGACTTCACGGATCGTCTGCGGGCCATCGTCACGCCGGAAAACCTTGCGGCGCAGCTCGAATCCGGCCAGCCCACCAACGGCTATTTCGCCGAACGCGAGCTGATCGGCATTTTCCGGCGGCCGGGCCGCGTCGGCGTGGTCTGGCGGCAGTTCATGACCAAGGCGGATGGCGAGTTTGTGAACCATGCCGTCTTTGTCGAAAAAGACGGCCGTGTCCTGATCGACCACTGCCTGATTTGCTGACGGCCGCCGCCGTCTTGCAAAAACAGGTTTCCTGCGCAGAAATAGCGGGGCGGGAGGGCCCTCATGATCACAGCCATAGACCATATCGTCCTGACATCCGCCGATGTCGACAAGACCATCGCCTTTTACTGCGATGTGCTGGGAATGGAGCTCCAGACCTTCAGCCCGCCGGACGGCAGCGCGCCACGGCGCGCGCTTTGCTTCGGCCGTCAGAAGATCAATATCCATGACGGCGCGGCCCCCTATGTGCCGCATGCCCGCAACCCGGTGTCCGGTGCGGTCGATATCTGCCTGCTGAGCGATTATCCGGTCGCCGACTGGCAGCGCCGCTTTGCCGATCACGGCATCGCCGTCGAACACGGGCCGGTTGCGAAAACGGGCGCGACGGGACCTCTCTGGTCGGTCTATGTGCGCGATCCGGACGGCAATCTGATCGAGATTTCGAACCAGCTCGACACAGTGGGAGAGGGCTGAATGGCGCTTGAGATGAAGCCGGAATGCCAGGGGTGCGCTGCGCCGCTTGGCTGGCAGGACGAAGCGCTGATCTGTTCCTACGAATGCAGTTGGTGCCGCCCTTGCGCCGAAGGTGACGGCATGGCATGCCGCAATTGTGGCGGCGAGCTGGTGCCGCGTCCACGGCGGGAGACAAAGCCGTCATGAAGACCATCGGCCTGATCGGCGGCATGAGCTGGCAATCCACCCGCACCTATTATGATCTGCTGAACGAAATGGTGGCTGCGCGTCTCGGCGGCCTTCATTCGGCTGAAATCCTGATGCGGAGCGTCGATTTTGCCGGGCTTGAGGCGGCCATGCAGCGCGGTGAATGGACGGCGATCGAAAGCCGTCTCGGGGATGAGGCGGCCGCGCTGGAGCAGGGCGGTGCCGACTGCGTCCTGCTGTGCAGCAATACGATGCACAAGCTGTATGGCAGGATCGCCACGCGCATCGGCATTCCGTTTTTTCACATCGCCGATGCGCTTGGCCATGCGCTGGCGGCTGACGGGCTGACACGCGTCGGCTTGCTGGGAACAAGATTCACCATGGTCGAGGATTTCTATGCGACAAGGCTTCGCGAGGGGTTCGGGATCGACGTGATCCTTCCCGACGAAGGGCAGATCGGGCGCATAGATGCTGTCATCTTCGATGAGCTGTGCCGCGGTATTGTCGAGGACAGCTCGCGCAACAGCTATCTTGAAATCATGGATGGCCTCGCCGCGCGCGGGGCCGAGGGCATCATCCTCGGCTGTACCGAGATCGAAATGCTGGTCAAGCCGGAGCACCACGCCCTGCCGCTGTATGACACGACGCTTCTGCATGCGCGCCACGCTGTCGAGTGGGCCTTGTCGGGCGACTGACAATTTCTGATTGTCGCAGGGCGCGGCTGTGCTAGCGTCGTCTCAGTTTTTCAGCGGGCTTGGCCTGCTTCAGTCTGGCGGCCGTGACTGGCCTGAATTTGCATGCTGGCTTCCTCTTATGCGACCGGGTTCGCGCTCGGGTTTTCTCTCCTTATCGCCATCGGAGCGCAAAACGCCTTTGTCTTGCGGCAGGGATTGTTGCGGCAGCATGTGTTTGCTGTCGTGCTGTTCTGCGCCGTTGCCGATATGGCGCTCATCGTGGTTGGCGTCGGCGGCCTGTCGCTGCTGATCGCAGATGTGGCAGCGCGTTATGAGGCGGCGCTGTTCGGGCTTGCCGCCCTTTGGCTGGCCGGCTACGGGGTCATGCGGCTTCGCAGCGCCATCCGCGCCAACGCCGCCATTAAGGCTGACGCGGCCGGGTCAGACAGCCTGGCGGCTGTCCTGACCACAGGCGCGGTACTGACTTTTGGTAACCCGCATGTCTATCTGGATACGGTCGTGCTGCTTGGCACGGTGTCGGTGCGGTTCACCGGCATGGACAAGCTCGCCTACGGCACCGGGGCGGCGACGGCCAGCTTCGTCTTTTTCTTCGCGCTCGGTTACGGCGCGAGCCTGCTTGCTCCGCAGATGCAGCGGCCCAACGCGTGGCGCGTGCTTGATACGATTATTGCGGTGGTGATGTTCGCGCTGGCGATCGGCATGGCGAGGGCCGGCGGCTGGCTCGGAGCCTGAGCCTGCCAGCACAGGGCCGTCGGCCCGGTGCCGGATCAGACCTCGTCGAGATCTTCCTCGAGAATCGAAATCTGCACATGGAAGCAGACTTCGCCGTCCTCATCGTCCTGGAAGACGACACCGATGAACTCGTCCTCGAGCATCAGGTCGGCTGAATCGTCCTTGTTCTCGCGGCGGGCGAGCGACAGGCGCTTGTTTCCGAAGCGCTGCCTCAGATAATTCTGTACCCGGGCGGTGTCACTTGCGTTCATCACTGATCTCCCTTGCCTTTCGGCATGAATCTACCGACACGGTTCTATCCCATGGGCAGAGGGCTGTCCATGACCTAACCGTAGCGCGCGATCTGCCCGCCGCCATGGCGGGGCCAGGCAGGCCGCGTGGCCACATCGCGTGCCTCGCATGATGTGCAGCGCATGCGGCTGCCAAGCTCGGGCACCGGAAACATCGGGCCGAGCCTGGCGATCAGCGGCGCGGTCTCGATCTCCGCATTGTGGCCACATCGGTGGCACCAGCAGAAAACCCGCAAGCCGTCCTTTGCCAGATCGCCGAGAGTCGTCGGATTGGCCGGATCGTGGCTCTCCGTCACCCGCCGTTTGAATGCGCCCATCGCATGCCTCCACCATCACCGCGGCACCGGTTTCAGCAGTCAGAGCGTGCGGTCGATTGTTCAAATGTTCATGTTTTGTTCTAATTTAGTGATAACTTGTATGACGTGGTGGCGCAAGCGTGAATCCCGATGCGGTCAGGAAACCCCGAATTGTCTGTGACATGGCGCAGGGACGGCGGTCAGCCGGTGACGAGACGCGGCAGCTTGTTGAAATGGCCGATGATGTCGCCGACAGTGCCGGAGCGGCACAGCACCCGGTTGCGGTCGCGAAGGATGAATTGCGGCGCTTCCTTGGGATGGCGCTGTTTTTTCTCGATCACGAAGAGCGGGTTTTCGTGAGTGTGGCGAAAAATGGAGAAGGTTGCCGAGCCGGCCAGATGATCGATCGCGTAATCGCGCCATTCGCCGGCGGCGACGCGGGCACTGTAGGCTGCCAGGATCTGGCTCAGTTCAGGTCTGGAGAAATAGAGTTGGCGGCGAAGTTTTTTCGGAATCGAAACACGTGACACGGCCGTAGTTCACCTGCTTTTCTGTTGTCTGATCGGCGTTTGAGTGTATATGTTGGGGCAGCTTTGCGCTGGCTGTCAACCAGTGGCCCATGCCGCTTCAGGCCTGGCGCATCGCCAGCCCGCTCGACGGGTTTGTGCAATTTCCAGCAAAGGCCTGCCATTGCCGTGCCGGCATCCATGGCAGGACATTATCAGATGGCTGATATTTTTGACGAAATCGATGAAGAGCTGAAGCAGGACCGGGCCAAGCAGGTCTGGGCACGCTATGGCAAATATGTTGTATCCGCAGCCGCAGCCGTTGTACTCGGCGTCGGCGCCTCGCAGGGCTTCACGGCGTGGAAACAGTCGCAGGCGGAAGCCTCCGCCGACCTCTACAGCCAGGCGATCGCATCCGATGATGCGGTGACGATGCTCGAGGCGAGCCTCGGTGACCTCACAGACGGTTACGCGCTTCTTGGCCGTTTCCGGATTGCCGCAGGCAAGGCGGGTGACGGGGACGCCGCTGCGGCAGAGGGTGTTTATCTCGAAATTGCTGCCGATGCGTCCGTCGCCGCGCTCTACCGCGATGCCGCGACGGTTCTGTCTGTCATGAACGCACCGGAATCGAGCAATCCGGCAGACCTGCAGGACCGCCTCGAGCCGCTCGCCAACGGGTCGGGTCCGTGGCGGCCGCTCGCGCTTGAACTGAGCGCGGCGCTGGATCTGAAAGCTGGTGACCGCGGCGCGGCGTCTGCAAAGCTTCAGGAAATCATCGAACTCGAGGGGGCGCCGCCAGAGCTGCGCCAGCGCGCGGCACAGCTTGCGCGGGTGCTTCAGTCCTGAACCGGGGCCGTTCCTCTCATTGCCATACAGGATCACAGCCATGCTGTTACCCAGCCCGACATCGCGAACCGCGTCTTCCGGAAAGCCGTTGCGCGGTCTGACGCTGGCAGCCCTTGGCGCTCTGATGCTGGCGACGACATCCTGTTCGGTGCCGGAAGCGATCCTGTCCGGTGACCGCGTCAATGTACTGCCCGAGATCGTGATCGAAACGGCCTCGCCCGACGCGCTTGCCGAGGGGGCAGGCCTTCCGGAAATGGTCAATCTGAATTCGGCCCGTATGCCGGGAGCTGATTCCGGACATTCCGGCGGCAATTCAAAGCTGCAGCCACCACTGTCGACGAGCTGGAGCTCGAAAATCGGCATGGGCGGCACCGATCTGACCGAACTCGCGCTTCCGGTTGTCGGTGACGGGCGGGTCTATACCGTGTCGCCGGACGGCACGGTGAGCGCCTTCGACGTCAAGAACGGTGCGGCGATCTGGTCGACCGTCATCGAGGACAAGGGTGATGACCCGCTCCCCGGGATCGGCGGAGGCCTGGCGCTGTCACCTGAGGGGCTTGTTGTTCACGCTGGCGGGCAGGCCCTGTCTCTTCTCGACGCGGCGTCCGGTGACCTGATCTGGACCGTCGAGATGAAGATACCGCTGCGTGGCGGACCGACCATCATCGGCACCGACCGGGTGGCTGTGACCGACCTTGACGGCAACATGAAGGTTCACCTTCTCGTGTCCGGTGAAGAGCTGTGGGTGCATTTTGGCATCGCTGCCGGGACGGTTCTGTTCGGCGCGCCCGCACCGGCCTATGCCAATGACGAAATCGCGCTTGCCGGGGCCGGGGGCGAGGTGTCCTATTTCGATGCTGGCAATGGCGAGCTGCTGTGGACGGATTCCGTGGCATCGCTGCTGCCGCGCACGCCGATCCAGAACCTTGGCGATGTGCGGGCGCACCCGGTGCATGATGGCGGCCTCATTTTCGTGATCGGCCAGTCGGGCCGGATCGTGGCGTTCAGCGCGCGCAACGGCCTCCCCGTCTGGGAGCGCGCCATCGCCGGCATGGAGATGCCATGGCTGGCCGGCGAAACCCTCTTCGTCCTGTCGCTTGACGGCCGGCTTTATGCCATTCGCCGCGAGGACGGTGTCATCCGCTGGGTGACCGAGCTTGACGGCGCGGTGCCGCTGGATGTTGTCGTGCCGGAAAATCCGACCCGCTATTTCGGGCCGGTTGTGGCCGGTGACCGTGTCCATGTCGTGTCGCAGGCCGGCACGGTGGTCTCTTTCGACCCGGACAGCGGTGAAGAGGTTGAGCGGCTGTCGCTTGGCCGTGAAGTCCGCACGCCGCCTCAGGTGGCTGCCGGACGTATGTTTGTCATGGGCCACAACGGCACGCTTGTCGCGGTCGAATAGGGGCCTTGTGGCGCGGCAGGTGCCGCGCGGTAAAATCAACTTCATTTCAGGAGCCTGGCAGTTTTGTCATGACCGCCACCATTGCCATCGTCGGGCGGCCGAATGTCGGCAAATCGACACTGTTCAACAGGCTGATCGGCAGGCAGCACGCCATTGTCGACGACCAGCCCGGCGTCACGCGCGACCGCCGCGAGGGCGATGCCAGCCTTGCCGGGCTGCGCTTTCGTATCATTGATACGGCCGGCCTTGAGGAAGCCTCGACCGGCAGCCTGGAGGATCGCATGCGCCGGCAGACGGAACGCGCGATCGATGCCGCCGATTTCACACTGATGGTGATCGACGCCCGCGCCGGTGTCACGCCCGCCGACAAGTTCTTTGCCGACCAGATTCGCCGCGCAGGCGCGCATGTCGTGCTTCTCGCCAACAAATGCGAGGGGCGCGCCGGCGCAGCCGGCCTTGCCGAGGCGTGGGAGCTTGGGCTGGGGGAACCGGTGCCGATTTCGGCGGCCCATGGCGAGGGGCTTGTCGACCTTCATGACGCGATCATCGAAGGCGCGCGCATGGTCGGCATCGACATGCTGGCCGAACCCGAGGATGACGACACCGACGCCATCGACGGGGACGACGAGCCGCCTCTGGACGAGGAGGGCAACCCGCTCGAGATCTGGCAGGACGAACAGTCCATGCAGCCGATGCGGATCGCTGTTGTCGGCAGGCCGAACATGGGCAAGTCTACGCTGATCAACCGGCTTCTCGGCGAGGACCGGCTGCTGACCGGTCCCGAGGCCGGCATCACACGCGATTCGATCGAGCTTCCCTTCACCTGGAAGGGGCGCCCGTACAAGCTCGTCGATACCGCCGGCATGCGCCGGAAGGCCCGCATCAGCGACAAGGTCGAGCAGCTGATGGTCGAGGATGCCCTTCGCGCCATCCAGTATGCGCACCTGTGCGTTCTGCTCGTTGACGCCACCGAGGAACTGCATCGTCAGGACCTGGCGATCGCAAGGCTGATTGCCGAGGAAGGCCGCGCGGTCGTCATAGGCGCCAACAAGTGGGACGCGGTGCGCAACAGGCAGGCGGCGGCGCAGGGAATTGACGACCGGCTGCAAACCTCGCTGGCGCAGCTTCGCGGGGTGCCGGTGGTGCACACATCCGGCCTTCACGGCCGCGGTCTCGACAAGATGCTTGCCGCTGCGGACGAGATGTACGGCCTGTGGAACACACGGATTTCCACGGGCAGGCTGAACCGCTGGCTCGAGGGCATGCTGGAGGCGCATCCGCCGCCGCTTGTCGAGGGACGCCGGCTGCGCATCCGCTACATGACCCAGATCAAGACGCGTCCGCCGACATTCGCGCTGTTTGTCAGCCGCCCGGCCGATCTGCCCGAAAGCTATCTTCGCTACCTGACGACCGGTCTGCGGACCGATTTCGGCCTGTGGGGCATCCCTGTGCGGATGGTCATGCGCAAGGGTGACAACCCTTATGCCGGCAAGGCACGCAAACGCTAGCCGGATCAGGCCGCCGTGCCGGTTTCACCAAAGGTTGTGACGAGGAACGCGCCAAAGGCGCTGATCGTTTCGCGCAGACCAAGCGTGCGCTGGCTGTCAAGCCGGGCCGGCCCGTCCATATAGAGGTTCCGGTTGATCTCGATCTGCAGCGCCTGGCGTGCCGAGCGCGCATCACCGTTGCTGCGGGTGATGTGGCCCCCGGCATAGGGATGGTTCCACCCGACGGACAGGCCCGCATCCTTGAAAAAGCCGGAAACCGCATCGGCTGTAGCACGGTCCAGCGTGGTTCCGTGCCCGTCTCCGAAGATGATGTCCGGAAGCGCGTTGTTCATCCTGTCCTGGCCCGGCATTGAATGGAAATCCACCAGAAGGACGTGGCCGTGCTGTTGCATCGCCTTGTCGGTCAGCCTCTGCAGCGCCGCGTGATAGGGCGCATGGACGATGGTGGTGCGCAGCGATGCCTCGGCGGCATCGAGACGGTTTGCATAGATGGGCTTGCGCGCCGCGGTGAGCTTAGGGATCAGCCCGTATCCGGCGCGTACATGATGGCATGGCTTTGCCGCCTTCACCGGGCCGTCGAACATCGCGCTATCGAGCGCCGAGGCGTCGCGGTTCACATCGAGAAAGGCGCGCGCAACCCGGTTGACCAGCGTGGGGATGCCGACCGCAGCAAGGCCGGGAAGAAGGCAGTCGACTCCGAAGTCCTCGAGCCCGCGCAAGGCCTCGACAGGCTGCGCGGCCATGGCAAGCATGCCGGCGGGATAGCCGCGGCCGGCATGCGGGCACGAGGCGACGATGGCGGATTGAACGGCTGCTGTCTCGTAGATGTCGAAGGAAACATAGCCGGGGTCTTCAAACAGCGTGTCTCCCACCACGACGGGCGGCAGGGTTGTGTCACCGAGACCGAACTGCTCGGGTGCCGGTGAAACGGAAGACGGATGCGGGCTCTGGATGGCAACGCCTCCGGACACGGCCCCTTGCGGGTCCCCGGACGTGGTCGCCCCGACATCGTCCGGCACCATCTGGTCGGTCAAAACACTGCTCATCACCGGGCGACGCTAGCACGGTTTTGGCGTGCCTCCCATAGACTGCGTATCCCTGCGCGGAAATGTGGCATCAGCGCGCGCACCAGCAGGCATGACGCATGCGAAAAAGGGACTTGCGGAAAGCCGGCGCTTGGTGCAGAACTACACGCCTTGAAGACAGCCGTCAGGTGGTCTTCTGACCCGCCGGCCGGACAAGAAGCCATCGCAAGACGATTGATCGCTTCTCCGGCAAACCCGGCACCGCCGCATGGCCCTGACGGGCATCTCTATGCGGCGTTGAAATGGGGCGTGTAGCTCAGCGGGAGAGCACTACGTTGACATCGTAGGGGTCACAGGTTCAATCCCTGTCACGCCCACCATTT
>WTIL01000070.1 GCA_011522725.1 Rhodospirillaceae bacterium
GTCATTCTCCAGCTCGTCCCGCTGTTCCAGCAGCGCGTGCGAGCATCGTCTCAGCGTGCAGCCCTCATTGGCGTAGATCACATTGCGGTCGCCGCCCACGGCCGTATTGCCCGACCATTCATAGCCCGGAAAGGCGGTGAACCGTCCCGGCTCGTCCCACTCTGCTGTCACCGCGTTCAGATGATCCCAGAATTTGCGTTTGATCTGGAAATCATTGCCCTGGTGACATACCGCGTCGAGAAAGGCGCGGTTGCGGGCAAAATTCATATAATCCTCGATCCGGCCGATGCCGATCGTCTCGCCACTCTGCCCGTGCAGGTCGCCCCAGAAACCGGCACGCGGCCCCTCGGCGATGACCAGCGGCCCGGCGGCGAACTCATTGCCGTCGTCGGGTGAAAGCGTGAAGCTGACCATTCCCGGCGCGTCACAGGACAGGCCCTCGACCATCACCGTCTTCGACGTGCCGTCGAACTCAACATGCGCGGGCAGGCCCGATACCGGCATGCTTGCCGTGATCCCGACCCGGCAGGCCGGTGGAATGGCCGGATTGCCCCATTTGTCCTCGGCCTTGATGCCAAGGAAGAACGCCTCTCCCGGCCGCCGCCGGGTGGCGGTCACGGCCTTCCAGACGGCGGGCGGCCCGGGGATGATCGGCACATAAAGCTGGCAATCGGGAAGCGGATAGAAATTGCCCGTCGCCTGCACATCGGCCATGACGACAAAATCGCGCCCCGCCTCGGCGAATGTCTGCATCAGCAGCCCGGGACTGCCGCCGCGCCGGTCACCGACGCGGATGGTGATGGTCTCGCCCGGGCGGAGATAGCCGCCATGCTGGGTGATGGTCAGGATTTCGCCCCACGGGCGCTGCCCGCCGCGACGGCTGTAATCCAGCGACAGCCGTCCCTCGCCATTGCTCTGTGCGCTGACATAGTTCGGCGCCGCCGGATTCTGTGTCTGCATCAGCCCGCTGTCGCCGATCCGCCGCCAGGCGATGCGGATGCCGCCGGTGTCGTCCAGTCCGAGCGACCCGACAGTATAGGTCAGCGTGAAGCTCTGGAAGGTCCGCACCTCCACCGGGTCGGTCGGGCCCAGGGTGGCGTGCCCCAGAATGGCCGGGTCGTCCCCCGGCAGAACAGACGGGGCATTGTCGCCCACCAGATCGCGGGGGACGGGAAGATCGAATTGGCGTGTCATGTGTGGTGTCCGCGGGTTGATAATCTTGAATGACGCAGTGTTCTGACGTTGCCCGACATGGCCGCGATTGTCCATTGCCTGCGCATTGCCGGGCCACGCCCCTGAACTGGACGCTCGGCACCGCGTTGGTCTAACATTTTCCCAATGCCCCGGGCATGCACCGGGCAACAGGGGACAGGAAGGAACGCGACGGCCATGACGATCAATGTTGATGACATCGAGACTGAAATCAGGCAGGCCAAAAACCAGATCCGCAGCGCCGGCGGCGACCTGAAACAAGGGTTCGCCGCACTGGATTCCCTGATTGACGAACAGATCGCCGAGATCGAGCAGATCGTCGCCGACGGTGATTCGCCCATCCCGGTCACCAGCCTTGCCGAACTGGACACGCAGGACGAAGCCTTTCACGACCTGGTGCGGCGCCGCGGCTGCGTGATTGTCCGCAACGTCTTTTCCGAGGACCGGGTCAATGGTTGGAACGACACGCTGATGTCCTATGTCCGCGATAACGGCTATTTCGAGAAACAGGCCGAAAAGGCCGGCATGGACAAATATTTTTCCGAACTCGCCAGCGGCAAGCCGCAGATCTTCGGCCTCTACTGGTCACGCCCGCAGATGGAAGCGCGGACATCTCAGGAACTTGCCACGGTCCGCTCCTGGCTGAACCGCCTCTGGAAATTCAACTCACAGAACGGGGCCGAATTCGACCCCGATCTCGAATGCCTCTATGCCGACAGGCTTCGCCAGCGCGAGCCGGGCGACAAGACGCTCGGCCTCAGCCCGCATGTGGATGGCGGTTCCGTGGAACGCTGGATCGACCCCGGCTACCGCAATGTCTACCGCCACGTCTTCTCCGGCGATGTCGGCGCTTACGACCCGTTCGACGCCGCCTATCGCACCACCTCGCAGGAAATTCCCTCGCCGGCAGTATGCTCGATGTTCCGCACCTATCAGGGCTGGACGGCGCTGAGCCGGCAAGGACCCGGCGATGGCACCCTGAACCTCGTGCCGATCAGCCGCGCGATGGGATGGATGCTTCTCCGGGCGCTTCAGGACGACATCACCGACGAGGATCTGTGCGGCGCCGCCCCGGGACGCGCCATGGTTGTCAGCGAGGCGCATCATGCCAAGCTGCTTCGCGCCTATGTTCCCATTCCCGAGGTTCGGCCCGGCGATACGGTCTGGTGGCATCCCGACGTCATTCACGGTGTCGAGGACCACAACCGGAACAAAGGCTACAGCAATGTGATGTATATCGGCGCGGCACCCGATTGCGAGAAGAACCGGCGCTTTCTCGACCGCCAGCGGCCCGCTTTCGAGAACGGCAGGTCCTGCCCGGACTTCGCGGCCGAGGATTACGAGGTCGCGTTCGAGGGCCGCTTCACGCAGTCGGACCTGGACGCGCTCGGCCGCAGGCAGATGGGATATGAAGCCTGACGCCGTTCAAGGTTTCACACAGCGGATCAGAGGAAGGGCAGATAATAGTCCCGGATCTGGTCGATATGGCCGTTCTTCAGCCGTTTTGCCTCGTCTCTCTTGAGGACCAGAAAGGCTTCCACGAGAAGCGGGTTCAGCGCTTCGATGAGGCGCCTGTCCTTTTCCAGCCTGTCCAGCGCCCGTGTCAGCGTGGGCGGCGTATGCCGCTCGGCCCTGACATGCTCGATGCCGTCCAGATCCTCCGGACTGCCGGGCGCAAGCCTGTCGATCACGCCGAGACGCGCCGCCTCCAGCACCGTCGCCACCGCGACATAGGGGTTGGCACCGCCATCCGACATGCGGTGCTCCAACCGTGCCGACTTCGGTGACTTGCGGCTCGAGCGGATGGTGGTCAGCCGATGGTCCTCGCCCCAGTTCGCCCAATATCCGGACAGGCTCGCCGGCGTCAGCCTCGCATAGGAATTCACCGTCGGCGCCAGCAGCGCCGCCATCGACTCATGGTGTCTCAGCAGCCCGCCGATACACTGGTTGGCAAGATCGGACAGCTCGCCATCCGGCGCGATGACGTTGGCGCCGTCCTGATCCGTGAAGCTGAAATTGACATGCAGGCCGGAGCCACCGCGTTCGGGCATGGGTTTCGGCATGAAGGTCAGCAGATATCCGCTGCGATATGCCAGTTCGCGCGCCATCATCCGGAACAGCATGGCGTCGTCGCAGGCCTTCAGCGCGTCATCGAAACACAGGGTCATCTCGAACTGGCCGTTGTCGTATTCGCCATTCATCGACTCGACGGGAAGACCGCATTCATCAGCTGTCTTCCAGATCATGTCGACAAGCCCGGCCGGGTCATTTTCCGGACCGGTGCCATAGACAAAGGCCCCCGGCGTGTCATAGGGACGCCAGACACCATCCGCATCGCGCTGGAAGACAAAGGCTTCAAGCTCCAGCCCGACCATCGGCGTCAGGCCGGACTGCTTCCAGTTGTCCACCGTCTTCATCAGCAGCGACCTCGGGCACAGATCGAAGGGCTTGCCGTCGACCTCCAGCCGTCCGAGCGCGATCTCGGTATCCGGCTGCCATCCCGTGCGGCGCTCCTTGTCGAGCACCATTTCCATGTCGGGAAGCCCCTCATAGAAGCCCGTTCCCGGAACGCTCAGCAATTCGCGGTCATAGGACACGGCAAAGGCGCCACGCGCAAATCCGATGCTGCCGCCGTCGGCCATCGACGCCGGCACATATTTGCCACGCGGCAAATTCATCAGATCGCAGAAGACGGCGCGCACGCGCTTTGCCTTATCCCCTCTGGCAGTGCCCATCATGCGGCTCCAGATCGCAGATGAACCCTCACCGGAAGCCGCTTCACCCCGCAGATGAAGTTGGACCTTGTCCAGCTCGGCTCCTCCAGCATGTCGAGGCGTTCCACCCGCTGGCACAGCAGTTCGAGAACAATGCGGATTTCCATGCGCGCCAGCCACATGCCGAGGCAGAAATGCGGCCCGCCCTGGCCAAAGGCGGTGTTGGGATTGGGCGACCTGTCGATCACGGCATCATGCGGCCTGTCGAACACGCTCTCGTCGCGGCTTCCCGATACGAACCACAGAACGACCTTGTCACCCTTGCTGATGGCCTGGCCGCCAAGCTCGGTATCGCAGGTGGCTGTACGGCGGAAATGCATGGTCGGCGAGGCGAGGCGAATGAACTCGTCCGCCGCGGTCTCCCAGCACTGATCGGCGGCAAGCTGGTCCAGCAGCGCCGGATCGCGGGCCAGGCGATACAGGCTCATCGCGATCGAATAGCGGGTCGTGTCGTTGCCGGCAGCAATCAGAAGGCAGAAGAAATTCTTGAAATCGGCGGCGCTCATCCCGGGCTCGGCGCTGCCAAGCACCCGCGCAAGCACGCCCTCGCTGCTGACCTTTGTCTTGCCGGACATGACCTTGTCCGCATAATCATAGAGATCGGCGCCGGCGGGGCTGCGGAACGGCATGAAGCGATAGGCGTCGCTGTCGATCTTGTCGATCACGAAATCGGTGAAATCGGGGTCGGAATTGCCGATCAGCGCGTCACCCTTCTGCACGAGCCAGTCGAGATCCTCGCGCGGCAGGCCGAGGATCTGTCCCAGCATCAGCATCGGCAGCTGCTTGGCGATGGTCTCGACACCGTCGATCTCGGGATGCGCCAGCGCCTCATCCAGAACTTCGGCCGCCATCTCGCGGACGAGCGACTCATATTTCAGCATTGCCGGGCGCGAAAAGGCCGGATTCACCATCTTGCGGGTGATGCGGTGTTCCGGCGGGTCGGTCTCCTGAAAGGTGCGGCGCGCCAGATATTCCTCGTGGGTCTGGTCCTCGATCCTGATCCCCTGCGCCGAGCTGAAGACATCCGGGGTACCGTTGGCGGCGAGGATATCGGCGTGGCGCGTTATCGACCAGAAGCCGCGCATGCCGTCGGTCGGTTCGGTCCAGGACACCGGATCCTCGCGGCGCAGCCGCTCGAATGTCTTGTGCGGAACACCGTTGGCATAGCTGTCATGGTCACCGACATTGAGGAACCCGTCATCAATCATGGCCGTCCACCTCCCGCGTAAAACGCCTGCGCCCATCCGGCAAAGGCAGCGCCATCCGTCCTTTGCGACAGGCTGGCCCTCGCCGCTTTCAGCAGCGGGGTTTCAGAGCCACCCGCCATCTGGTCGAGCAAGGCATTCATGAAATCATTATGAAATTCGGGATGCGCCTGCAGCGTCAGGATGTGGGCATCCTTGCAGAAGCCGGCGATCTCGCATCCGGCCGTGCGCGCCATAAGCCGGCATCCGGGCGGCAGAGCGGCCACCTCGTCCTCATGAAACATGTGAAAGGCCGGCATCTCGGGACGACTGTCGAGGCCGGGCGGCACCTCCACGAATTCATGCGGCTCGACGCCGATGTTATATCCACCTTCGCGTTTCACCAGCCTGCCGCCAAGCGCCCTTGCAATGGCCTGATGGCCGAAGCAGGCACCGATCATCGGCACCTTCGCCCGGTCGCATTCACGGATGAAATCCATCAGCCCGGCAAGCCATGGCAAGCTGTCATCCAGCGCGCTGAGCGGACTGCCGGTGATCAGAAATCCGTCCTGCTCGTCGGGAGATTCCGGCAGCTCGCCGCCGATCGTCATATAGACACGGTAGCGGAACCTCGTATCCAGCTCGTCGAACAGGTCACGGAACCTGTGCGAATCATCGGGAAAGCGGTCACCGATGTCCTCGCTCTTGTCGTGGTTCACCTGAAGGATGCCGATGCGCAGGGGTGCCATCTCTAGACTTGCCGGTAAAATTGCCTGAAAGCGGGACGGGACGGGGCATGCCCCATCCCGTCCTTGTTGGTCCGGATCCGCTGGGTCCGGCCCTAGTTGATCATGGCCGCGATTTCGGCCGCCTTGCGACGGTCCTCGTCGATCCGTGCCATGGACTCGGCCATGCCCTGCCAGTAGACACGCGCGCCGGTTTCCTTCATCAGCTGCTGTGCCTCGTCGCTGGCCATGGTGGCTTCACCGATCTCGGCGAGCTTGTCGATGACGTCCTGCGGTGTCCCCTTGGTCACGAACAGGCCGTTCCACAGCTCGAGATCATTGATGTCGGCCTGCGCGGCGAGGGTCTGCACGCCGGGCAGCTTGCCGATCGGCTCGCTGCCGATATTGGCAAGGACATTGATCTCGCCAAGGCAGGGTTCGATCAGCGCCAGTGTGGTGTTGATCACATCAGCATCGCCGGACGACAGGGTGTTGCAGTCGAGCATGTCGAACGCACTGTCATCGGCAAAGGAGAAGCCCATCTTCGCGGCAGCGGCGAAACTTGCCTGGGTCGGCGTCAGTCCGGCGCCGAAATGGCCCAGCACGACGTCATTGCCCTTCGCATGCGCCGCAAGCTCGGCCATGTTGCTGTAGGGCGCATCACCGCTGGCGGCAAGGACGAACGGATAGGTCAGGAAAATCCCGACCGGCACGAAGCTGTCCTCGGCAATGCCGATGTCGATCTTCGGTCCGACGACCGGCACACCGATCACGAAGGAACCGACGACCGAGCCGTCAGACGGGGCCTCGAGCACCTCCAGCGCGCCGGGGAACGGGCCGTCGCCGCCACCCGGGCGGTTGACGACGCTGGCGGACACGCCTGTCGCTTCCTGCATGTTCTTTGCGATCATGCGGGTCAGGATGTCCTCGAAGTCACCCGGAGGCCACGGAACGATGAATTGAACGGGGCCCGTCGGATAGTCGGCGCGCACCGGATTTGTAACGATCAGGCTGAACATGCAGAGCATGACTGCTGCGAGAATTCTTTTCATGGTCTTCCTCCCAATATTCGTGACATCGGTGACCTGAACCGATTGTCAAACGTTCCTGAAACGCTGCCACACGGTTGAGCCCAGCGCAAAGACAATTACAACGACAATGACAACCGCCAGCAGTCCCGAAACCGGCCTGTTGACGAGATCGGCCAGCCGCAGGATCTGGCTCGCTCCGGCCGTCAGCCGCTCGACCATGATCGATCCCAGCACCAGGCCCAGCACCAGCGGCACAAGGGGCCAGTCCAGCCGCCGGAAGATCAACCCCAGAAAACCGAACGCGGCGGCGAACAGGCAGTCGGCAAAGCTGTTGCGGATGGAAAAGACGCCGACGAAGGACAGCACCAGAATGACACCGCCCAGAAACTTGTTCGGCACATGCACCAGCTTGGCGATCCATTTGGTGCTGGCCATCAGGAACATCACGACGATGACATTGATCAGCAGCAGAGCGATGAACAGGCTGAACAGGAAATCGGCCGATTTCTCGAAGATATCCGGCCCGGGCTTCACCCCGGCGTCAAAGAAGACCACCATCATCATCGCCGTCAGCGCCTCGCCCGGAACGCCGAGCGCCAGCAGCGGGATCATTGCCGATGCCGGAACGGCATTGTTCGCCGTCTCCGAGGCGATCAGCCCTTCCGGCGATCCGTGGCCGAAACGGTTCGGGTCCTTGGACAGGCCGCGCGCGGTCGCATAGCTGAAGAACTGGGCAACAAACTCCCCGACCCCGGGGATGATTCCCATCACCGTGCCGTAGCAGGCCGACAGGAAAGCCACCACCTTGAACCGCCGCAATTCGCCAAGGCCCCTGAACAGCTTCCTGTCCACATGCGCCGCAGGCGGATCCTCATCCTTGCCGGTCATCAGCTTAAGCGCCTGCGAGATGGCAAAGATGCCGACAATGACAACAATCAGGTTGAAACCGGCATAGAGATATTCGACATCGAACGTATAGCGGTCGATCCGCTTCAGCGACTGACGGCCGACAAGCGCGATCATGAAACCGAAGCTGAACAGCAATGTGGCAATCACCATGGTTCGCCGGTGCGCAACGATCAGCAGCACGGCGCCGAGAAGCGCCGCCATGAAAATGTCGCGCTGGCCGAACAGGGCGCCAAGGTCGCGAAGATAGGGGCCGAACAGGATCAGCGAGCCGAGCGCGACAAGGATCGAGAAGCTGCCGCCAAAGAACGAGGCGGAATAGGCGAGCGACAGCGCCCGTGTCGCCTCGCCCCGCTGTGTCATCGCATGGCCGTCATAGGTTGTGAGCGCGTTGACCGGCGTGCCCGGCGTGTTGATCAGGATCGCCGGAATGGCCCCGCCATACATGCTCGACCCGTAAACCCCCAGCAGCAGGACCAGCGACACCAGATCGTCGAGGAACACCGTCGCCGGCAGAAGAATGGCAATGGCGATGGCCGGGCCGATGCCGGGAATGGCGCCGATCACCAGGCCGCCGATGGCCCCGATCACCAGCGCCATCGACACCTGCGGCTCGGCAATGTTGGCCAGTCCCTGGAAAAAGGCGTCCATGCCCTGCACCGCCTCAGAACCAGGTTTTCATGAAGATGCCGACGGCATCGGGAAGCTGGTTGTACAGCCAGATATTCACCGGCGTCTTGATCTGCAGCGCGGTGCGGAACAGCAGCACGATGGCAAAGGCGACAAGGCCCGAGACGCGAAGCCAGTACCAGCTGCGATAGCCGAGCCGGAACGTCAGGAACGGCAGCAGGATCATCGTCGAAAGGAGGTAGCCGAGAACCGGCACGGCCAGCGTATAGAGCGCGAAATAGCCGATAAACTCCAGCGCCCGTGCCCACTGCCCGACTTCATACCGCCAGCGCGGCGGCATCTGCTGGCGCTTCCATTTGCGGGTCGCCCGCCATGAGGCCGCAAGGTTCAGCGCCGCCGAAGGCAGCATCACGACAAGGCACATCATCGGCGCGAACCACCCCTGTTTCAGGATGGTGCCGAGACGGGCCACCCGCCCCTCGGCGTCGAGCAGGCCGAGCTGAATGCCGATATACTGCCCCATGTCGGCCGGGAGTTTGCGCTTCGCCCAGCCGGTTTCACCGGCGAAACTGGCAATCAGGAACAGCGCCATCGCCAGCATCAGGATGGACAGCACAATGTCCCCTCGCACCCGGCGAAAGGCGAAAAGGTCGGCCGAGTTGAACTTCCGTTCAGGCGGCACTTCGGTGACCACCGGCTCGAACGCGCCGCCGGTCACGAAAAAGACATAGGGTGCTCCGTCCGCGGGGGTCTCCGGGCCGGATGTTGGTTTGGCCACCTGGCACTCCGCTTTCAATTCCAACAGACCAATCGTTCTCGGAAAACCTTCCCCTTTGCAAGCCAAAAAGCCCATGCCGGAACAGCACGAACAAGGGCTGCGGCGACATGGGGAGCGCCCGCCTTGCAGGCCTTTGCCTTGCACCTTCAACCATCGGCGGGATAGCATTCGGCTATAGATCTTCGCCTGTCCGTTCACCC
This sequence comes from Rhodospirillaceae bacterium, assembly GCA_011522725.1. Classification (GTDB taxonomy): domain Bacteria; phylum Pseudomonadota; class Alphaproteobacteria; order Puniceispirillales; family Puniceispirillaceae; genus UBA8309. The sequence continues at coordinate 9,441 of WTIL01000070.1, forward strand.
CTTGCTTTCGTCAGCTCATCATGCCTTCCAGATCCGTCCCTTCGGACATGAATGTCATCACCGCGCAGCCTTCCGGCGGCCCCGATGTGCTTCACATCGCACGGCGCCCGGTGCCGTCACCGGGCCCCGGCGAGGTGCTGATCAAGGTGCATGCGGCAGGTGTGAACGGGGCCGACCTTCGCGAGCGCGAGGGCAAATACCCAGTCCCGCCGGGGGCGCCCGACATCATGGGACTGGAAGTATCGGGAGAGGTCGTCTCCACCGGCAGCGGCTGCACCCGATTTGCCGCCGGCGACCGGGTCTGCGCGCTCTTGATCGGCGGCGGCTATGCGGAATACGCGCTGGCACCTGAAGGGCAATGCATGCCGGTCCCGGACGGGGTGTCGCTCACCGACGCCGCCGGCCTGCCTGAGGTCTATTGCACCGTCTGGACCAACATGATGGACCGGTGCGCCCTGCAAGCCGGCGAGACGGTCCTGATCCAGGGCGGCACCAGCGGCATTGGCTGCGCCGCCATCCAGATCGCGAGGGCGCATGGCGCAACCGTGTTCGCCACTGCCAGGAATGACGAGAAATGCGCCGCGATGCGGACCCTCGGCGTGCATCACCCGATCAATTACAAGGATACCGATTTTGCCGAGGCCTGCCGCGCCGCCACCGACGAGCGCGGCGTCGATGTGGTGATAGATATCATCGGCGGCGACTATCTGCCGAAGGAAGTCGAGCTACTGGCGCATGGCGGAAGGCTGATGATCATCAATCTTCGCGGCGGCAAACTGGCAGAGGTTGATTTCGGCCATGTTCATGCCCGCCACCTGACCATCACCGGCGCGCGTCTCAGGCCGCGTTCCATTGCCGAGAAATCCGCGATTTGCCGGGCGCTCGAGGCGAATATATGGCCGCTGTTTGCAGACGGCACCATTTCGCCGGTAACATATGCCGTCCTTCCCTTTGCCGAGGCCGGCGAGGCGCATCGCCTGATGGAATCGAGCCGGCATATCGGCAAGATCATCCTGACCGCATAGGGCGGGGTCCCGTCCGGGCGCCTGCGGGCGAACCTGCCACACCAAGGAGACACGACATGGACCAAATTCTATCCGATCTGGCATCCCGCTGCAGCGCCCTGCTGAACGACGCGCCGGGCCCGGAGGGACGCAAGGCGGTTGCCGACCTGCTGTCGGGCATCCTCGCCGATCCGGCAAAGGTCGATGCGCTGGTGCCGGTTTCAACCGGCGAGCGCGAGCTTCTCTATCAGGACCCCGATCAGGGTTTTTGCATCCTTGCCCATGTCTATGACAGTCCGAAAATCTCTTCGCCGCATGATCACGGCCACTCATGGGCAATCTATGCCCAGGCGCGCGGCCAGACGGAAATGACAGACTTCGAGATCGTGTCGGAAGCGGCGCCGGATACGCCCGGCACGGTGCGCGCCACGCGGACCTATCAGCTTCGGCCGGGCGATGCGCATGTCTATAACGAAGGGGATTTGCACGCACCGCGGCGCGACGGCCCCACCGCCCTGATCCGGATCGAGGGCACGGACATGACCAAGGTGAAGCGGCTCCGTTATGAAGCTGTCTGAGCGCCGGCACGGCAAGGCGGGGGCATGAACCTGCCATGAGCCGCGGCCTGTTTGCATCACTCTATGAGGCCGGGCGGCCTTTCGCCCTGATCGACACACGTGAAAGGCGGGACCATGTCGACGGGCACTGGTTCGGCAGCACGAACATTCCCCTGTCGGTGCTGACAGCGGGAATAACGCGCCTGGTGCCCGACCGCGATTTTCCGGTGCATCTGCTGGACTGGCAGGATGCGGCGAGCAATGCCGCTGCGCAGCGCCTGTCACAGCTCGGATACGCCAGCGTCGCGCACTGCCCGACCAGCCACCCAGGCGGCTTTGGCGAAGGCTTTGTGAAGGGCGAGTATGTCTGGTCCAAGGCGTTTGGTGAGGTTCTCGCCCACAGATGCGGCCTTCCGGAAGTGACACCGTCCGAATATCTGCAGCACCATCGCGATGCCCTGCTGTTCGATGTCCGCCCGACGGCCGAATACCGGCAGTTCACCATTCCCGGCTCGCAGAGCCTTCCCAACAGCCTGCTGCTGGCGAATATGGAGGCGCTCAAGGCGTCGGGCCGCACCGCCCTTCTCCATTGTGCCGGGCGCACCCGTTCGATCATCGGGGCCTGCACATTGAAGGCGGCCGGATATGACGGCCCCTTTGCCATCTTCAAGGGCGGCACACAGGCATGGCAGCTTGACGGGCATGACCGCGAGCATCAGGCGGGCCGCGTCTTCGCCGGTGATACAGACAACCCGGCGGCAACAAGGGCGTTCCTCGACAAATGGAGGATCCCGTTCGACCGGGTCGAAGCCGGCGACATCGGTCCGTTTGTCGAGGCGCATCGCGGCCGGCTGCTGTTCGATGTGTCGGATGACGCCGCCAGGGGCCGGCCGATGGAACACGGCATTCTTAAACTGTCCGGCACCAACCTGATCCAGCAGACGGACCAGGCCGTCGCGCGCTATCACGTGCCGGTCGTGCTGTTCGATCACGGGTCGGGCAGCCGCGCCGCCTTTGCCGCCTACTGGCTTCGCGCCATGGGATTTTCGGTGCAGGTCGCCCTGCTCGACGGCCGGCTTGACGAGGCGCCGGCGCCGGACACCGGTCAGATTGAAACGCCGTTACCTGTTCTGGCAGCAGATGAATTGACCGCCCACCGGAACCATTCCGGGCCGGTTCTGGATTTCCGGTCATCGGCGGCCTTCCGGGCGGCAAGCCTGACCGGCAGCAGCTGGCTGAATATCAGCGCGTGCCTGTCCGGCAGCCCGTCACCGGAACCGGCTGTGATCATCGCGAACGACATCCCGCACGGGGTCGAGACCGCAAACGTGCTGGCGGCGCATGGATGGCGGGTCGCCGGAATTTTCCCATGGTCGTCAGCCGCCAGTCTCGACCCGGCCGGCATCGCGCCGGGCAATCCGGGAATCGCAATCGACGAAAGCGCGCTGTTCGCCGGCCGTCATCACGGCAACATGCAGGATTCGCGCGACTATCTGGCATGGGAGGAAGAATTGCCGGGCCAGATCGACGAGCCAATCCTCGCGCAATGGCACCGGCTGCTGGCTTCATGAATCTGTCGGCCCTGAAATCCCCGCCCTTCCGAAGCTATGTCGTCAGCCTTCATCTCGCGCTCAACGGCTTCTGGGCGCAGCGCGTCATCATCGGCTGGCTTGCCTGGGAAATGACCGGATCGGCCGGCTTCGTCGGGCTCGTCGCCTTCCTGAACTTCTTCCCGACGCTGTTCGTCAGCCCGCTGTTCGGGGTGTTTGCCGACAGGATCGACGTGCGCAAGGGCAGCATCCTCAGCTACGCCCTTGCCGGGATACTCTCGGCTCTGTTTGCCGGGCTGTGCATCTTCGGCAGTCCGACGCCAATACTCCTGGCGCTGTTCTCCTTCGTCACCGGCGTGATCTCCTCGGCCAACCACCCGATGCGCATGTCGCTGACACCGCGCCTTGCCCCGGCCGGCGACCTGCCTTCGGTCGTCGCCATCACCTCGCTCAATTTCAACATGTCCAGGCTGACCGGCCCGGCCATCGGCGGCATCCTGATCCAGACGATCGGCGCGCCGCTGGCCTTTGCCGTGACCGCTGTGACCTATGCCGCGCCGGTGACCGCCATCTATTTCATGCGGCCGCGGGACCGTGCCACCCCGGCACAGGCTGCCGCGACCGGATATCTGAACCAGCTGGCCGAAGGCTGGCGATACGCGCTTGCAAGGCAGCATCTTCGTGCCGCCGTGATCTTCGCCGGCATCGGCGCGCTGGCCGGACGCAGTGTACTGGAAACGCTTCCCATCCTCGCCAACGGCGTGTTCGGACAGGGGCCGTCGGGCCTCGGCTATATGACCGCGGCGGCAGGCGCCGGGGCAGCCGCGGCCTCGATCTTCAAGGCCGTATCAAGACCGCAGACCCCCGGCGAGTTCCAGCCCCAGATCCTTGCCATGCCGGTGATCATCCCGCTTCTTGTCGCCGCCTTTGCGATGATCGGGGATTTCGCGACAGCCGTGGCCGCGGTCGCCCTTGTCGGGGCAACCGTGACCCTGATGTCGATATCGCTGCAGTCGACCGTGCAGATGGAAATCGAGGACCAGTATCGCGGCCGTGTCATGGGGCTGTGGACGACGATATCCATCGGCAGCGGCGCGGCAGGCGCGGTGCTGATGGGATTTCTTGTCGATCTTGTCGGGGTTGCCCCGGCGCAGCTGATGATCGGCCTTGTGCTTGCAGCTGCCAGCGTTCTGGTGCTGCTGCGGTTCAGGCGCGGCCTCAGCCAGCCTGACGCCCGATGATGTCGTGCGCGCGGGTGATGATCGGCAGATCGACCATCTTGCCATCCACCGTAAAAACGCCCGCCCCCTCACGCTTTGCCCTGGCAGCCGCTTCGACCACCCGGTGGGCCCAGGCGATTTCCTCCTCGCTCGGGGCAAAGACGCGATTCAGGATTTCCACCTGCACCGGATGCACGGCGTAACCGCCCACAGCCCCGATCCGGCGGGCCCATCCGGCGGCGCTTTCCATCTCCTCGGCATCACGGAAATTCGCCATGGATGCCGGCACGGCCAGCGGCGCGATACCGGCGGCACGCGCTGCCTGCGTAATCTGGTAACAGGCCGGGCGAAGAAGGTCCGCATTCGGCGTGGTGCCCATCGCCGTGGCATAATCTTCCATGCCGAGCGTCAGGCCGGCCATGCGCGGTGATGCGGTCGCAATCTCGCGCGCAAGAAGAAGGGCGGCCGGCGACTCCAGCATCGCGATCAGCCTGATTGTGCCCGGCGCAATGCCACGCTCGGTCTCAAGCTGCGAGACGCGGTCCGCCACCTTGCGCACATGGTCCGGGTCCTCGCACAGGGCGAGATGAAGCGCCGAGACACCGGGGATCACCGCCGCATCAAGATCAAGCGATGCCGCGTCCCATCCGGCGTTGATTCGCACAGTGGTCGTGACCTCGGGTGACAGGCGCGCCACCACGGACCCCAGAACCTCACGCGCCTCGACCTTGCGGTCGTCGGCCACCCCGGCCTCGAGATCGAGAATGATCGCATCGGCGCCGCGCTCGGCCGCCTTTGCGATGAACCTGTCCTCCAGCACCGGAATGAACAGCAATGATCGCCACATCTGTTTGTCCCTCCACCCGCCATAACGGCCAGCAGGCCTGACTTCGTTAAACAGCGGGAATTTCCGGGCGTCAAACGGAAAACCGCTCTGGTTGCGCCGCCCTGTTGTCCTTCATGCCGCCCGGTTGCTACTGTCCCGCCGATGGCCCAATTCGAAATTCACAGCCTTGACGAGTCGCGCGCCGAACAGGCCTTTGCGCTGGCGAGCTTCAATTTCGCCACCCGGAGCGTCCTGCACAAGACACTTGGTGCCGACCTCGAAGAATACAGGGCCTATCTTCGCCCGACCTTTTTCGATGACCTGGGCAACGGGCTGTCGCTCATGGCAACCGACCCGGACAGCGGCGAGCTGATGGGCATCCTTGTTGTCAGGGATTTTCGCAAGCAGCGGTTTGCCGGCGCCCTGCCCTATCAGGACAAATACGACCAGATCTCGGCCCTGTTCGAAGAGCTGGAGGCCATCTACCTGCAGACAAGGCAGCTCGCGGCCGGCGACGCCCTGCTTGTCGATATGGCGGCCGTGCCGTCCGCCCATGCCGGCAAGGGAATTTATCAGGCGCTGCGGGCCGAAATCAGCATCCGGGCAAAATCCCTTGGCTATAAATTTATCATCGGCGAGCTGACATCCTCGGCGACGCAGAAGGTGGTGCTCGAAAAAATGGGGCACCGGAAACGTGCCGAGATCGCATTTGCCGAATTCACCCTGAACGGCAGGCTGCCCTTCGCCGCGATCACCGATCCGAAGACAGTGATCCTCGCCGAAGAGACGCTCTGATCAGGCATGATGCCGGTGTCATCAGGCGGCGTGACGGGAACGGGATGACTTCCACCGCCCCGCCTTCTATAACCGGAAACGGCTGATGTGACCGTTCCGGCTTCCGCGGAACATTGAACTCCAGCTTTATGCCGGAGCATCAGAATGACCGAAGCCGACAACCCGACCCGAACAATGTCCAACGCAAACCTGCGAAGCATCTTCCTGATGGTCGCGGCGATGGGGTGTTTCACGCTGGTCGATCTGCTGATCAAGATTGCCAGCCAGACACTGCCTGTCGGGCAGGTGATGATGACGCTCGGCGCCGGTTCGACGGCCGTGTTCGCGGTCCTGATCATGGCTAGGGGCGAGGCGGTCAGGCTCGCGCCCTTGCGCCAGCCTGCGATGCTGCTGCGAAATGCCGGCGACATTCTTGCCGGCATCACCATGAGCCTGGCGCTGGCCTATGTCCCGATCTCGATCATCGGAGCGGTTATCCAGGCAGTGCCGCTGATGCTGACCGCAGCGGCGGCGCTGTTTCTCGGCGAACGTGTCGGCATCCGGCGCATCTCGGCCATTCTGGTCGGCTTCTCCGGCGTCCTGTTCATCATTCAGCCGGGCAGGTCCGACTTTGACTGGATGGTGATCCTCGCGGTTATCGCGGCGGTCGGGCTGACGATCAGGGACATCGGCACAAAGCTGGTATCAAAGGACGTCTCGACATTGCTGGTGTCGTTTTACGCATCAATCCTGTTCACTTTCAGCGGGGGCGTCCTTCTGGCGGTCAGCGGCGGCGCCAGCATTCCCGATGCCGGAATGCTGCTGATGTTCGCTGTCATGATCGCACTCGGCTGCCTCGGCTATATCTGTGTGACGAATGCCGTGCGGCAAGGCGAGATGTCGGTGGTCAGCCCGTTTCGCTACACCCGCATGCT
>WTIL01000037.1 GCA_011522725.1 Rhodospirillaceae bacterium
GTGGCTTTTGCGGTGATGTCGCCCTTTGTGGGCGGAGAGATTGACGATGTCGATTTGCAGCAGATGATCGAAGAGGCCTACGCGACTTTCCATCATCCAGCAGTGACACCTTTGGTGCAAATGGGGCCGAACGACTGGTTGCTGGAATTGTATCATGGACCCACCCTCGCGTTTAAAGATCTTGCAATGCAAATCCTTGCACGTCTCATGGATCATGTACTGACCGAACGCGGAGAACGATTAATGATCGCAGGGGCAACATCTGGTGACACAGGAGGTGCAGCCCTTGAAGCATTCAAAACTTGTGATGGCATCGAAACATTTTTTATGTTTCCCGATGGCAAAGTGTCTGATTTTCAGCGACGGCAGATGACCACGGTGGGGGCTGATAACTGCCATGCGCTGGCAATCGATGGCAGCTTCGATGACTGTCAGACGATGGTGAAGGACATGTTTGCGAACCAGGCATTTGCTAGCAGGGTCAAATTGTCGGCGGTCAACTCAATCAACTGGGGGCGCGTGATGGCGCAGGTCGTGTACTATTTCACGGCCGCAACTGCGCTCGGCGCACCGGAGCAAAAAGTAAGCTTCACCGTGCCCACTGGAAATTTCGGCGATATATATGCTGGCTATGTTGCCAAGCAAATGGGCCTACCGATCGACCGATTGGTGATCGCGACCAATGAAAACGATATTCTTGCCCGGACCCTGGCGACAGGCAATCATAAGCTTGGGTCGGTCAAAGCAACGATCACGCCTTCGATGGACATTCAGATATCATCAAACTTTGAGCGTTTGCTGTTTGAGGCTGCGGGGCGGGACTCGACCATGGTGCGTGATCTGATGGCGGCATTGAAGCACGATCACAATTACAGCCTGCCAGATGAGATGCTCAAGTTTATCCGCGACAGTTTTGACGCTGGTGCAGTGTCTGAAGTTGAAACAGTAGAGGAAGTCGCGCGCATTTTCAGGGATACGGGTTATATTGCAGACCCGCACACCGCGATTGCCGTAAAGGTCGCGCATGATTATGCCGATCCGGAGGTGCCGATGGTAACGCTCTCAACCGCGCACCCCGCAAAATTCCCCGACACAGTGCATGACGCAACCGGAAAAACAGCACACCCTCCGGTTTGGGGTGACATTCCCGGAGAACGTTCCGAATCCGTTGCTTATCTTGCGAACGACCGAGCCTGCGTCGAAGAGTATATGCTTAAGCACTCGCGCCTCGGGCTTGAGGCTTACCAAAGCCGCACAGCTTAGGGATTGCAGCTATGACAAAAAGGTTCTTGACCCATCTGAATTCCGAACTCGAAGAGCTCAAGAACAGCGGGCTCTACAAATCCGAGAGGATAATAGCATCCAAGCAGGCCGGAACCGTCGCACTTGAGAGCGGTCGGGAAGTAATTAATCTTTGTGCGAACAACTACCTTGGACTATCCGACAACGCCGAGTTGATTGAGGCTGGACGAGATGCTCTGTCGCGATATGGCTATGGCATGTCTTCAGTACGGTTCATTTGCGGCACACAAGAAGAGCACACCGAACTAGAATCTCGGATGTCCCGGTTTCTCGGCTTCGAGGATGCGATCCTTTATTCCAGCTGTTTCGACGCCAATGCCGGACTGTTCGAGACCCTTCTGGGGCCTGAGGATGCGATCATCTCGGATGCGCTCAACCATGCTTCGATTATTGATGGCGTGCGTCTTTGCAAGGCCATGCGATACCGCTACGCCAATTCCGACATGGCCGATTTGGAACTACAGCTTCAGGCCGCTACTGAGGCCGGTGCACGCTTCAAACTGATCGCCACTGACGGCGTCTTTTCCATGGATGGTTACATTGCGCGATTGTCAGAAATCTGCGACCTGGCAGATCAGTATGACGCGATGGTCATGGTTGATGACAGTCATGCTGTGGGTTTCCTAGGGGCAAAAGGCCGTGGCTCTATTGAACATTGCGGTGTCATAGGACGAGTGGATATCGTCACAGGTACACTGGGCAAAGCACTGGGCGGCGCCTCGGGCGGCTATACATGCGGGAAGCGTGAGGTTGTCGATTGGCTGAGGCAACGTTCGCGCCCCTATCTTTTTTCCAACACGCTGGCCCCGGTGATTGCTGCAACGACACTCAAAGTGATCGACATGCTGGAAGCCTCGACCGAGCGTCGTGACCGACTGATGGACAATGCCTCGCATTTCCGCGCACGCATGGTTGACGCTGGCTTTGACCTTTTGCCTGGTGAACACCCGATCATACCGGTGATGCTGTGCGACCCCAAGCTTGCGCAGGACATGGCGGCGCGACTTGATGCGAAAGGCGTATTCGTCGTGCCATTTTCTTTCCCAGTTGTTCCACGCGGGCAGGACCGAATCCGCACTCAAATGTCAGCCGCCCATAGTCGCGCGAAACTTGACCGCGCGATTGATGCTTTTGTCGACGTCGGCCGGGACATAGGGGTCATCCAATGACCAATCAGATGAAAGCACTGGTAAAAGCCCGCTCCGAAGAAGGGCTATGGATGGAACGGGTGCCCGTACCCGAACCTGGCTCCGGCGAGGTTCTAGTCAAGGTGCGCAAATCCGCGATCTGCGGAACGGATGTGCATATTTGGAAATGGGATGAGTGGTCGGCCAAGACCGTGCCTCTTCCGATGGTTGTGGGCCACGAATTCTGTGGCGAGATCGTCGATTGCGGCAAGGCGGCAACGAAATTTCGCATTGGTCAACGCGTTTCAGGCGAAGGTCATATAGTCTGCGGAACCTGCCGGAATTGCCGCGCTGGACGCGGACATTTGTGCCGTAATACTTTAGGGATCGGCGTTAATCGCCCTGGTTCATTTGCTGAGTATCTCTGCATCCCTGAATCTAACATTGTTCCGATCCCGGACGACATACCAGATGAAATAGCAGCTATCTTCGATCCTTTCGGCAACGCGGTACACACCGCGCTCAGCTTTGACCTCGTCGGCGAGGACGTGCTGGTGACGGGCGCGGGACCCATAGGAATTATGGGCGCACTGGTAGCGCAAAGAGCCGGTGCAAGAAAAGTCGTCATTACTGACATCAGTCCGTATCGGATCAGTCTGGCGCGTAAATTGGGCGTGCAACATGTGGCTAATGCCGCCGAGCAGGATCTCCGCGACGTGATGGCCGATCTTGGCATGACAGAAGGATTCGATATTGGTTTGGAAATGTCTGGTGCCGCCCCGGCAATGCGGGACATGATCGACAAGATGAACAATGGTGGCAAGATGGCGCTCCTCGGCATTGCGCCAACTGGATTCGCCGTTGATTGGAATAAGATTATTTTCAAGATGCTGAGCGTCAAAGGCATCTATGGTCGCGAGATGTTTGAGACTTGGTACAAGATGACCGCACTCGTCCAATCAGGACTTGATCTGACAGAACTGATTACACACCGCATTCCCATAGATGATTTTCAGGACGGTTTTGCAGCCATGATTTCCGGTGAAGCAGGCAAAGTGGTTATGGACTGGGGCGTGGCCAGTTCTCAGAACACGCAAGGGGTGAAGGTGGTCGCCGTTAGCACCGAACGGCCCAAGGTACCGACCATGGGTAAGACGACCGATGGCCGCTTTGTCGGCGAAAACACCGGAGCGTCGCTTTACAGACCTAAAAAAAACCGCCATCCGAACGGATAGCGGTGTGCGTGCTTTTCTCAGGTGTTGG
>WTIL01000084.1:0-5717 GCA_011522725.1 Rhodospirillaceae bacterium
CCATTCTGTCGGGCCGTGGAGGATAAGGCCGCCGCCTTCGGGCCCGGCGATGGCGGCGCGCGTCACCGCGCCGTCGCCTGTCCAGAAGGCGATATCGCCGCCGTTATTAACGCTGATCTTGCTTGCGGTGGCGGCGTGCGGATGTGCCAGCATCGCGGAGAGCACATGGTCGGCGATCGCGCCCGCGACCGCGGCCATCGGGGTCACGAACCGGTCGCCGGCAACCGAACAGGCCGCATGCATGCGCATGGCGACAGGCCCCGACGGCGGATCTTGCGCGTCCCATGGCGCGCGCAGCCGGGGCAGTTCGTCCGCAAGCCCCGACAGCACGTCGCGCATGGCGTCCAGCGCCGCCTCGAACAGGATCAGGCGGTCCGGCCCGTCGGCATCGATCACAAGGTCGGTAGGGCCATGCTGGATATGCAGTCGCTGGCGCGCTCCGAACAGGCTGGCCTGAAGACCTGTCGGCAGCGGCGCGTTCATCTCAGATTTCCTTGTCGTCACGGGTGAGGAGAGTTTTCTCCCCCGGTCCCAGAACGCGCGAACTGGCACCGTATTCGCTGCCATCCTCGATCGCCTTGCCGATGCTGCGGACAGCCGCGTCATGGCCGCCGAGATCGTGATAATCCTCGCGCCTGACGGTGAATTCCAGCGGCGCGACAAGCGCCGGCGTCGGCACATAGCCAAAGGCGTTGTCGGGCAGGTTCAGAACGTCGACCATGATGGTGATGCCGCCGCCGGGCCAGACATAGGCAGGCACGCCGCCGCAGGACACGGCGGTATGTTTCTTTTGAACCGAGCGGGTGAGCTTCACCGGGTTACGTGTGGCACCTGCGCGAAGCGATCCGCCGGCACCGCCCATGAACAGAACGGTGCAGAGCGCAGGCTCGCAATTCTCGGTGATCAGGTCGACCGTGGCCTGAAGCGCCTCGGGAAGCGGGGCCGGTTGCGGCACCAGATCATCATCCAGAACGTAATAGGCGAACTGCTCGCCGGTGGTGGAGACCATCAGCAGCGTCAGGCCCGGGCGCGCGCCCTTGGCCGCGTTCCAGTCGCCAAGGATAGTCAGCGGGTCCTCGATATTGGTGCCGCCCCAGCCAAGCCCGGGCTCCGCCACCTGGAAATAACGGCCCGGTGTCGACCGGCGGCCAACGATCTTGATGCCGGTTTCCTGCCAGTCAATGACCTTGCCGGCCTGGTGTTCGGAGACAACGCCGGTGATGTGGTCGTCAACCACGACGACCTCGTCCACCAGCCCCTTCCATTGCGAGGCGAACATGCCGATGGTGGCAGACCCGCAGCCGACACGCATGCGTTCTTCGGCGACGCCATCCACAATCGGCGGCTTGCCGGCTTCCACGGTGATGGTGGCGCCGTCGTCTATGGTCAGTTCGACGGCTTCCTTGTTGCACAGCCGCATCAGCGTGTCGCAGGTCACCCGGCCTTCGCCCTTGGACCCGCCGGTCAGATGGTCCACCCCGCCCAGCGAGAGCATCTGCGAGCCGTATTCCGAGGTGATGACAAGCCCGACCGCCTCGCCGCGGCAGCGGACCACCGCGCCTTCCTTGCCGAGATGCCGGTCGGTGTCGATTTTCACCTTCACCCCGCAATAGGAGAAGATGGCCTCGGTCACCACGGTGACGAAATCCACCCCGTCGACCTCGCGGCTGACGATGAAGGGGGCAGGCTTGTAGTCGGGATAAGTGGTGCCGGCGCCGATGGCGGTGACAAACACCTCGTTTTCCTGGCCGAGCCCGCCGTCCCAGTTCGCGCCGAGGAACGGTTTCACGCTGTCGCCCGCGGCCATGCGGCGGTCGAGGATGGTCAGCGGGTCGAGCCTGACGATCTGGCCGTCATGGTTGGCGTAGCGGTCGCAGGCGCCGCTCTTGCCGTCGGCGATGTAGCACATGACCGGACAGGCGTCGCAGCGGATCTTCTCGTCCTTCCTGTCACTCATGACACATTGTCCCCCTGCGCCTGTTTGATCGCGGCCAGCACCCGGTGGGGCAGGGCCGGCAGCTGGTCGATCTCGGCGCCGCTGGCATCGCGGATGGCATTCAGGATGGCGGGTGCCGTCGGGATCAGCACATGCTCGCCAAGGCCTTTCGCCCCCATCGGGCCGACCGGATCGGGTTTTTCGATGAAGATGGTGTCGACGACCGGCATGTCGCCAGCCGACGGGATCAGATAGTCGTGCAAATTCTCGGTGCGGCCGGGGATATATTCCTCCATCAGCGCCATGCCGAGTCCCTGGGCGATGCCGCCCTCGATCTGTCCGGCGGCGAGAAGCGGGTTGATCACCCGTCCGAGATCATGCGCCGCGGTGATGCGGATGACCTTGACCGTGCCAAGCTGCAGGTCGACCTCGATCTCGGCGACCTGCGCGCCATAGCCATAGACGGCATAAGGCGTTCCCTGGCCATTCTCGTCGAGCGGAACCGTTGGCGGATCGAAGCTCTCTTCGGCGCGCAGCACATAGCCGAATTCATCGGCCGGCATCTCGGCAAGCTCGATACGGCGTGTGGCGCTGCCGTCGGAGATGACGATCGCCGCGCCGTCGAGGCGGATGGTGGCCTCCTCGCTCATATTGCTGAGCCGCAGGATGTCCGCCCGCAGCCGCCGCCCTGACAGTTCGGCCGCCTTGCCGGTGATGAATGTCTGGCGCGAGGCCGATGTCTTGCCGCAGTCCGGCGTCAGGGCCGTGTCCGGGCCGACAAGTTCGAAGTCGGCCAGCGGCATGCCCAGCGCGTCGGCGCAGATCTGCGTGATTACCGTGTTCGAACCCTGGCCGATGTCGGTGGCGCCCTGATGCAGGATCAGCCGCCCGTCACCGGTGATGCCAAGGCGGACGGTCGACGGGTTGGGAAGCGCGGTGTTGCCGCAGCCATACCAGCAGGACGCGACACCAAGGCCGCGTTTCACGGTGCTGTGTTCGGCGTTGAAGGCGGCGATTCGGGGGCCGGCCTCTTCCCAGGCGGGGGCCAGCGCATCGAGGCATTCGGCGATGCCGACACCGTGCAGCTGCTGGCCGCAGACTGTCCGGTCCCCGTCCAGAAGCGCGTTGCGACGGCGGATGTCCAGCCTGTCGATGCCGAGATCGAGCGCCAGCCGGTCCATCATGATTTCCTGCAGGATCGTGGCTTGCGGCACGCCGAAACCGCGGAACGCGCCGGCGGTGGGGCCGCTTGTATGGATGGCGTGCGCCTCGGCCAGGTAATGCGGGACGCGATAAGGGCCGGAGGCGTGGATCGGAACGCGGGTCGCCACGGTCGGGCCCCAGCTGGCATAGGCGCCGGTGTTGAATTCGCCTTCGAAGGTCATGCCGACAATGCGGCCGTCGCTATCGGCGGCGAGGCTGCCGCGCATCGAGGCGGGGTGCCGCTTGGTGGTGGAGATCATGGATTCATGCCTGGTGAAGACCATGCGGCATGGCTTGCCGGTCTTCAGCACGGCAAGGCCGAGAAGCGGTTGCAGCGAGACATCCAGCTTGGTGCCGAAGCCGCCGCCGGCCGCTGCCGGGATGATGCGCACCTTTTCAAGCGGCAGGCCCAGAATTTTCGCTGTGTCCTCCTGGTCCATCACCGGCGCCTGCGTGCAGGCGGAAATGACGAGGACATCGCCCTCCATCCAGGCCGCGCCGGCTTCGGGCTCGATCGGCGCATGCTCGACATAGGCGGTCTCGACCGCCGCCTTCACGGTGGAAGCGGCTCCGGCCAGACCGTCGGCGCCGTCGCCGCTGAGAACACGGCCTGTCACCAGCAGATTGCCGTCGCGTCCCGGGTGAAGCTGGGCGGCGCCCGCCGCCCGTGCCGCGGCAACCTCGATTGCCGCCTCGCGTTCCAGCCATGCGACCGGAAAGTCTGACAGATCGGCGCCGGACAGCCATTCGGCGTCGCCGACAATGATTGCTACGGCCTCGCCGCGGAAGCGCGCTGTGCCTTCTGCCAGCGCCGGCTGGTCGGCAAAGGGCGGGATCACCCCGAACCGGTTGATGCCGGCAATGTCGGCAGCGGTGATCACGGCGTCGACATGGGGACGGCTCGCGGCCCAGCCCTCAAGATCGCCAAAGGAGAAATCGGCAAGGTAATGCGGGCTGCGAACGGCGCGGACAAGGCGCGCGCCTTCGGGCCAGCTGTCGGCCCCGAACAGTTCGCTGACATCGACCTTGGCGCGCCCGTCCAGCCGTTCGACCGCGGCGCCGATGGCCGCGCCGGCGGCGGGTGCCGGGCTGTCGGCGACGGTGCGCCCCGCATCCATCACGGCGTCGATGATCCTGGCATAGCCGGTACAGCGGCACAGAACCCCGCCAAGGGCGTCCTCGACAGCCTGCCTGTCCGGTGCCGCGTCCTGCCGCAGCAGCGCGGTGGCCGCCATCATCATGCCCGGGGTGCAGATCCCGCATTGCGCCGCACCATGGCGCAGGAACGCCGCCTGAAGCGCGGACAGCGCCCGATCCTCCCCGGCCAGCGATTCAGCCGTCTCAACGGCGCGTCCCGCCACCTGACCGGCAGGTACAAGGCAGGCGCAGACAGGATCCCCGTCGAGAAGCACCGTGCAGGCGCCGCAATCACCGGCATTGCACCCGACCTTGGTCGCGCGGAGCGCCAACGCCTCCCGCAGTACCTCGCTCAGCCGCATGGACGGGGCGCAATTCACCTCGCGCGCCTCGCCATTGACGGTGAAGCTGATGCGTCCGTTATTGTCGTGAAGCCCGTCCATCACCCGAATTCCCCGCATAATCTTTCAACAAGCCGCGCCACGATCTCGGCGGCGGCATCGCGCCGGTATCCGGCGGTGCCGCGCACATCATCAATCGGCGAGAGCGCTGCCATGATGCCGGACCTGCTGTCCCGAATGAAATCCCCGGCCATGTCGCAGGCCATCCCTCGCAACCCGGCTTCAAGCTCGGTAAGCCTGACCGCGACGGGCGCGCAGGCACCGACCGAAATCGCGGCATCTCCGATCCGTCCGTCGGCGATGGACAGCCGCGCCGCCGTCATCGCGATGGAAATCACAAGATAGCGGCGTGCGCCCAGCTTTTCGAACCCGCCGACACCTGTTTCTGCATCCGACGGGACATAGACAGCCGTCACCAGCTCGTCCGGAGCGCAGGCGGTCTGCCGGGGCCCGGTCAGGAATTCGTTCAGGGGAAGGCGCCGCACGCCACGGTGCGAGGCAAGCTCGATCTCGGCATTGAGTGTCATCAGGCAGGGAATGCTGTCCCCGGCCGGCGAGGCCGTGCACAGATTGCCGCCGATGGTGCCGCTGGCCTGAATCTGCACGCCGCCGATCTCGCGGGCGGCGGCCTTCAGCCCGTCATAGGCGGCGGGCAGATCCGCGCGCAGGATGTCGGTCCAGCTGGTGGCGGCGCCGAACCGGCGCCAGCCCTCGACAGCCGTGATGCCGCGCAGCTCGTCGAGGCCGGTGATGTCGAGAAGCGGCCCGTCGAGGGACGGTGTCTGGTGAAGCGGGTAGATATCGGTGCAGCCGGCCATCACAAGGGGGCTTTCGGCCGCGAGCCAGTCAAGGGCGTCTTCCAGTCGATGTGGTCGCAAATATGACATGGGTCGACCGAATTGATTTTGCTGCATATTTTGTTTGTGTACAAATAGACTGTGCTATGCGTGTCTGGTAGTGTCAACCGTCAATAACCGCGCATCGGCTGCTTGTGGATTGCCATGTCGCCGCAGGCCGGAAGAGCCGGTCGGGGACCAATC
>WTIL01000084.1:5817-18395 GCA_011522725.1 Rhodospirillaceae bacterium
TCGGGGACCAATCATCGGGGATCGATCATGGACAAGAATGACGCCTACATCCTCGAACGCCAGGTCGGCTTTGTCATGCGCCGCGCGGTGCAGCGGCATATCGCGATTTTCTCTGCCCTGATCCCGGAGATGACGCCGACCCAGTTTGCCGCGCTGGCCAAGCTCTGCGAACTGGGACAGGCATCCCAGAACGAGCTTGGCAGGCTGACATCGATGGATGTCGCGACGATCAAGGGAGTCGTCGACAGGCTGCGCGCGCGCGAGCTGATCACCTCGGCACCGCTGGAGAGCGACAAGCGGCGGCTGATGCTGGCGCCGACCCGCAAGGGACGGGCGATGTACCGGAAATACGCGGCGCAGGCCGCCGAGGTGTCACGCCAGACGCTGGCGCCGCTGGACGAAGGGGAGCAGCGCCAGCTGATGCAGCTTCTTGAGCGGATCATCTAGCGGCGAGGGTGCCTAGACCCCGACAAAGCGATGCAGAAGGTCTGGATCGTCACGCAGCGCAGCTGCGCTGACCGGATCATGGCTGCGGCCGTTCTCGAGAAACACCACGCGGTCGGCAATCGACAGCACCGCATCGACGCGCTGTTCAACCAGCAGGATGGCGACGCCGCGATCGCGCAGCGCGGTAACGGCCTGCCGGATCTGTTCGATCATTGACGGCTGCAATCCCTCGGTCGGCTCGTCGAGCAGCAGCACGGACGGGTTGATGCACAATGCGCGGCCAGTGGCCAGCATCTGCTGCTCGCCGCCCGACAGCGTGTCGGCGCGCTGGTTCAGCCGTTCGCGGAGCCGCGGGAACATCTCCAGCACCTGCTCGCGGAAGGCATGGTCATTGCGGTTGACCATCAGCCCGATTTCGAGGTTCTCGGCGACAGTCAGCTCGGCGAACAGCCGGCGCCCCTGCGGGATATAGCCGATGCCGTGGCGCGGCACCTCGTTGGCGGGAAGGCTGGACACCTCGACGCCGCCGCATTCGACGCGGCCGCCTGTCGGGCGGATCAGCCCCATGATGGTCTTCAGGCAAGTGCTCTTCCCGGCGCCGTTCCGGCCGAGAAGGCAGACGATTTCGCCGGCCGCCACGTCGAAGGAAACCTCATGCAGCACCTTTGCGCCCTGATAGCCCGAAGAAAGTCCGCTCACCGTCAGCATCAGCCCGTCCCCAGATAGGCCGCCTGAACAGCGGCGTTGGCGCGAATCTCGTCGGGCGTGCCCTCGGCAAGCACCTGGCCGGAATTCAGCACGGTGATGGCATCCGCCGTCTGCATGACGACATTGATGTTGTGCTCGATCAGCAGGATGGTCATCTCGCCGGCAAGGCTGCGGATCAATGCGATGAAATCGGCAATCTCGCTGTCGGCGAGGCCCTGTGTCGGCTCGTCCAGGATCAGCAGGCGCGGGCTCTGGCTCAGCCCCATTGCGATTTCAAGAAGCCGCTGGTGACCATAGCTGAGATCACCCGCCAGCTGGTCGGCGCGGTCGGCGATACCGACCCGCTCCAGCGCCTCGGCCACCCGACGCCTCGTTTCGGCCTCGTCCCCGCCGGTGCGCCAGCGCATGGCCAGTGCCACATTCTCG
Source organism: Rhodospirillaceae bacterium (assembly GCA_011522725.1). Taxonomy (GTDB): domain Bacteria; phylum Pseudomonadota; class Alphaproteobacteria; order Puniceispirillales; family Puniceispirillaceae; genus UBA8309. Next base: position 7,399 of record WTIL01000084.1, read on the forward strand.
GTCACCGGCAGGCGGCCGTAAACCGAGGTGATCTGGAAGGTGTAGGCCATGCCGGCACGGATCCGGCGATGTGCCGGTTCCGTTGTGACGTCTTTGCCGTCAAACATCACCTGCCCACGGCTTGCCGGGATACGCCCGGACAGCATGCCGACAAATGTCGTCTTGCCGGCACCGTTCGGCCCGATCAGCGCGCGCACCTGGCCTGCGGGAAGGTCGAAATCCACGCTCTCGACAGCCTTCAGGCCGCCGAAATGCCGGCTGAGATCTTTTGTCGAGAGAAGGCTCATGGCAGCCACCTCAGCGTCCGGCGCCGCAGCTCGCCGACAAGGCCCTGCGGCGCGAACAGGGTCAGCGCGACAAGAACAAGGCCGGCGATCAGCATGTAGGCGGTGGTGAGCTCGCTCGACAGGTCGATCAGATAGAACATGAAGAGAGTCCCGATGAACGGGCCGAGAACCGTTCCCGCCCCGCCAAGAAGCACCCAGAGGAGCGGGAAGATCGAATATTGCACCGAGGCGAAGGTGGCGCCGGCATAGCCGAACAGCAGGCCGTAGGCCGCGCCGGCCGCCGCCGACATCGTTCCCGACAGCAGGATCGCTGCCAGCTTGTGGCGCTGGATGTCGTAGCCGAGCATGCGGGTGCGTTCCTCATTCTCGCGAATGGCGACAAGCACCCGTCCGAAGCCGGTCTGGACAACACGAAGGGTGATGACGATGCACACCGCCATCAGCAGCAGCGCGGCGAAATAGCGGTTGGTCGGGTCGGACAGGTCGAACCCGGCGATGCGGCGCAGTTCCTGCTTGATGACGAAACCTTCGTCGCCGCGCGTCCATTCACCGAAATAGAGCACCGTCAAATAGCCCGCCTGCGCGAACATCAGCGTCACGATCATGAAGGCGACGCCGGCCGTGCGCAGCAGCAGCATGCCTATGACCAGCGCCATCGCGAACCCGGCGACAAGCCCGGCGAACACCGCCGGCCCGGCCGACCAGTCGAGATGCTGGATGCTGAGCGACATGCCGTACATGCCTGCCGCGAAGAACAGCGCGTGGCCAAGGCTGAGAAGGCCGGTATAGCCGAACAGGATGTTGTATCCCATGGCATAGCAGGTCAGCACCATGATCCTGGCGAGGCTGCCATGGTGATAGGCGGGAAGGATGAATTGCAGCACGAACAGCAGCGCGATGATGCCGAGATGCAGGCCCCAGGATTTCTGCATGTCCGTCATAGCGCGCGCTTTCCGAACAGACCTTGCGGGCGGAACACCAGAACGAAGGCCACCGCGAGGGTGGCGATGATCTTGGCGAGGGTGGGCGAGAAGAAGACCGAGATCATGCCGTCGCTGATGCCGATCAGCAGCGCCGCGACGACAGTGCCGGGAAGGCTGCCGAGGCCGCCGATGATGACCACGATGAAAGACAGCAGCAGCGGGTCGTGCCCCATCAGGTAATGCGCCTGCTGGATCGGTACGATCAGCACCCCGCCGAGCGCGGCAAGGCCGGCGCCGAGTCCGAAGACCGAGGCATAGACTCGTCCAACCGGTATGGCAAAGGCCTGCGCCGTCTCGCGGTCAAGCTGTGTGGCGCGCATCAGCAAGCCGTACCGGGTGCGGGTCATCAGCAGCCAGATGGCGGTCAGCAGGATCACCGCGGCGCCGATCACCGCCAGCTTGTAGCTGGTCGTGCCAAGGCCCCATGGCCAGTACAGTGCGAACCCGCCTTCGGTCCATTCCACGAACGGGATCGACAGGCGATGGTTGAACGGCGCCTCGACCGGCCGCGCGTCGGGCCCGTAGGTCATCAGCGTCACCTGCTGGATGACATAGAGAAGGCCGATGGTGGCGACGATCGTACGCTCCGGGTCATAGCCGATCCGTTTGAGGACGAGTTGGTCGGCCAGCATCGCAAGGCCTGCGGTGAGCAGGGGCGCGAGGATCAGTGCGGCAAGGAACCCCAGCGCCGGATGGCCGCCGACAAGGCTGGCGATCCACCAGGCCAGCACCGCGCCGACCATGAAGAATTCGCCATGCGCGACATTGACCACGCGCATCACGCCGAAGACAAGCGACAGGCCCAGCGCCATCAGCGACAGCACCGCGGCTGTGACGAGCCCCTCGAGAAGGCCAAGGATAAGATAGGGCCCGAGTTCCATGCGATGCGGCTAGCGCCACTCCCCCCAGAGCGAAGAAATCAATACGAACAACAATTTAAAGAAGGGGCGTGGCCCGCGGATGCGGACCACGCCATCGCCCTAGAAGGACTGTGTGGTGTAGTCGACCTCGTCGGGATAGTAGGTATCCTCGATCGATGTGGTGTGCGCCAGCACCAGCTTGCCGTTGGTCACCTTGGTGATGTACTGGTGGCCGAAGGTCTGGTGGGTCTTGCCGTTGAATTCCTTGGCACCTTGCGGATGCGCGAAGGAATGCGGCATCGAGGTCATCGATTCGACGGCCTCGATCAGCTTTGACCTGTCGCCGGCGCCCGCATAGCCGCTGGCTTCCATGCCGGCCTTGACGATGTGGAGCGTCTCCCAGCAGCCGAACATATGGGCGTAGGTGGCCACGTCCTTGGAATCCGACAGCGAGGCGCCGTTCGCGTCCACACCGACGGCGGCACGGTATGCCTTGTCATATTCGGACTGGTTCGCCTGCGCATAGCGCGGGTTGCCTTCCCAGAAATAGGTTCCCTCGAGGAACTCGAGGCCCGGGCTGGCAAGGTCCACCGCCTCGAGCGAGTCGATGAAGCCGAAGATCTCGGGACGCGAATTGCCGAAGAACTCGCCCATTTCCTTGACGAAGGTCAGAACCGCCGGACCCACCATGACGTGATAGATCACATCGGTGTTGCGCGGGATCTTCGGGAAATATTTGGTAAAGGACGATTCTGTCGGCGGGATCGCGATCTTTGCGACAACCTCGCCGCCCTGCGCCTCGACCGCTGCCGAGAAGTAATCGCGGTGATCATGTCCGAAGGCGAAGTCCGGATAGATCATCGTGACCTTCTTGCCGAGCGTGCTGTTCACGAACGGTGCCATCGCCTGGACCTGGCTCTTCACATCGGTGATGCCGGGCTGCAGCGTGTAGCGGTTCAGCATGCCGCTGGCGACATGATGGCCCTCGGAAACAACGAAATAGGGGATTTTCAGCTCGCCGGCGCGCGGGGCGGACCCGATGACGACGTGGCTGAACAATGTGCCAAACGCGATGTCACACCCATGCTGGGTGGCCATCTTTTCCACGACCTCGGCACCGCGCTTGGGATCCGTTCCGTCATCCTCGGCGACGATCTCGACCGGACGGCCGTTGATTCCGCCTTCGTCATTGATCTTCTTCACTGCGGCCTTGGTGGTGCGGTCGTACCAGCGGCCGTAGGCGGCGCCGATTCCGGTCCGGTGGACCTGGAAGCCGATCTTGATTGGCTCCGAGCTCTGCACCTGGCCATAGCGCCCGAACAGCGGCATGCTGCTCGCCGTCGCCGCAAGAGCGGTGGTGGCTGCCAGTGTCTTGATCGCCTTGCGGCGGCTTGGCCTCGATGCGTCGATCCGGTCGTCACCCTTATTCATGGTCTGGGTGTTGTCCACCGGCGTGTCGTGGATTGTTTTCTTCATGAAAGCCTCCCTCTCAAGCGTGATTCTTCCCGAATTGCCTCCGGTTTGTTCTTGTTTGCTTTTCCCTTCGAGTTTGTGTGTGTGCAAACAGCATGTCCAGTCCAAAATGGGAAATTTGGCGTCATCCGCCCTTTGGCGCCGCCAGCAACCACAGGCCGAGCCAGGTGTAGAGCACCATGAAAACAGCCAGCGGGAGCCCGGCCCGGAAGGCGCGGGACACATTCCCGTAAAGCTGGACCGCTGCCGCATGCGCAAGGATCACGGCGATGACGTGGCCGAACACGATCACCGCCGCCTGGCTCAGCCAGATCACCCGCATGGTCTCGCGATGATTGAAAAAACCGGTGGTGACGTAATAGTCGGCAAGGCCCAGCAGATTGGCGCCTGTGCCAAGCGGGTCGTTGAGTGCGACCAGCACATACTGGCCGTCCACAAGCAGCGACGGAAGGTAGTGCGCCATGTGGTAGGCCAGCGCGATGGGAAGGATGGTCGGCGCGAACAGCGCCAGCAACCGGTTGGCCGGCAGTCCGCCGCCGACCAGCCTGTCGCCGGTGACGATCATCACAAGGAACAGGCCGACCAGCAGCAGGTTGGCGCCGGCAAGGCCGAGGATCACCGGCACCACCACCGCCGAACGCCCGGGAAAGGCCAGCGGATTGACGCCGATCAGGTCGAGCCAGACAAATGTCTCATTGAACCCGTCGAAAGACCCTGTGCCGAGAAGCACAAGCGTGAAGACCGGAATGCCGGGAAGAAAGGCGACGCCGTTACCAAGCTGCCAGCCGGGCCAGCCGGCGCGCACGCGCGCGCCGCGCCGCGCCAGAACGGAGAGCCTGCCGAACTGGGCCATCAGTACCGAAAAGAACTCGGCCTGCCGCAGCCAGCGCCGCGGGCCGAACAGCGTCATGCCGGCAAAGGTCACGATCATGTAGGCGGATATCACAGCGGCAAGCCGCGCCGGATCGTCAGGTGCCGGGTCGGCAAGCGTGAAGGCCGAGAACCCAAGCAACAGCGCCACCGCAGGCCAGACGCCGACATGCCGGGGCAGCGGCAGGACCGGCCGCGCGGCAAGCGTTCCCAGCGGCTGAGCCGCCCATCTCCATGGCGAGAGCCACCCCCAGAGGTCGAACAGATATCCCTGAACCATTGGTGCCGCCATCCAGAACGCAACCCAGAAGCCGAGCACGAGCCCGTTCTCCAGCGGGTCGCGCGTGCCGTTCAGACCGGCGGCAATGCCGCCGCACAGCGCCAGGAACATCAGCAGGCTCGAAAGATTGCGCAAGGCCGGCGCCGCCGCCACCCGCCCGATATTCCGGTGTGGCAGCAGGGCGGATGCCGATCGCTGCGGCAAAAACCACAGCAGCATGATGCTGAGGGCGACGGTGGCAACGCCCACGGCCATATAGGGGCCGGTCGGAAGCAGGGCGACAAAGCTCTGTCCGGTGGCATGGGCGGCGGCGGCGTTCGGCCACGCTGTCGTGATGCCCATCGTGACCGCGGCAGATAATGCCGCCGGCACGCGTCGTTGATCCCCCCAAACCATGCAACATTCTGGAAATCCGTTTGACTTTTTGTCAAGATTTGGCGCTCATTTGCGTACCAATGAACAGCGGTTCGGGGCAGATGCGCGGCAAGGGCGTTGCGATGGTCGCAAAGGCGGGCACCGGCGTCGGGAAGCAGCAGGAATGAGCGGTCAGGAATGAGTGGCAAGGACAACAGGAGTGACGGTGATCTGATCGGTGTTGATGTAGGCGGCACCTTCACCGACCTGATCAGGCTCGACCAGGCGAGCGGCGCGGTGCGCCTTGCCAAGGTCGCCAGCACGCTGGACAACCAGGCATTTGGCGTGATGAACGCCGTCGCCGAGGCTGAAAGCGACCTGTCGCGTGTGGCACTTGTCATCCATGGCACAACGACCACGACCAATGCCGTGCTGGAGCGCAAGCTCAGCCGCACCGGCCTGATCACCACGGCCGGGTTCCGTGATGTCCTCGAGCTCGGGCGCCGCACAAGGCCGCAGCCCTATGGCATGAAGGGACATTTCGAGCCCATCATCCCGCGAGACCTGCGCATCGAGGTGCCGGAACGGATGGACTATGCCGGCCGTGTCGTCACCCCGCTCGACGAGGATGCGGTTCGCGCTGCCGGTGCCGCGCTTCTGGCCAGGGGCGCGGAGTCGGTGGTGATCCATTTTCTGCATGCCTATGCCAACCCCGACCATGAAATACGGGCCGCCAAGGTGCTTTCCGACATCTGGCCGAACAGCTATATCACCATGGGGCACGGGCTGTTGTCCGAAAGCCGCGAGTTCGAGCGCGGCGTGACCGCTGCGGTGAATGCCTCGGTGCAGCCGCTGCTGGAGCGGTATGTGAAACGTCTTGCCACCGAACTTGCAGGTGGCGGCTATGGCGGCGAGCTGCTGGTGATGAACGGCAATGGCGGCACCGTGTCGGCGAGCCGTGTCGTCAAGGAAGCTGCGAAGACGGTGATGTCGGGCCCGGCATCGGGTGTGATCGCCGCCGCCTACACCGGGCGGCGCGCCAACCGGCCGAACCTGATCAGCTATGACATGGGCGGGACGTCGACGGATGTGGCCCTGATCCGCGATTGCCGGCCCTCGGTCTCGAACGAGATCGAGATCGAATACGCCATGCCGATCCATGTGCCGATGGTCGATGTGCGGACCATTGGTGCCGGTGGCGGCTCGATCGCGCGGGTGAACGAGGCCGGACTGCTCGAGGTCGGGCCGCAGAGCGCCGGCGCCGATCCGGGGCCGATCTGCTATGGGCGGGGCGGTGAGCTGCCGACGATATCGGATGCCAACATGGTTCTTGGCAGGCTTGATGTCGGAAAGCTGAAATCGGTGCCGGGCGCTGTCGGGATCGAGGATATCCGCGCCATTTTCCAGACGCGTCTCGGCGATCCGCTTGGCGTGGATGCGGAAACGGCGGCCGCCGCCGTTCTGCGCATGGCGACGACCCGCATGGCCGGCGCGACCCGCATGGTATCGGTCTCGCTTGGTCTCGATCCACGGGATTTCAGCCTGTTTGCCTTCGGCGGCGCGGGACCGCTCCATGCCTCGGCGCTGGCCGGCGAACTCGGCGTTCCCGAGGTGCTGGTGCCGGCGCGCCCGGGGATCACCAACGCGCTTGGCTGCATTGTCGCCGACCTGCGCCATGATTTCGTGCGCACCGTGAATACGCCGCTGGATGCCATGGATATCGACCGGCTCGGCGAAATGCTGTCGTCGCAGGCGGCAGAGGGCGAGGCGCTGATCCGGCAGGAGCCGGTGCGTATCGAGCGGATCGAGGTGACCCATTCGCTGGACATGCAGTTTGCCGGCCAGACGCATCTGTTGCAGGTGCCGCTGGCCTCGGCGAGCATGACGGCCGCCGATATCAAGGCGACCTTCGAAGAGGTCTATTTCAACAGGTTCCGGGTCCGGCTGCCGGAAATCAGGGCGCAGATCGTCAATGTGAACACCAGCGTCACCGGCCGCCGCCCCGAGGTCGATCTTGGCGGATTGATCGACAATGCCGGGCGTGCCGGATCGGTGGCAGCCGCGCAGACCGGCAGCAGGCCCGTCTGGTTCGACGGGGCGGGAGCGGATTCAGGCTGGCAGGACACACCGGTCTATGCGCGCGAGAAGCTGCCGCTGGACGCGCAGATCTCCGGTCCGGCGATCCTCGAGCAGATGGACACCACGATCCTTATCGAACCGCAGGACAGCGCGGTCTCGGACGAGGACGGCAATATTCTGGTCACAGTGGGGAGCAAGTGATGAGCCTCGATCCCATTACCCTCAGCGTCATTCAGGCCGGACTGCAGCAGGTCTGCGATGAAATGGATCTAAGCTTCTCGCGGGCCGCCTTCTCGCCCGTCATCGCCGAGGCGAATGACAGGTCGGACGGCATCTATGCCGCCGATGACGGCGCCCTGATCGCGCAGGGGGCAGGCGGCCTGCCCGTCTTTGTCGGGACGATGCAATATTCGACGGCCGAACTGATCCGGCTGATCGGCGAGGGCCGCGCGGCCGCGCCTGAGCCCGGCGACATCTATATCGTCAACGATCCCTATCTTGGCGGCACGCATCTCATGGATGTGCGCTTCGTGCGTCCCTATTACCGTGACGGCAAGCTGTGGTGCTGGCTGTCGAATACCGGCCACTGGCCGGATACTGGCGGGGCCGTGCCGGGGGGATTCTCCGCCTCGGCGACCTCGGTTGAACAGGAAGGGCTGCGCCTGCCGCCGGTAAAGCTGTTCAAGAAGGGGGTCATGGACGAGGAAATCTACGCCATCATCTGTTCCAACATCCGCGTCGCAGACCAGCGGATCGGTGACGTGAAGGCACAGGCTGCCGCGCTGGATGTCGGGGCTGACAGGCTCGACCTTCTTCTGGGCCGTTATGGCGACGACACGGTGGCCGAGGCGATCACCGAGCTGCGCCGCCGCGCCTCGGCGCAGATGCGCCAGATGATCGCCACCATGCCCGAGGGAAGCTGGCAGTCGGTGGCCTATGTCGACAGCGACGGCGTGGTCGACGAGCCGCTCGAGATCAGGCTCGGCATCACCAGGGTCGATGACAGGCTGCGCTTTGATTTCGCCGGGTCGAGCCCCCCCTGTCGCGGGCCGATGAATTCGGTGCTGGCAACGACATTGAGCTCGGTCTACCTGGCCATGCGGCACATCTTCCCGGAAGTGCCGATCAGCGCCGGCGCGTTCGAGCCGCTGGATATCACCGGTTATGAAGGCACCTTCCTCGATGCGCATTACCCGCGGCCGGTTTCCGGATGCGCTGCCGAGGTCAGCCAGAGGATCGCCGAGGCCGTGTTTGCAGCGATGGTCCAGCCGCTTCCCGACAGGGTGACGGCGGCGCCTGCAGGCACCAGCGGAAACTTCGCGCTTGGGGGCCATAATGCCGAACGCGGGCGTGATTTCGTCATGTACCAGCTGTCCGGTGGCGGTTATGGCGGCAATGCCGATGGTGACGGGCTCAGCAACGGGTGTTCCACCATCGGGATCTCCAAGGCACCGCCGGTAGAGATCATGGAACAGGCCTTTCCTGTGCTCTATCACCATTATGCGCTTCATGAAGGGTCTGCCGGCGCGGGCCGCACCCGGGGCGGGTTTGGGCTCGATTACGAGCTTGAGCTCCGCAACGGCAACGCCAAGGCCAGCTTCGTCATGGATCATGGCAGGTTCGGGCCGCAGGGCGCGCTTGGCGGCGGTGACGGGGATGTGAACAAGGTGGTGGTGTTCCGGGATGGCGAATCCTATGTGCCGCTGCACTTGTCGAAGGAACAGGACATTCCGCTGGAGTCGGGTGACCGTGTATGGGTGCGCACACCCGGCGGCGGCGGCTATGGCGACCCGCTGGAGCGCAGCGCGGCGCTGGTGCTCGAGGATGTGCGGCTCGGCCGTTACAGCATTGACCAGGCCGCCGACCTCTATGGTGTGGTGCTCTCGGATTCCGTTAAGGCGGACGGGTCTGGTGTCCCGACCCTCGACGAACCGGGGACCGAGGCGAAACGCGCCGAGATGCGTGCCGCCCGCTAGTTCGTGTTTGTGAGTCTGGCTGCGCCTGATCAGGGTCTGTCGTCACCGCGGCAGGCTGGGCAAGCGGTTCTGCTGCGGCTTTCAAAATCGTTTGTAGACAAACAAAATGTTTGGCGCAATTTCATTCGTATGCTAACAATCTGGCTCGATCAGCGAACCGGATTGTCAGGACATGCGCCATGTCTGAACTCGCAGCAGACATCATCGATACCTTTGAGACACCCGGTCCGCCGGACGGCTGCTTTGCCGAAACGGTTACCGAGATCGAGCATTATTCCGACAGGCTGTTCCGCTTCCGGATGACCCGGCCGGCGAGCCTGCGGTTCCGGTCTGGCGAATTCGTGATGATCGGGCTTCCGGGTGACAGGCCTGTGTTCCGGGCCTATTCGATCGCCTCGCCTTGCTGGGACGACACGCTGGAATTCTATTCGATCAAGGTGCCGGGCGGGCCGCTGACCGAACATCTGCAGAAAATCCGGCCCGGCGACACGATATGGATGCGGCGCAAGCCTACCGGCACGCTGGTTCTGGACGCGTTGCTGCCGGGGCGCAACCTGTGGATGTTCGCCACCGGCACCGGCATCGCGCCGTTTGCCTCGATCATCCGTGATCCGGAAAGCTATGAGAAATTCGAACATCTCGTGCTGGTTCAGGGATGCCGGCAGCAGGCCGACCTCTCATATGCGCAGTCGCTGGCACAGGCGGTTCCCGATGACCCGCTTGTCGGTGAACTGGCTTGCGGTCGGCTGAAGCTGATCACGGCGACGACGCAGGAAAGATCCGCGATGACCGGCAGGCTGACCACCTGCCTGACCGATGGCCGTCTGGAAGATGCGGCGGGAATGGCCATCGACAGTGCACGGGACCGGGCGATGATCTGCGGGTCCATGGCGATGCTGAAGGATATGTGCGACCTGCTTGTCGGGCGGGGATTTGTCGAAGGGTCGAACGCACGGCCGGCCGGATTTGTTATCGAAAAGGCCTTTGTCGGCTGACGCCGTTTGACACCCCGTGACAACCGTCGCTGGCACGCGATCGTGAAAGCGTGGCCGGATGGGGATCATGATGTGTTACACCAGAGGGTCTGACTGGCGCGGGTGTCGTTATGTTTCTCGAAGTGATCGATCCGATGCTGTTTGCCGGCATGCTCGTGGCGTTCTTTGCCTCCGGCATGACGGCCTATGCGGGGTTCGGCGGGGCGCTTGTGATGGTTCCGCTGTTCACGCTGATGATCGGTCCTGTTCAGGCGATTGCCTTGACCGGCCTGTGCAGCGCGGTTGCACTGTTTCATCTGGTGCCGGGGCAGCTCCGCCTTGTCCGCTGGAAAGAGGCGGCGCCGCTTGTTGCCGGGCTGCTTGTGGCGATCTCACTCAGCTCCGGTTTTCTGGTCAAGGCGGATCCGGCTTTCGTGCGGCTCTGCATGGGCGCCTTTGTTCTTCTGGCTGCCTTCATTCTGATCCGGGACCTGCGCTATAAGGGGCCGCGAGGGCCGGTGCCGAGTTTCGGGATCGGCACTGTGACCGGGGTGATCATGGGCGGGGCAGGGGTGCCGGCCGGCCCGGTGATGGTGATTTACTACCTTGCCGCGCCGGAGCCGCCTTCTGTCCAGCGTGCGAACATCATGGTCAGTGTCTGGCTGCTGCTTGTCATCATGCTGGCCAACCTGCTGATGCGTGACGCGATTATGGCGAAGACCGCGATCAGCGGGGTTTTCATCGCGCCGGCCTCCATCATCGGCGCGTCGTTCGGCCAGTATCTTTTCAAGCGTGCGCCAGTGACCTGGTTCAAGACATTCGCACACGGGCTTCTTGTCGTGATCGGCATCTCGATGCTGG
>WTIL01000084.1:18495-25231 GCA_011522725.1 Rhodospirillaceae bacterium
TCAAGACATTCGCACACGGGCTTCTTGTCGTGATCGGCATCTCGATGCTGGTCATTTGATTTTGTCCGGGCAGATTGACGGATGAAACTGTTTCATTCGTTTTTTTTGTCTCCGGGCTAATCAAGCCCAGAAAGGCGTCGTTTACGAAGTGCCGGATAGTCATGTCCGGCATGAAGACGACGTTCCACATCGCCCGAAACGGCGTGTGGCTGAATATGAATGGAGACGATCTTGGCCCTGTCTTTGGTCACGAATATCGGCGCGAATGCCGCCGTCAAGGCCGCATCCCTCGCGGCAAGAAACACCGATACAGCAATGGCGCGGCTTGGGTCCGGCACGCGGATCGGCGCCGCGCGGGACGACGCCGCAGGGCTCGGCACGGCCTCGCGGCTCACGTCTGAAGCGCGGGGTCTTGATCAAGCCCTGCGGAACGCGTCTCACGCTCAGACGGCAATGGGTGAGTTGGTCGGTAAATATGCAGATATGGGCGATACGCTCCAACGGCTTCGCGAAATTACTGTGCAGGGCGCAAATGGAACCAACTCAAGCACAGAGTTCACCTATCTGAACAAGGAGTATGACGAGCTTCTGGAGCACATTGAAGCCATCGCCACTCCGATCAGCAGCGGCTTTACCCTGAATTTTCAGACTGGAGCCTCTGCCGACGACACGTTTGAATTCACCATTGCGAAGATTTCAGTCTCGGACCTCGGGCTGCAGCCAAGCGCCTCGGCAGAAGGCCTCAGTTCGACAGATGCCTACACCGGTCATATCAGCAAACTGGACTCTGCCCTAGCTACGGTAGTGGAGCGCCAGGCAATCATTGGCGCCCACATCAACCGCCTTGATTACAGGATGGGGCATCTCGCCACCTCCAGCCAGTCTGCCAAGGAAAGCCTCGGCCGCATTCAGGATGCGGATTATGCGGTTGAGACAACCAATCTTGCCAAGGCGCAGATCCTGCAGCAGTCGGCGACCTCGATGCTGGCTCAGGCCAACATGTCGAAGGATGTGATCCTGTCGCTGGTCCAGGGCTAGCACAGGCCCTTCCATCCCGGGCTCGGGAATAGAAGAAACAAGGGCATCATCCGGTGCCCCTTTTCACTTGCGCTGATGCGGCTCGCAGGAACGTTGCCTACGCCCCGCTGACATTCAGATAGACAGCATAGAGCGAAGTGGTGGCGGTGATAAAAAGACGGTTGCGCTTCGCCCCGCCGAAACAGACATTGGCGACCACCTCGGGTATCCGGATTTTGCCAAGCAGCCTGCCTTCGGCGTCGAGGCAATGCACCCCGTCGCCGGCCGAGGTCCAGATGCGGCCGTCCGTATCCATGCGGAACCCGTCGAAAAATCCCGCGTCGCACTCGGCGATTACCTCGCCTCCGGTCAGGCCGGTGCCGTCGGCTGTGACCCTGTGCCGCCTGATATGCGCCGGCCCGTCCGGGTCGTGGGTGCGTCCGGTATCGGCAACATAAAGGAATGTCTCATCGGGCGAGAAACCGATCCCGTTCGGCTTCGCATAGTCGTCGGCGACACGTGTCACGGCACCATCGGCGGGGTCGATCCGGTAGACATGGCAGGCACCGATCTCGCTCGGCGCGCGCCGCCCCTCGTAATCCATCAGGATGCCGTAGTCGGGATCGGTGAACCAGATCGACCCGTCGGAGCGTTCCACGACATCGTTCGGCGAGTTGAACTTCCTGCCCTCGTAATTGTCGGCAAGAACCGAAACCGTGCCGTCATGTCCGGTGCGGGTGACCCGCCGCGCCAGATGCTCGCAGGTGACAAGCCGCCCCTGGCGGTCGGTGGTGTTGCCGTTGCTGTTCATCGCCGGCGCGCGGAAGACAGAGACAGAACCGTCGGTGTCGTCATAGCGCAACATGCGGTCGTTCGGAATGTCGGACCAGACGAGATAGCGCCCGCCGCCGAACCAGGCCGGTCCCTCGCACCAGCGGCCGCCGGTCCACAACCGCTCGACATGTGCCGTGCCGAGGATACAGCTGCCGAATTCGGCATCGATGACCTCGTAGCCTGTCCCTTCCAGTTGTCCGAACATGCGATCCTCCGCTTCGTCATTCCCCAGCAGAAACTATCCGGGAAAGCGGCCGGATGGGCAAGGAGACAGTCGACAGCAACACTGCATGATGGCATGACTACAGGATTAGACTTCGGCCGAGACTTTGCCGGCCAAGAGACAGATTTGGGAGAGAGACAGGCATGACCGAATTTGCCAGATATCCGAGCCTCGAGGGCAAGAGTGTGATTGTGACGGGCGGTGCGTCCGGTATCGGGGCCGCCACCGTCGCCGCCTTCGCCGCGCAGGGCGCGAAGGTCGGCTTTCTCGACCGGGATGCCGAGAGTGCCGCCGCGCTCAAGGACAGCACCGACGGCGCCGTCGATTACGAGCTGTGCGACCTGTGTGATATCGAGGCCTTGCGCGCCGGAATCGCAGCGCTGGCTGAGCGTCAGGGCCCGGCGACCGTGCTCGCCAACAACGCCGCGCGTGACGACCGCCACAAATGGCAGGATGTCACTCCGGAATATTGGGACGAACGGCAGGCCACCAATATTCGCCATATGTTCTTTGCAATCCAGGCCGTGGCGCCGGGCATGATCGCGGCCGGTGGCGGCTCGATCATCAATCTCGGCTCCAACAGCTGGTGGGAGGCACAAGGCGGCTTCCCCGCCTACACCACCGCAAAGTCCGCCGTCCATGGCCTGACCCGTACCATGGCGCGCGACCTTGGCGAGCACCGGATCCGGGTGAACACGGTGGTTCCGGGCTGGATCATGACCGAGCGGCAGAAGGAGCTCTGGGCAACGCCGGAGGCGCTCGAGAAGCACCTGCAGCGCCAGTGTCTTCCTGATCTGATCGAGCCTGTCTATGTGGCGCGCATGGTTGTGTTCCTGGCGTCGGACGATGCCGGTGCCTGCACCGCCAACAACTTCTTCGTCGAAGCCGGATCCACCTGATCCGGACTTGGGAACGCGGCCATGTCCCGGTCTGTCTCGGCCATTTCGCTGCTGGTTCCGGATTATGATGCCGGCATCGAATTCTATGTCGGCAAGCTGGGTTTCACGCTGGTCGAGGATACGCCGCTTGATGCCGGCAAACGCTGGGTGCTGGTCTCGCCCGATGACGGGGCGCAGACGCGCCTGCTGCTGGCAAAGGCCGCCGATGACGCGCAGCAGGCCGCCATCGGCAACCAGGCCGGCGGGCGTGTGTTCCTGTTCCTGAAGACCGACGATTTCGACACCGACCACGAACGTTTCACCGCGGCCGGCGTCCGGTTTCTCGAGACGCCGCGAGACGAGGCCTATGGCAAGGTGGCGGTTTTCGAAGATCCGTTCGGCAACAAATGGGACTTGATCCAGAACCGGTCCTGACAGGGACGAAACACCTTTTCGGCACCCCCACATCCCCGTATCCAGAGACGCCCGTTACATGCAGCCCGAGCACGTCATCGCCTTCAACATCACCCTGCTTGCCGCGATGGCGAGCCCCGGCCCGGCGCTTGTCGTCGCCATCCGCACGGTGCTGAGCGCCGGAGGCCGCGCCGGCATGGCCATCGGATGCGGGCTTGGCATCGCCGCCGCCGGCTGGACACTCGCCGCGCTGGTCGGGCTGGATGCCGTTTTCAGGCTGTTCCCCTGGTCCTACATGCTGGTGAAGATCGTTGGCGGGCTGTATCTGAGCTATCTGGCATACGGGATCTGGAAGGCGGCACCGCAGCCTGTTGCCGAGGCGGAGATCCCGGCGGGCCATGCCTTTCGCAGCGGCCTGCTGGTCAATCTGTCGAACCCGAAATCGGTGCTGTTCGCGGCTGCCGTGCTTGTCGCGATCTTCCCGCCGGACATGGATGTTGCCCACAAGCTGGCCATCGCCGGCAACCATCTGGGAATCGAGCTTGCCTTCTATGCCGTGCTCGCGGCGACGATGAGCCGCCAGGCCGTCAGGACGCGCTATTTCGCGATGAAACTCTATCTTGACAGGTTCGCCGCCGTCGTGCTGCAGGTCCTCGCGGTCAATATCCTCTTCACCCTGTGGTGAGGGGTGAATTGCCTCCGGATCAGGCCGTCAGCGCCTTGTCATAGCCGAACAGCGCCACCGCGCCGCCGGTATGCCAGAACAGCACCCGCTGGCCGGCAGAGAACTTCCCGTTGCGGATCAGGTCGATCAGGCCCGCCGCCGCCTTTGCCGAATAGACCGGGTCGAGAAGCAGGCCCTCCAGCTCGGCAAACATGCGGATCGCCTCGAGGCAGCCTTCGGTCGGGATGCCGTAACCCTCGCCGACATAGTCGCAATTGGCGACGACATCCCGTGGCCTGACGACACCGGCGCAATCAAGGCGTTCCGCCGTCGCTTCGGCAAGGGCCAGGACATTCGCCTCCTGTTTCGGTTTCGGCGCGCGCACACCGATTCCCAGCAGCGGGATGTTCGCGTTCATGGCGCGAAGCCCGGTGACGATGCCCGCCTGTGTGCCGGCGCTTCCGGTGGCGTGAAGGATGCAGTCGAACGAAAGCCCGGCGTCATTCGCCTGGGCAACAAGTTCCATCGCCGCATTGACATAGCCGATCGCCCCGGTCGGGTTCGAGCCGCCACCCGGAATGGTATAGACACTGGCGCCGTCACTCCGCCGCCTGTCGGCTTCGGCCTCCATGATGGCGTTCATGTCGCCGCCGCCGGGGTGGATCTCGGTTGTCGCGCCGTGCAGATGGTCGAGTAGGACATTGCCGTTGCCGTTGTAGTTCGGATCATTCGATCCGGTGCGGTCCTCGAGAAGGATATGGCACTTCATGCCGAGTTTTGCCGCCGCGGCGGCGGTCTGGCGGGCGTGATTTGACTGGGTCGCGCCTTGCGTCATCACCATTTCGGCACCGGCGGCCTCTGCCTCGGCCATCAGGAATTCCAGCTTGCGGGTCTTGTTGCCGCCCGTGGACAGGCCGGTGCAGTCGTCTCGCTTGACCCAGATTTCAGGCCCGCCAAGCTCTGCCGACAGGCGCGGCATCGGCTCAAGCGGCGTCGGAAGATGGGCGAGGGAAATTCTGGGGATGGCGGCAAGGTTCATTGAGTTATCTCCCGTCTACGGTGGCGGCGAAATCGCGAACCGCCTCGATGAATGGCTTGTCAGCAGCAAAGCCGATGCCGGCGGCGCGTTCACTGGCAACTTCGGCAGGCCAGCTGGTGACGATGCGCTCGATGGTCTCGTCACGCTCCCAGCTCAGGCGGGCTGCCACATCTGCGCCGCCGACAGCTGCGAGCGCCGCTGCCATCTCGCCAACCGTAACGGAAATGCCCGGAAGGTTCACGCCGCGCGGACCGCCCCAGACGTCGTCCGAAGCCGCTCCTGCATGGCGCAGGCCGGCCACCGCGCCATCCGGCGAATTCAGCACAACCTGAAGCTCGGGACCGACCGGAACATTGGTATTCTCGCCCTGAAGCGGTTCGCGGATCATTCCCGACAGGAACGAGCTTGCCGCGCCGTTCGGCCGTCCCGGGCGGACGCTGACGGTCATCAGCCGCAGCGACCGTGCTGTGATCAGGCCGCGCCGCGACAGGTCGGCGAAGAACGCCTCGAGCATCAGCTTTTGCGATCCATAGCTGTTCTGCGGCGTCGGGTGGGTGGTGTCGTCGACGACTGGTGGAAGAGGAGCCTCCGGCGTGCCGCCATAGATGGCAATCGTGCTGGAAAAGACCAGAAGCGGACGGTGCGCGGCAGATGCGAGGCAGCGACCCAGCGCGACACCTGCAAGCAGATTGGCATTGATCCCGAGATCGAGTTCCGCCTCGCACTCGCCGCTGGTGGCGCTGGCAAGGTGGAACACGGCATCGGCGCTGAGGAAAAGGCCGGGTTGCGCGGCAATGAGGGTGCCGAGATCGCCCTCGACCCATTCTGCGCCGTCTGGCCCGGCCGCCTTGTCGGTGACCAGATGATCGACGAGGACAAGCCTCTCGACCATTTCATCCCTGCCGTTGAGCCGCACGGTACTGCCTACAGGCATGGTCGCGGCAAGCCGGCTGCCGAGAAATCCGTTAGCGCCGGTGATCAGAATATTTGCCATGGCGGCGAGGGCCTCTTCCACATTGCAGATCAACTCTTTCACGGTAGGCCAGCCAGTCGCCGCCAGCAAGGATTGTAAAGCTGCCAAAGCCTTGGTAACAGCGTGGTCGGCGCGCAGTTGCCGGGACATACCGCCTCGAAAAATACGGTGTTTCGCACTGCGTCATTTGCTGATATTCCCCGACGGCCTGTTTCATTAGCGGAGAGCGACATGGCGACTTTTGTGCTTGTGCATGGTGCATGGCATGGCGGCTGGTGCTGGGGCCCGCTTGAGCTGGCGCTTCGTGGCGGTGGTCATGATGTGACGTCTCCGACGCTGACCGGCCTTGGCGAGCGCAGCCATCTCGCGTCGCCCGACATCGTTCCCGACACCCATGTGCTTGATATCGTCAACCACATCAAATGGAAGGATCTCGAGGATGTCATTCTCGTCGGCCATTCCTATGGCGGCGTGATCATTACGGGTGTCGCCGGCCGGCTGCCGGCGCGCATTCGCACGCTTGTCTATCTTGATGCCATCGTGCCTGAGAAAAGTGGTGTGTCCGCCATTGCCAACCGCAACCCCGAGCGCACCGCCGCCTTTCGCGCACAGCTTGCAAACGGCGGCTTCATGGTCGAGCCGGACCTGTTCGACGCCTGGAGCGACGATCCCGATCATCTGGCATGGCTGCGGG
>WTIL01000084.1:25331-47380 GCA_011522725.1 Rhodospirillaceae bacterium
CCGGACCTGTTCGACGCCTGGAGCGACGATCCCGATCATCTGGCATGGCTGCGGGCGAAATGCACGCCACATCCGATGCGGTGTCTGATCGAAGGGGTAACCCTGACCGGACGCGAGGCGGATGTTGCCGACAGGCATTACATCCTCGCCGAACGCAACAAGCCCTCAATCTTCTGGGAAGAGTATGAGAGGGTGTCGGGCCGCCCGGGATGGCAGTGTCACACGATGCCGACAAAACATGACGTGATGGTTGAGGCGCCCGAGGCACTTGCCGATCTCTTGCAGGACATTTCGGCAGGGTAGGTCGGGCAACGCTCAAAACCGACAAGCACCTGTCGTATGGCAGACAGCCAGACCTAGTGAGAAAGGGTGAAAATTGTGTATCATCAGGAACCCTGACGTTCTTGAAAGGGTCATGCGGGACAACAGAATATTCCACACGCTGCCGTTAATTACCCGCATGACAGTTAGTGCAGCGTGTCAAATGGGAGAACTAAATGAAAAAGTTCACAACAAGGTACATTGCTGCAGCTGCCTCGCTTGCAATGGCCGGTATGGCCGGCACGGCTCACGCTGCTGATTCGGTCAATGTCGCCTTCTTCCTCGAGTGGGCAACGCCGAACCAGATTGCGAAGGTCGACAAGGCCTATGACGACGCCATGGGTGTCGACGTCAACTGGACAGATTTCTCGACTGGCGTGCAAATGACCGAAGCCATGCTCGCAGGCGATATCGACATCGCTTACTCGCAGGGTCTGGCACCGTTTGTGACAGCGATCCAGCAGGGCGCGCCGCTCAAGATGGTCAGCATTGCCGTTGTCTACGAGGCGAATGACTGCTTCGTCGCGAACTCGCTTGGTATCAACTCCTCCAACGCTTCCGAGCTCGAGGGCAAGACCGTCGCTGTTCCGCTGAACACCATGGCCGACTTCTCGTTCCGCAAGCAGATGGCGGCTCTCGATGTCGATATCGGCACCATGACCATCGTCGACCAGGCTCCGCCTGACGGCGCTGTTTCGCTTGCCGACGGTTCGGTCGACATGGCCTGCATCTTTGGTGGCGCGTCCGCCAAGGCAGCCGGCGAAGTCGGAACGCCGATCATGTCCACACAGGAGAAGAGCGATGCCGGCATCGGTTCGTTCGACGTTGTGTCTGTGACCGAGTCCTTTGCCAACGAGAACCCGGACCTCGTCCGCTCGTTCCTCGAGGTAACACACGAGGCAAACGCTGCATGGACTGCTTCTGACGAGCAGATCGCCAAGGTTGCTGCCGACGCCGGTATGGACGTCGCCACCACCCGCAACCAGATGGCCGGCTTCGTCTTCCCGACGGCTGAAGACCAGATCAACAACTTCTTCGGCAAAGACGGCACAGCAGCTGCCGCAGCCGAGTCGCTTGGCCTTGTCTTCAAGAAGCCAGGCGCCTGGAACGTCGACGAGAAGATCGCCAAGGTCATGACTGGCGAGTTCATCCAGTAGGCCTGACAGCCTTGACCAGACTTTTGGCGGGGCCCGGATAACGGGCCCCGCCTTTCCCTTCCCTTCCTAGGCTAACAACATGTCCGACCTGATTTGCCGCGACCTGTGCATGACCTTCCGCGACGCGCAATCCGGCGCGGAGGTCGAGGCGCTCAAAAACATTAATTTTGAACTTAAGCAGGGAGAGATCCTTGCCGTCCTGGGTCCGTCCGGATGCGGCAAGACAACCTTGCTGAACATGATCGCAGGGTTTCTGAACCCGACCTCTGGCGATCTGACGCTCGGTGGCGTCGATATTGACGGCCCGGGTGCGGAACGCGGCATGGTTTTCCAGCAGGGCGCCCTGTTCGAATGGCTGACCGTCGCGCGCAATGTCGATTTCGGACTCCGCATGAGCGGCGCGCCGGAAGAGGAAACGGCGGAGAAGGTTCTGAACTGGCTGGATACGGTCGGTCTTCAGGGTTTTGGCGATACGCCTACCTACCAGCTGTCCGGCGGCATGCAGCAGCGTGTTGCGCTGGCAAGATGTCTGGTCAATGACCCGTCATTGATCCTGATGGACGAGCCGCTCGGCGCGCTCGATGCGCTGACGCGCGAAAAGATGCAGTCCCTGATCCTCGAACTCTGGAAGAAAACGGGGAAGACCATCATCGTCATCACACATTCTGTTGAAGAGGCGCTGCTTCTTGGCGAGCGTTTGTTCGTCATGGCGCCGCGCCCCGGTCGCATACATCGTGAATACCACCTGCCATTCGCCGAAATGGGCCTTACCCGCTCGCTTCGCGAAATCAAGCAGGAACAGGAATTCAGCTCAATTCGCGAGGAAATCCTGACCATGATCTGGGATATGGAAGAGGAGATCATGGGTCATGGCTGAGTGGCTTGCCGACAATCGCGCGATGTTCGCGCTGATCACGATCATCGGACTCCTGATCGCCTTTGTCTGGTCCATCCGGATCGGTGTCCAGCAGACGCGGCTTCGGGCGCGCGACGAGGTCTTCGGCGATCCGGAGCGGACCAAAGGCGGCTGGTACTGGGCTGTCTGCGGTGTCTCGGCGCTGATGCTGGTGTGGTTTTATTATTCCTGGGGCACGGCGCGCGCGGTCTTCCCGAATGCTGCCAACGAACTGTGCCAGGTGGCCAAGATCGATGAATCGCTGGCACCGATCAGCGCGGCGCTTCCGGTCCGCTCGCGCTATCTGAAATCCACGACGCTGGTTGTGCGCAACAGCGCGCAGCTGGAAGCGCTTGCAACCTCGATGCCGGAAGGCGTGTTCAGCGCCGACGAGGCAAGGCGCCTTGAAACCGGAGTCGACCAGACACGGCAGCTGATTGCGCTTCTGTCCAATCCGGAGTTCACCTCGCAGGAAACAAAGCGCAGCCTCGCCGATGTCGAGGGGCAGCTGGCAGACCTGACCGGCAAGCTCGAGGCCGGACCGGGCGATCTGACGCCGTCGCCGGAGGCGCTCACGCAGCCGCGCTGGGGCACGTCCGAGGTTGAGATTCCGATGCTTCCGATGACGTCTCGCGGCGCCATGTTCGACCAAGTCAGCGCAGAGCTTGTCGACGTTTCCAAGGATTTCCTGTCCATTCGCAACCTGTCGCCGCAGGCCGAGACCCTGATCGCATCGACGGCCGAGCTGATCAATTCGGTCAAAAAGGGCGAGCCGCAGGTTGATCTCGACGAGGACGGCGCCAAGGCGCGCAAGGCCTACGTCAAGGCTGTCGAGCGGATTTTCAAGCGCATTGACGACGCGACCATCTTCCCGGCGCAGGCCATGGAAGGCATCAACAATGCGGTTGCCAAGCTGAACGCGACGGTGGACGACGCAAAGGGCGGGCTTGGCATAGTCGAGGCGACGTTCTTCCCGGGGCAGGGGATCGTCAAGTCGAAGACCCAATGTACCGAACAGGGTTCGGGGCGCTGGCTGCCGAAGCCAAGCGATGTCGTGGTCACCTTTGTCACCCTTGCCAATCCCGACATGGATGGCGGCGGCGGATACAAGGGGACGCGCCTTCTCTGGTGGAAATGGCTTTCGATTGCCGATGTGGTCGGCTTCCTTGTTCCCGACGGCATTGTCGACATGCTTCCCGGTGACTACGGGGCGCATGGCGTGGATGGCGAATTCCAGCCGACATACAAAGATCATCTGCTGGCGTTTGCCAAGGGCGATGTCTATCTCGGCTCTGTCCCCATGCTGGACGGGCATATCTGGGATTCGCTGTTCCGTGTCCTCGTGGCGATGGCATTTGGCATCATGCTCGGGGTGCCTCTCGGCATCTATATGGGTGTCTCGCGCCTGTTCAAATCCTTCTTCGATCCGCTGATCGAGCTTTACAGGCCGGTGCCGCCGCTTGCCTGGGCGCCGCTGATCCTGACGATTTTCGGCATTCAGGACGACGGCAAGATTTTCCTGCTGTTCATGGTTGCCTTCGCCATCATGGTGATTTCGGCCCGCACCGGCGCATCCGGCACGCAGCTGTCGAAAATCCGTGCCTCGCACTCTCTTGGCGCAACGGACCGGCAAATCCTGCGTTATGTGATCCTGCCGAACGCGCTGCCGGAGATTCTCACCGGCGTGCGGATCTCGATCGGTGTTTGCTGGGGCACGCTGGTGGCGGCAGAGATGCTGGCCGGCACGACAGGTATCGGCTTTATCGAGAACGTCGCCCGTACGGTGTCCGATTATGAGCTGATCTGGGTCACGATCCTGATCATGGGCCTGCTTGGCCTGCTGTTCGACCTGGTGATGCGCTGGGTGATCGGAAAGCTGATCCCGTGGCGCGGCAAGGGATGATGCGTCCGGTCTAGAGCAGGCCGACCGCGATCAGCCGCAACCCCATCAGCAGGAAAGCGACGAGGACGATCTGCCGGAACCGGTGTTGCGAGACACGCTCGCGCATGATCTCGCCGACGCGAAAGCCGATCAGCGTTGTCGCGAGGCCGAGGGACGATTTCACGATCACCACCCAGGTGATCAGCCCCGACATCACCAGCCCGATGCCAAGCGGCACACAGCCGGCAAGGAACAGGAAGCCCGCCGCCCCGATGAAGCGTTCCTTGGGCGTGTCGCGCGCAATCAGATACATGGCGACCGGCGGCGACCAGATTGAGCTGAGACCGCCAAGCACGCCGGCGACGACACCGAAGGCACCCTGCCAGACCGGACCCGGGCCGATCGGCACCGTCACTCCGAACAGCAGGTTCAGCGAGAAAATCACCATGGCGCTGCCGATGGCGACCGTCAGCAGCGCCGTCGGGTAGTCATTGATGAACAGCGATGTCAGGAAGATGCTGGCGGCCAGCGGCACGGCGAACCAGATATAGCTGGTGGCGATGCTGCGCCGTTCCGGCGCGCGGCCGAACTGGACGATATTGGTGAACAGGATCGGCAGCCAGAGAAGAGAAATGGCCTCGGTCGGTGGTATGACGAGGGTCAGCAGCCCCATCGCCGCCGCCGGAAGGCCAATCCCGAGAAATCCCTTCACCACGCCGGCAAACAGGAAGATGGCGCAGATGATGGTGACCAGCGCCGGGTCGAGGGATGGCAGCAGGGCCGTCAGCGACATGCTGTTCAAGCGGCGTCCCCGCCATAGACCATGTCATGCAGCTTGAGGCGCTGTACCTTGCCTGACGGGCCCTTCGGCAAATCCTCGAGGACATGGACCCGGTCCGGGGACTTGAACTTGCCAAGCCTCGAGACGCAATGTGCGAGAAGGTCGCTCTCGCCAGCCTCCCGGCCGGGCTTGTAGCGGATGCAGGCTTCGACCCGCTGGCCGTAATTGTCGCAAGGTACGGCAAAGGCGGCGGCTTCAAGAATGTCGTCATGCTCGAGAAGCACTTCATCGACTTCGCGCGGCGCAATGTTCTCGCCGCCCTTGATGATCAGTTCCTTGATCCGGCCGGTGACGAATACGAAGCCGTCCTCGTCCATATGGCCGAGATCGCCGGTGCGAAGCCAACCGTCCGCGGTGATTGTCTTCGCCGTTTCTTCCGGCTGGTGAAGATAGCCCTGCATGACGTTGGCGCCGCGGACAAGGATCTCGCCCGTTGTGCCGCGCGCCACCTCGGACTGCATGTCGTCGCCGATGATGATCTCGTTGCCGACGGCGATGCCGGGCGAGCCGATCTTGCGCGAGGCCGGCGGCATGGGATTGGTCAGGATCTGCGCGCCTGTCTCGGTCAGGCCCATGGTTTCGATGATCGGAATGTGGAACCGGTCCTCGAAACGGCGATGGATTTCCGGCGACAGCGGCGCCGAGGCCGAGCGCGAGAACCGAAGCCTGCCGCGGTCGATGTCCGGCGGAGTCTCGTCATTCAGCAGATAGGCGAACAGGGTGGGCACGGCGCTGAACCAGCTGACGTTGCTGTCGCGGACCTGGCTCCAGAAAGCCCGTACCGAAAACCGGTAGGGCATGGCCAGTCCGCTCGCCGACATCAGCGTCCCCATGACGGTCACGCACAGCCCGTTGATGTGGTAGATCGGCAGCACGCACATCGCGGTATCGTCTGCGCTCACGCCATGGCCGGTAACGACATTCATGCCGGCCGCCATCAGGTTGGCATGCGTCAGGACCACGCCCTTGGGGTTGCCGGTGGTGCCCGAGGTGTACATCAGAAGGCCGGGCGTGTCGGCGTCAGGGGTCGCACGCGGCGCTGCGGCGGGACTGTTATCCTGCGGCCAGTCGGGACCTTTGTCCGGGTCGAGGCGGATGATGGTGACGTCGTGGTCGACGCTGGCGATGGCCTCTTCGACCATCTCACGCTGCTCGTCCGTGCACAGCACGATACCGGCGCCGGAATGGCCGAGGACATAGGAGAGAATGCGCGCGCCGGCGACAAGGTTCAGCGGTGTCGCCAGATAGCCGCCTGTTGTGATGCCTGCAAAGCACAGTGTCGACCAGATCGAGTTCTGCGCGGCAACGGCCACAGGCGCGCCCGGCGCAAGGCCCAGCGCGTCCAGCTGGCAGGCGATCTCGCGCGCGGCGCCGCGTGCGGCGCCCCAGGTCACCGTAGCACCCGTGTCCGGCGAGGTCAGCCAGACGGCGTCGCCGGCTGCCCCGGCATTCATGTCCAGCTGAGCTGCGATGCTCGATGCGGTGGCGGTCATTGGCCGTACTCGTTCCAGTAATCGCCGAAGATTTCGTCGAGGGACGGGCGCCGCTCGGGAATCGTGCGGACCACATGCACCTTGTTGACGAAATGCCGCCAGTTCAGGTTCTCGTCGATGGAGTTTCCGCCCCAGCTGCCGCATCCCATGGAGAGCGAGAAGGGCATGCCGTTGTTGAAAAAGCCGCCATTCGCGAAGCAGTGCGCCTGATTGACAATGACGCGGCAGGTGCGTGCTTCCATCGCCAGCCTGCGGGCACGCCCGTCATCAGCCGAATGCAGGCTGAGCGAATGGCCGGCCCCCATATGGTTCTGGATGGCGACCGCCTTTTCCATGGCCTCGTCGAAATCGCCGGCCCGGTGCAGCGCAAGGAAGCGTGACATCTTCTCGCCGGTCATCGGGTGGTCCGGGCCGAACTCACTTTGCGGGGCGACAAGGAAGCTGGTGTTGTCGGGTGCGGTGCCGGCAAATCCCGTTTCCGCCAGCACGACGTCGATATCCTTGGCCAGCAGCTTTGATGTCAGCTTGCCGTTGTGCCAGTGAATGCCTTCCAGATGCGCCGTCTGCGCCGCGTCGAGGCAATAACCGCCCTCTGCCGCCAGTGCCGCCACCAGCTTGTCATAGACGGCATCGACGGCAATCACCGCGTTTTCCGAAGAACAGGATGTGGCGTTGTCGAAGGTCTTGGAGGCGGCGATCTTGGCTGCCGCATCGGCGATGTCGGCCGTCTCGTCGACGATCGAGACGACATTGCCCGCCCCAACGCCGAGCGCAGGGGTGCCCGACGAATAGCCGGCGCGGACATTCGCCTGTGATCCGGTGACGACCACGAGGTCGGCAAGTTGCATCAGCCGCTCGGTCTTCGGCTTTGACGGCGGCGCCGGGACCATCTGGACGAGGTCTTCGGGAAGGCCCAGCTTCGCCAGTGCCGGATGAATGTGCTCGAACAGCGCCAGCAAAGGCTTCACGCCTTTGGGCGAGGGGGCGAGGATGATCGCATTGCCCGTCTTCAGCGCGTTGATGGTGTTGTTGACCGGCGTTGCCAGCGGGTTGGTCGAGGGCACGACGGCGGCGATCACGCCTTTGGGCCGGTAATAGATCGACAGGCCGTTCTCGTCGTCATCCTCGACATGGCCGAAGGCGGTGACGTCCTTGATGTCACGCATCAGGCCGAGGGTCTTGTTGTGGTTCTTGCGAACCTTGTCGTCGGCATTGCCGAGGCCGGTTTCCTCGACAGCCATCTCGGCAAGCGCGCGGTTGCGCTCCGGCTGCATCAGCACCCAGGCGACCGCCTGGCACGCCTTGTCGAACAGGGCCTGCGAGCCCATTGCCTCGTAACGTGCCTGCGCGGTGCGGGCGCGGGCGACAATTTCGTCAATCATCATTGTGTCTTCGGACACGGGACATCCTTCCCGGCGTCTTGGCCGTCTCAACCTGCCTCTTTGGGTGATGAGAAGGCTCTATATACGCCGGCTGCCAGTGTCAATGTTCCGGCGATGATCAGGATCGTGCAGATCGGCCGCGAGAAGTAGGTGATCATGTCGTAATGCACCATCTGCATGCCCTGCGCGAAGTTCTGCTCGCCGATCTTGCCGAGGATCAGCCCGAGAACGATGCCCGGGATCGAATAGCCTGTCCGGCGCAGCAGGAAGCCGATGATGCCGGCGCCGAACATCACCATGACATCGAGCACCAGACCGCGGCTGATATAGGCGCCGATGGTCGCCAGAAGCAGGATCAGCGGTGCCAGGAACTGGAACGGAATCTTCAGCAGATAGAGGATCGTCTTGGTCTCGATCAGGCCGATGAACAGGATCGACAGGTTGGCGTAGAACATCGCCGCGAACACGATCCAGATCAGCTCCGGCGAGTTGTAGAAGACGAGCGGCCCGGGTTCCAGGTCATGCATCTGGAAAACGGCGACCATCATCGCGGTCAGCGCGCCGCCCGGAAGGCCGAGCGCCAGAAGCGGGATCATTGCCGCGCCTGTTGCCGCGTTGTTGGCTGTCTCGGACGAGATCACGCCCTCGAGCTTGCCCTTGCCGAACTCTTCCTTGTTCTTCGACCAGCGCACCGCCTCGCCATAACCCATGAAGGCGGCGAGGGTGGCGCCGATGCCGGGAAGGATGCCGCAGAAGAAGCCGACGAGAATCGAGCGGACAACGGCGAATTTATGCGCCCATAATTCAAGCACAGACGGGAAGGACATGCCGACTTTCGGAGCGTCATACTGGCCTGTGGCCTTCTTTTCGGCCTGCACGAAAATCTCCGACACTGCGAAGAATCCCAGAATGGCGGGAACGAAGGCGATGCCCGCCGCAAGATCGGTGAAGCCGAAATTATAGCGGTTGATGCCGCCGACCGGGTCCTGGCCGATGGTCGCGATCAGGAGGCCGAGCAGAACGGACATCCAGCCTTTCCAGATGGTGCGCCCGCCAACCGACGAGGCCACCGCGAGCCCGAAGAAGACCAGCGCGAAAATCTCCGGCGGGCCGATATTGCGGATGGCCCAGTTGGCCAGCGGTTCGGTCGCCGCCATCATCACCAGCGCCGAGGCCACACCACCGATGGCCGAACACAGGACGGCGGCGCCGACGGCCTTGCCGGATTTGCCCTGCCTTGTCATCGGATAGCCGTCAAAAGCGGTCGGCGCGTTTTCCGGCGCGCCCGGAATATTGAACAGGATGGCGGTGATCGCGCCGCCATAGGTGCCGGTACAGTAGATCACGGCGAACAGCATCACGCCCTGGGCCGGGTCGAGATCGGCCGTGAAGGGCAGCAGGATGGCCGCAAGCGTCAGCATGCTGACGCCGGGGATGGCGCCGAACAGCATGCCGCCGATCACGCCGAAGACGAAGATCGCGATGGTGATCGGGTCACCGAAGAGGGCCGCACTGCCGGCGAGGAACTTTTCCACCATGATCGTTACCAGAGATTCTGAAGGTTGGTGTTCATTTTCAGGATGAAGCCGCTGAAATCATAGAAGGGCGATACATTGCCCTGCGGCAGCGGCGCGTTCAGCACGACGACGAACAGGCCAAGAAGGATCGCGTAGATCAGCAGGGTGATGCCGAGGATCCATTTCCAGCGGCGTTCGCCGAAAAGGTAGATCACAAGCGCGATGAAGACCGGCGCGCCGGAATACATGCCCACGGGCTTCAGCAGATAGGCGAAGATGAAAGGCGTCAGCAGGACGCCGGCTACCTTGAGCAGGGTCGCCGGATCGCTGTAGTCGGTTTCCGACTCGTCGGTCTCGGCAATGCCGACACGCCCCTTCTGGATCGCGGAACCATGACGGAATTGATAGTAGAAATTGCCTGCCGTCACCAGCAGCAGCAGCAGCAGGATGACCCGCGGCCAGCCGGTTGCGCCGAATTTGTAAATTTCAATCGATTGATTGAATTCAAATGAATAGCCGAAAAAAACCACCACGATCAGGGACCATGCGGCCCCTTCGACGAGATGTGCCTTGGTGAGCTGACCCAATGGTGTCTCCCTCGGAAAGATGCCGAAACGTGTAAAGAGGAGCCGGGGTGGCAAGGGAAAGGTCCCCCGGCAAGGCCGGAGGACCATTGTTCTGATGACCGGTGCTTACTTCACATCCATGCCCATCGCCTTGTACACCTCACGGTACTGGGCGATCGAGCGGGTGATGAGGTCACGTGCGCCGGCGGTATCGCGATAGCTGTCGATGACATTCATGAACTTGGAGTCGTTGAATGCCTGATAGCTGTCCTGGCAATAGCCGCGCTGGAAGGCCCACTGAAGCCACGCTACGCGGTCCGCCGGAGCATCCTTGTGGACATAGAAGCCACGGAAGCGAAGCAGCGGATCGAAGTCCATGCCCATCTCGCGATGCGTCGGGACGTCGGCAAAGACGCTCGGGCGCTCGTCGAAGATGGTCAGGATCGGCTTGAAGTTGTCGGCATCGAGGAACTTGCGGACGTCGCCCGGCTGTTCGAACAGCGCGTCGACCTGGCCGCCAAGAAGCGCGCCGTAACGCGGTGCACCCTTGTCGAAGGAAATCTGCTGGATTTCCATACCGGTCGCGTCGGTGATGAACTTCATCGTGACGCGCTCCATCGAGCCTTCCTTGGAGACATTGGCGATGGTCGCCTTGCCGCCCTGGGCTTTCACCCACTCAACGAAAGAAGGCCAGTCATTGTAACGGGTCTCGTTGGTGCGGATGTAGATCTGCGAGAAGGTGACCTGCGAGATCACGAGCGGGATCAGGTCTTCCGCCGGGTTCGGGCGGGACGAGTCCAGCGCATGAGCCGACGAGGCGTCGTCGATATGCTCGAGAACATTGTAACCGTCCGCAGGCGCGGCCATGTAGGCCGTCATGCCGACCGTGCCGGAGCCGCCGGGCTTGTGGTCACGGTTGATCGCGACACCGGTCAGGCCGGTCACGCCTTCTGCCATGGCGGCAGCCACCTGGCCTGATCCACCGGCCGGGCCGTAAGGCACGATCATTGTCAGTGCGCGCTCGGGAAAGCCGCCCGGCTTGTCCATAGACGATTCTTTGACCTTGCACTCGAACGCCTGTGCCGTGCCGCTGACGGCAAGCATCACGCCGGCGACAACGCCGAAGCTGAGAAGTTTTTTCATGTGTTCCTCCAATATGGGTGCCGTCAATGATTTATCCCCCGACGACTGCATTTATATGAACACCATTTTTCCGGAGGGAAAAGTCCAAATTGCAAGGGCGCCAGACCCAGTTGCCGGATGTGGACGTGGTGAATTGTCACGTTGGAAAATGCGAGCCGGAATAGCCGTCGCAGGATCAGCCGATGCGCGAGCTCAGCAACAGGCTGGTATCGGTTTCCCTGATGCCCGGGATCTGCCGCAGCCGCGAGATCGCGACATCAAAGGCTTCCAGTGTCGGCGTCTGGATTTCGGCCGCGAGGTCCCACCGCCCGTTTGTGGTATAGAGACGGCTGATTTCCGGCATGACGATCATCTGGGAAATGATGTCTTCTTCTTCGTTGGCGCTGACATTGATCAGGATCCAGCCAGACACATTGTGCCGGAATTCCTCTGCGCCGAGAGTCACCGTGTAGCCGGTGATCACCCCAGAGCTTTCCATCTTCTTTATGTGGGAATCGATGGTAACACGGGAGACGCCGAGTTCGTGCGACATCTGCGTTACCGAAATGCGGGCATTGCGCTTCAGCAGCGCAACTATGCTGGCATCAAGATTGTTCATTTTGCGCGCCCCCGGCGGTTCGGGAAAAACGTTACGGAGGCCCACAGCATACGCCGTTGACCTTCTATTAAATTAGGTAAAACTTATTTTAAGGCAAACCGAAATTTGTTCAATTTGCATCATCAGGCCGCGATTTGTGGTGGTTTGCGACTGCATACCGCGAATTTACAAAGGTCCGGCCTTCATCCGATCAGCTTGCGCACGGTTTCAATCGTATCGGCCTCGCTTGCCGGCTTGTCCCATCTGATCCGGCTGACCCTGGGAAACCGCAAGGCGATGCCCGACTTGTGACGCGGGCTTTCATGCGCGCTGTCAAAGGCCAGCTCGACAACAAGGTCTTTCTCGACCTCGCGCACCGGACCGAACCGGTTCACCGTGTTGCCGCGCACCCATTTGTCGAGGTCGCGCAGTTCCCCGTCGGTGAAGCCTGAATAGGCCTTGCCGACAGGGACGATCTCGTTGCCGCGCCAGATGCCGAATGTGTAGTCGGAGTAGAAGGAGCTGCGCCGTCCGTGGCCGCGCTGGGCATACATCATCACCGTGTCGATCAGCCGCGGGTCGCGTTTCCATTTGAACCAGGGGCCCTTTGGCCGCCCGGCGACATAGAGGCTCTGAAGCTGCTTGATCATCAGCCCTTCATGGCCATGTGTCTCGGCACCCATCCGGCGCAGCGCCGCCAGTTCGTCCCAGTCATTGAAAGCAAGGATTTCAGACAGGTCGAGACGCGTGCCGGCATGTGTCGCCA
The DNA here is from genome assembly GCA_011522725.1 of Rhodospirillaceae bacterium. GTDB lineage: Bacteria > Pseudomonadota > Alphaproteobacteria > Puniceispirillales > Puniceispirillaceae > UBA8309. The sequence goes on from WTIL01000084.1 coordinate 37,872, forward strand.
TCCATGCTTCGAGCCGGCGGCGCCGATCGACGAGCGGCAGGTCGCGGATATCTTCCTCACCGTCGAACAGCATGTCGTAGACCCGAACGAAAGCCGGATAGTCGCGGATATGCGATTTTGCCGGTGTCTTGCGATTCAGCCGCTGCTGCAGATGATTGAAATTCATCGGGTCGAAATCGTGGCCGACCAGCAGTTCGCCATCCAGAACGGCACGCCCGCCAAGCGCCTCGACGAGATCGGGGAAGGCGGCGCTGATATCATCACCCGTGCGGGAGAACAGCCTGGCGCGGTCGCCGTCGATGACAAGCTGCACGCGGATCCCGTCCCATTTCCATTCAGCCTGATAGTCATCAGGCGACAGCCTGTCGAAATCCCGTTCCTCGTCGACCGGGTTCGACAGCATCATTGGATGGAATGTCTGGCCGTGTCGGATTTCGGGGCGCGGTCCGGTGCCGTCGAGCCAGGCGAACAGCCCGGTGTAAGGGATTTCCAGCCCGTGCCAGATCTTTTCGATCTCGGCGAGGTCCCGGCCGCTATAGGCTGCCAGCGCCGTCTTGGCCAGCCGCGCCGACACACCGACCCGCAATCCGCCTGTGGCGAGCTTGATCATGGCCCAGCGCTCGGCCGGGCTTGCAAGGTCCAGCAGCGCGGCAACATGGCCTGCAAGTGCGCTTTTTGGCAGGGTTTCGATGTCGTTGACGAATGCAGCGAGGCCCGGCAGCTCGCCGTCGGCATCGCCGTCCGGCGCCGGCCAGATCAGCGAGATGGTTTCGGCCATGTCGCCGACATAATCGTAGGACATCAGGAACAAATCCGGATCGACCCGCTCCATGGTCAATTGCCGCAACGCGCCTGCCTTGAGATTGGCGAGGCTGAGATCACGCGTGATGGCCGCCAGCGCGATGCCGCGATCCGGATCGGGCGTGGCGCGGAAATAGGCCGCCATCGCCGCGATCTTGGCGTTGCGTGACGGCGTCAGGACCAGCGTCTCGAGAAGCGCGGCAAAGTCTTTCATGCCTCCTGTCATGCGCTCCGTCATTCGCTCAGGTCCTCTTCGCGTCCCTGAAGATAGAGGGGTTCGGCGGCCAGACCGCGCTGGCGGCACCAGTGAACCAGCGCATCCTCGCGGCCATGTGTCACCCAGACCGTTTCGGCGCCGGTTGCGGCGATGGTGGTGGTCAGCTCGTTCCAGTCCGCATGGTCGGAGATCACAAGCGGCAGCTCGACCCCGCTCTGCTTTGCCCGCTGCTTGATCGTCATCCACCCCGATGCCTGGCACACAACCGGATCGGGAAGGCGGCGCGACCAGCGGTCACGCAGGGCCGACGGGGGCGCGATCACGATATGGCCGCGAAAGGAGTCCTTCTCGCGGTCCAGCGCCTTGCGAAGATCGCCAAGGTCGATTCCCTGGTCCATGTAATAGCCGCACAGTTTTTCCTGCGCGCCGTGAAGATAGATCGGCGCGTCATGCCCGGCCTCACGGATCAGCTTGATCACACGCTGTGCCTTGCCGAGCGCATAGGCGCCAATCACGTGGCAGCGTTCGGGCTGGGCGGCGACGGATGCCAGAAGCCTGCTGATTTCCAGCATCGGGTCGGGGTGCTGGAACACCGGCAGCCCGAAGGTGGCCTCTGTGACGAACAGGTCGCACGGCACCAGCTCGAACGTCTGCGCGGTGCTGTCGGGGTGCGTCTTGTAGTCGCCGGTCACCACAGCGCGCCTTCCGTCATATTCCATCAGCACCTGGGCGCTGCCGAGGATATGCCCTGCCGGGTGAAGCGAGACGGTCATGTCGTCGATGGCCAACCTTTCTCCAAAGGCCAGCGGCTGGAAGGAGCCGGCGCAATTGGCGCCGTAGCGATGGCGCATGATGTCGATGGTCTGCGGTGTCGCCAGCACGTGATCATGCCCGGCGCGCGCGTGATCGGCATGGCCATGGGTGATGATGGCGCGTTTCACCGGTCGTACCGGGTCGATATAGGTGTCGATCGGCTCTATATAGAGCTCATGGTTCAGCCATCTCATGATGTTCAATATAGGCAGGCGCCGCCGCACCTCCAGTCTCACCCGCTCACCGGGTGGCTGAAAGATCGCGGCTGGGACTGGTTCGACCATCAGGTCGAGGCCGCCAGCCAGGCGCTGGCCGGCCGCGATGTGATCGTCTTCGCGCCAACCGGAGCCGGCAAGACCCTCGCCGGGTTCCTGCCGAGTTTCCTCGATATCGCCGAACGCGGTTCGACCGGCAAGCTGCATACGCTCTATATCTCGCCGCTGAAAGCACTGGCGGTCGACGTGCACCGGAACATCGCCACCCCGATCGAGGCGCTTGACCTTCCTGTCAGTTTCGAGACCCGCACCGGCGACACACCGTCCTCGCGCCGCCAGCGGCAAAAGGCCAAGCCGCCGGACTTCCTGATGACGACGCCGGAATCGCTGGCCCTGTTGCTGTCATATGACGATGCGGGGACCTTCTTCAGCGACCTGCGCTACATCATCATCGACGAGCTTCATGCCTTCTTCGACAACAAGCGCGGAGACCTTCTCAGCCTCAATCTGGAACGGCTGGCGACGCTGGCACCGCAGGCCGGGCGCATCGGCCTGTCCGCCACCATCGACAAGCCGGATGCCGCGCGCGACTGGCTGTGCCGTGACGGCGGGGCGATGGTGCGGGTGCCGCAGGCGGTGGCGCCGGTCATCGACATCCTGCAGACGGACAACCGCATCCCCTGGTCAGGCCATATGGCGCGGCACGCGCTTGACGAGGTCTACGCCCAGATCGAAGCGGCGCGGATGAGTGTCATTTTCGTCAATACCCGCGCGCAGGCTGAATTCGTGTTCCAGCGCCTGTGGCAGCTGAACGAGAAGAATTTGCGGATTGCGGTGCATCACGGCTCGCTGGAGCGTGAACTGCGCCGCAAGGTCGAGGCGATGATGGCTGCCGGCGGCCTTGATTGCGTGGTGGCGACAAGCTCGCTCGATCTCGGGCTCGACTGGGCCGATGTCGATCTGGTGATTCAGGTCGGCGCGCCCAAAGGGGTGAGCCGCCTTTTGCAGCGGGTCGGCAGGGCCAACCACCGGCTGGACGAGCCCAGCCGTGCCATTCTCGTGCCGACAAACAGGTTCGAATATCTGGAATGTGTCGCGGCGCAGGCCGAGATTGAAAAGAACAGGCTGGATGGCGCCGCGTTCCGGCGTGGCGGGTTCGATGTGCTGGCCCAGCATATCTTCGGCGTCGCCTGCAGCGGACCGTTCCATGCCGACGATCTCTATGCCGAAATCATCCGCGCCATGCCCTATGCCGACACCACGCGCGAGCAGTTTGACAAGGTGCTTGGATTTGTCACCGATGGCGGCTATTCGCTGAAGGCCTATCCGCAATATAACCGGCTTGCGACGCTGAAGGACGGCAGCATTGTGCTTCGCGAGGCGAAGATGGCGCGCCAGTACCGGATGAATATCGGCACCATCGTCGAAAGCCCGATGATGAAGGTGAAGCTGCGCAACCGCACGCTTGGCAGCATCGAGGAGAATTTCGTCGTCAACCTGTCGCCGGGGGACACCTTCCTGTTCGGCGGGCAGGTCCTGACCTTCGAGAGCATCAGCAACGCCGCCGTGATGGTGTCCAAGGCCAAGGGCGGCGAAGCGCAGATCCCGAGCTATGGTGGCGGGCGGCTTCCACTGTCGACGAACCTGTCCTTTGCCGTTCGCAACCTGATCGGCGACCGCGACGCGTGGGGCGCGCTTCCCGGCCAGATTCATGACTGGCTGGCGCTGCATGACGACCGGTCGGCGCTGCCGGACGAGAAGACATTGCTTGTCGAGATCTTTCCGCATCGCGGCCGGCACCATACCGTCGTCTACAGCTTTGCCGGACGCAACGCGAACCAGACGCTGGGTTTCCTGATGCTGCGCCGGATGAAACGTGCCGGGTTGCGACCACTCGGCTTTTCGATGACCGACTATGCGCTGGCTGTCTGGTCGCTCGACCCGCCCGACGAGGTTGAAAGCCTTCTCGATCCTGACATCATGACCGAAGAGTTCGAGGAATGGCTTCAGGACACGCCGCTGCTCAAACGGCTGTTCCGCGACGCGGCGATCATTTCCGGACTGGTCGAACGGCGTCACCCCGGGCAGGTGAAGACCGGACGGCAGATCCTGTTCAGCTCCGATCTGATCTATGACGTGCTGCGGCGGCACGAGCCGGACCATATCCTGCTCCAGGCGGTGCGGCGCGATGCGATGCAGGGCCTGATTGACGCCGGCAGGCTGGCCGACACGCTGCAGGATATCGCCGGAAACATTGTCTGCAGGCGGCTTGATATGATATCGCCCATGGCCGTACCCCTGATCATGCAGATCGTCCGCGAGAACACGGTCCGCAGCGAGGTCGGCGACGATCTGCTGCTGGATATGGAAGAGGAAATCATCCGCGCAGCCCATGTCGAGGAAATCCACTGAATTCGCCGGCCACGGCTTTGAGCTTCACCCCTCCGGCGCGCTGTTCTGGCCGGCGGAGTCGCTGCTGATCGTCGGCGACCTGCATCTTGAAAAGGCCTCCAGCTACCATGCCTCGGGCCAGTTCCTGCCGCCCTATGACACCGGCCAGACGCTGGCGCGGCTCGCCGCTGTGCTTGCGGAAACCGGAGCATCGCGGCTGCTGTTCCTTGGTGATGTGTTTCATGACGGCCGGGCATGGTCGCGCATGTCAGATGCCGACAAGGCGCTGTTGTCCGACCTTCTGGCGCCTGTCGACAGCATCTGGGTCGAGGGCAATCATGACCAGAGTTTTGTGCCGCCGGGGCATAGCGCCGTCACCGAGATCGAAATTGGCGGCATCGTCCTGCGCCATATCATGGACGAGGCGGATGGCCGGCCTGAAATCAGCGCCCATTATCATCCGGCGGCGGTAATCCATCATCGTGGCTCGCGGGTGCGGCGACCCTGTTTCGTGCGCGCTGCCGGCCGGCTGATCATCCCGGCATTCGGTGTGCTGACGGGCGGGCTGGATTGCCGTGACGATGCGCTGGCGGCGCTTCGCGGCCGCGATACACAGCTCTTCCTTCTGGGGAAGGACGATGTGTTCGTGCCGCCGGCCGGGCTTGCCGCCGACAACAGGCGGTCGCGCCGCCGCTAGCGCAGTGAAGAACGGGCTAGAGCGCGTCGATGGCGTCGCGAAGCTGACCCGCAATCGGCGCATCGTCCGGCAGCCGGTCCAGCAGCGCCTGCCACAATGCGCGGGCGGTGTCGACATCACCCGACAATTTGGCGAAATGCCCCCTGACATAGAGCGTTTCCGGCCGGTCCGGCGCCAGCGAGGCGATCCGTTCCAGAAGGCGGCCGGCATCACCGGCAAAACCATCTTCCAGCCTGTTCACAACGACAGCCTCGAGCGCGGCAAGCTGCGCGCCGGCATCGCCGGGCATGGCGTCGGCACGGCCGATCATCGCCCTTGTCGCATCCTCGGGCCTGCCGAGCACGTCATAGGCGCGGGCGAGCCTCTGCCAGCCCGCGGCATCGCCCGGCTCTTCAGCAAGCCGTTCCGCCAGGCCCTCGACCATGCCTTCAATCATCGCGGCGCGGTCCTCGTCGGACATCTCGGCAGCGGCGGCCATGGTCTCGGCATCGGGACCGCGCGCAGCTGTTACGGCATCAAGGTCGATGCCGCCGGCCTTTGCCGCATCGGCAATATTGTCGGCAAGAAGCGCCATCCATGGCGCGTCGGGCGCTGACAGGGACTGGAGGCGAAGCCAGATCTCGACGGCCGCTCCGAAATTCTCGTCCTGATAGGCGGCGAGGCCGGACAGGAACAGCGCGCGCGGTTCCGACGGGTCCTCTGTCAAAATATCGGCGATCAGCTCGCGTGCCGGGATTGTCACCTGGCCGTCGGCGGCACGCGACATCGCTTCGGCCCGCATGGCGCGGATCGCCGGATCACCCTTGGTCAGCTGCTCGGCCTGTTCCAGTGCCGCGAGTTCGGTGTTGGTCTCGCCCGCCGCCGCCGCCGCCATGGCAAGCCGGAGCCACACCCCGACATCCTCAGGGCTGGCCGCTGCAGCCGATCGCGCCTCGTCGAGATCCGCCTTCCGTTCGGCCGTTTGCGCGTTGCTGGCATCCGCGGCCGCGGCCAGTTCGGCGCCGCGTCCGGCAAGCGGCTGGCCGGGAAGGTCGGCCCGCCCCAGCATGAGATAGAGACCGAGGCTGACGGCCATGACGAGGCTGCCAAGGGCGATGGCCGTGCGCCTTGTTCCGGGCGGCAGGGGCATTGCCAGCGGTGCCGCCGGGTCCTCTGTCACCGTCCCTCCGGCATCCTCGCGGCGTCTGCGGCCGGCCATGATGATGGCGGCGCCTGCCAGAAGAATGAAGACCGGCGAGCCCCAGAGCACATAGGTCCCCGGCGAGACCGGCGGGTTGAGCAGCACATAGTCGCCATAGGTGTCCCGCAGATTGGCCAGAATTTCGGCGTCGCTGGAACCCGTCGAAAGCTGCCGCCTGACCTCGACCCTGAGATCGCGCGCCAGATCGGCGTCGGAATCATCGATCGACTGGTTCTGGCAGACAAGGCAGCGAAGCTGTTTCGACAATGCGCGCGCCCGTTCCTCCAGCGCCGGATCAGCCAGCATTTCCTCCGGCGTGACGGCGACAGCCGGAAGCGGGGCCGACAGCACCATCGAAAATGCTGCCACACACCACAGTACGCTGATGATTCGCGGCAGCCTCATGGCTTTGTCCCGGCGGCGAGGTCGCGGATGGCCGGCCGCAACAGCTCGTCCAGCACGCGGCGGTCGATCGGCCCGGCATGGCGCAGAATGATGGTGCCGCTCGCATCGACCAGAAAGGTCTCCGGCACGCCGTAGACGCCCCAGCGCATGCCGGCGTCGCCGTCGCGGTCGATTCCGATTCCTTCAAACGGGTCGCCATAGGTGGCGAGGAAGCCTCGCGTGTCTTCGGGCTTGTCCTTGTAGGCGATGCCGAAAATCTCGATCTCCTCGGACAGCAGGGCGAGGGCGGGCGCTTCGGCCCGGCAGGGCGCGCACCAGCTGGCGAAGACATTGACAAGGAAGGGGCGCCCCTTGAAATCGATGGCGGACACAGTGCCGCCTGCATCCCTGAGATCGGGAAGGGCCACTGCGGGTGCAGGCTTGCCGACCATCGCCGAGGGAAGCTGGGTCATGTCACGCTCGCCGCGAAGCGTTGCCAGCAACGCAAGGCTTGCGAATCCGGCAAGCACGAGAAACCCGGCAAGGGGGATCAAAAAGGCAAGACGCCTTGTCCGCACCGTGTTCTGTTCGCTGTTCATCCTGCTGCTCGCTCTGCCACTCACTCAGCCGGGGCCCCGGTGGCCCCGGCAGGCTGCGTCACAGCCTTGCGTTGCCGACGGCCGAATGCCGCGATGCCGCCGCCGATGGCCATCAGCGCGGCGCCGCCCCAGATCCAGCTGACGAAAGGCTTGCGATAGAGGCGCAGCGTATAGCCGGCCGTTGCATCGCCATCACCAAGGACAGCGTAGTCATCGCCAGACAGCCGCGGCCGGATGGCGGCCTCGGTCGTGGTCTGGCGTTCGGCGTTGTAGAAACGTTTCTCCGGCGTCATGAACGCCAGGATGTCGGTGCCGTCCCGAAGCTCCAGAATGGCGGTTTCGGTAACATAGTTCGGACCCTGCCGTTTCTCGACGCCGCGGAAAATCATGGTCTTTCCGGCGACATCGATGGCCTGGCCCGGCGTGGCACGAACCACCACCTCCGTCTGGAACAGTCCGTTGCCAAGCGCGCCGATCAGAAACACCACCATGCCGGCATGCGCTGTCCACATGCCCCAGACCGGGGCCGGCAGGGCCGTCGCGCGGCGGGCGAGCCCGTCCTTCCAAGGCTTCAGCCTGTGGGAGATATCGGCAGTGATGCCAAGCGCCAGCCAGCCGAGAAGCGCAAGCCCGGCAAGTCCGGCAACACCGATGCCGCCCGCAGCAATGCCGACACCCGCCGCGAGCAGCAGCGCGCCGACAGCGGCGGCGATCGCGACAAGGCGCGTCGAGGGAAGTGTCCCGCGCCGCCAGGCCATCACCGGCCCGAAAGCCATTGCCGCCACGAGCGCGCCCATGATCGGGTTGAACGTGGCGTCGAAATAGGGTGGGCCGACGGTGATGCGTGCGCCGCTGACCATTTCCAGCGCCAGCGGATAGAAGGTTCCGACCAGGACGACCACGGTCGCCGCCGTCAGCAGGAAATTGTTGAGGATCAGCCCGCTTTCACGGCTGAGGACGTCGAAATCGCCGCGGCTTGCCAGCTGTGGGCCGCGCAGCGCGAACAGCATCAGCGGCACCCCGACAGCGGCCAGCAGAATGCCCAGAATAAATACGCCGCGTGCCGGATCGCTGGCGAAGCTGTGCACCGAGGTCAGCAGTCCCGAGCGAACGATGAAGGTGCCGACAAGCGACAGCGAAAACGCGAGGATCGCCAGCAGCACGGTCCAGCTCTTCAGCGTGCCGCGCTGTTCGACGACAATGGTCGAATGCAGCAGTGCCGTTGCCGCCAGCCACGGCATCAGCGAAGCGTTTTCCACCGGGTCCCAGAACCACCAGCCGCCCCAGCCAAGCTCGTAATAGGCCCACCAGCTGCCCAGCGCGATGCCGGCTGTCAGCGCGCACCAGGCCGCCGATACCCATGGCCTGACATGGCGGGCCCAGTCGCGGTCGATGCGCCCTTCGATCAGCCCGGCGACGGCAAAGGCAAAAGCCATCGACAGCCCGACATAGCCGATATAGAGGGTCGGCGGATGAAGGGCGAGGCCGGGGTCCTGAAGAATGGGGTTGAGCCCGCGCCCGTCGAGCGGCGCGCTCTCGAGCCGCTCAAACGGGTTCGAGGTGAACAGGCAAAAAGCGAGGAAGCCGGCAGTCACCATCGCCTGCACGGCCAGCGTGCGGACCTTGAGGCCGGCATCCATTCCGCGCCCGCCGGCCGCCAGCGCGCCGCCGAACAGCGCGAGGATCAGGATCCAGAGCAAGAGCGAGCCCTCATGGTTTCCCCAGGTTCCTGAAATCTTGTAGATCAGCGGCTTGGTCGAATGCGAATGGCTGGCAACAAGCGCGACCGAGAAATCGGAGGTGATGAAGGCGTGGAGCAATGCTGCAAAGGCAGCGCAGACAGCCATCATCATCGCCAGCGTCGCCGGCGCGGCAAGCGCGGCAAAGGGGGATGTTCCCCGGCGCAGCCCGATGAAAGGCAGCACGGAAACAGCGACAGACATGACGAAGGCCATGATCAGTGCGAAGTGGCCGAGTTCGGTGATCACCGGAAGAGCTCTCTGGATATGTTCTGCATTGGCGCAAACAAATATCACGGGGGCCTGATTTCACAAACCACCCGTGACATTTCGTTAACGTTGGTGGATGGCACCCACTCTTGTTTCGTCAAAGGATGCGCCACGCGGGCCCCACCTGATATGTGGCATTGTGTCACAATTTCACTTTGGCGCATGCCCCTGCCGGGCCTGTTCGCCCGGTGCGGTGGCCCGGT
>WTIL01000084.1:47480-48897 GCA_011522725.1 Rhodospirillaceae bacterium
TATCAAAGGCTGAATTTCCGGCAGGAATCAAATGATGTGTTGCCTCGGCAGGCTGAACATGTCCAGATGGCGCAACGGCAAATTGTGGGGACAAGCCGCTGATGCTGACAAGCACGCATTGGGGCACATACGAGGTCGAGCTGAAGAACGGACGGGTCGCGCGTTTGACGCCCTTTTCCGAGGATGGGGACCCGTCGCCGATCGGCCCGCCGATTGCTGATCTCCTTGATCATCCGACACGCATCATGCGCCCGGCCATTCGTCGTGGCTGGCTCGAGGACGGACCCGGCCCCGCCGGCGGCAAGCGCGGGTCCGACCCTTATGTCGAGGTCAGCTGGGACGAGGCGGAGCGTCTGGTCGCAACGGAGCTCGACCGCGTGCGCCAGTCATACGGCAACAGCGCGATCTATGCCGGTTCATACGGCTGGGCGAGTGCCGGCAGGTTTCATCACGCGCAGAGCCAGATTCATCGGTTCCTGAACTGTATCGGCGGTTACACACGCTCGGAAAACACCTACAGCTACGCCGCCGCCGAGGTGATCGTTCCGCACATACTGGGCACATTCGGCGGCATGCTGGCACAGCATACCGGCTGGGAAGGCATTGCCCGGGATTGCGAGCTTTTCGTCGGGTTCGGCGGGCTGGTCCTTGCCAACGGGCAGATGGGCAATGGCGGCACCGGTCGGCATGTCCAGCGCGAAGGATACAAGGCCGCCGTCGATGGCGGTGTGAAATTCGTCAATATCTCGCCGCGCCGCCTCGATATGGAATCGCCGGCTGATCCCGAATGGATTCCGATCAGGCCGAACAGCGATACCGCGATGCTGCTGGCGCTCTGTTATACGCTTCGCGCGGAGGGGCTTGCGGACGAATCATTCCTGGCAAGCCACTGTACCGGCTATGACCGTTTTGGCGCCTATCTCGACGGCAAGGATGACGGCGTTCCCAAAACGGCTCAATGGGCGGCGGGCCTGACCGGCATCGACGCGGCAACGATCACGGGCCTGGCGCGCGAGATGGCTTCCAAACGGACGATGGTCTCGCTCAGCTGGTCGCTGACACGCCAGCAATTCGGCGAACAGCCTTACTGGGCGGGTATCGCTCTTGCAGCCATGCTCGGCCAGATCGGGACAGAGGGGGGCGGCGTCGGCTTCGGCTACGCCATTGCCAACCACATCGGCAACAATGTGCGCCACGTCCCCTATGCCGCTCTTCCGCAAGGGCGCAATCCGGTGAAGGACTTCATTCCGGTGGCGCGGATCAGCGACATGTTGCTGAACCCCGGTGGCGAGTTTGAATATAACGGCCGGACATATCATTATCCCGAGGCGAGGATCGTCTATTGGGCAGGCGGAAACCCGTTCCACCACCATCAGGACCTGAACAGGCTGGTCGCCGCATGGGACCGGCCCGACAC
>WTIL01000094.1 GCA_011522725.1 Rhodospirillaceae bacterium
CGGAAACGTGGAAATCCATAACCGTGAACCAATACGAGATCGATGTCCGAAGCAGAACGGGCAATTCCTTCATCGAGTATATTCGCCGCCTCATTTATCAGCGCCAGCATCAAAGTCTGAAGCACTGCCTTGTCGGAAAGCTCGCGGCGAGAGATGCCGTGGCGAGCCGCCTCGGCCGCGATGAGCGGCGCCACGGCCGGGTTCGGCCCTGTCAACTTGTCATTCTCATACACATACCAGCCGAGACCAGCCTTACGGCCAAGCCAGCCGGCCTCGCAGACCTGATCCTGAACTTTGCTGTAACGCCGTTCAGGATCGCGCGTGGCCTGCTGCCGTCTCCGGTTAGCCCAGGCGATATCGAGCCCTGACATGTCCTGCGTCTCGTAGAGCCCCATCGAATAGCCGAAGCCGCGCATGGCGCGATCTATCTGCTCTGGTTCAGCACCGTCCAAAAGCAGCAGTTCCGCAGCCTCACGCACCCGCTGGAGCATTCTGTTACCAACAAATCCATCGCACACCCCGACCTCGACCGGTATCTTGCGCAGGTGTTTTGCCAATGCATAGCCGGTCGCAAGCGCATGATCCGATGTCTGAACGCCTTTGACGATTTCAAGCAGCTTCATGATATGCGCGGGGCTAAAGAAATGTAAGCCGACAAGGCGCGACGGGTCGGAAAGGCAGCCAGCCATGACGTCGATATCGAGATAGGAGGTATTGCTGGCAAGCACGGCACGTGGCGCCGCCTTGTCCAGTGCTTTCAGAACATCGCATTTAACCTGCATGTCCTCGAACACCGCCTCGATCACCAGGCCGGCTTCCTCAATGTCGTCATAGCCAGACTGATAGCGAATTGCACTCTGCTCGTCTGTTGCCGTTTCGACCGTGATCAACCCGCGCTTTACGGCAGCTTCATAAAGACCGGACATGCGCAGCCTTGCGGCATGAACTGCCTCATCATCGCGCTCGATCAATGTTATGGCGCTTCCCGCACGTGCGAGCGCATGCGCAATTCCGGCACCCATTGAACCACCGCCGATCACAACAGTATTTGCCAGCGACGCAGGTCTGACAGCCTTCAATCGAGCCGGCGCGCGCGCGCCACGCTCTGCGAAAAATATATGGCGAAGCGCGCGGCATTCGTCTCCGTCACGCAACCTTAAAAATGTGGCGCGCTCGGCCTCCAGCCCATCTTCGAAACTGTGGCTTGCCGCAAGCTCGACTAGCCGCACAGCCTCTTCCGGTGCGCTTTGACGTGGCATCCTGCGACGTGCCTTCACCAAGGCCGCTTCTGCAATCTCGGGTTCAGACCGTGGAGGAGGCAGTTTCGAAATTGGCGGGCGGGCGTCAAGATCGTCAAGATGCATGGCCAACGCCGCTGCAAAAGGATCCTCTTCTTGCTGATCGATCAGCCCGATCTCCAGCGCCTCGGCCGCCCCAACATGACGCCCTGTGGGTATCATCGACAGCGCAGCCTTCATTCCGACCAGCCGTGGCAGCCGCTGCGTGCCGCCTGATCCTGGAACCACCCCGAGGATTACCTCGGGAAGACCCAGCCGCGCCGTCGGGGAGGCGATACGCCATCGGCAAGCCAGTGCCAATTCCAGACCTCCGCCAAGACAGACCCCTTTGATCACGGCGATCACCGGCACCGTGACGGCTTCGAGCGCCGCCACCACTGCCGGCAGGTCAGGTTGGATCATTTGCAGGCCAAATTCACCGGCATCGGCGCCGGCCGCGAAAACATCGCCGGCGCCTGAAAGGATGATCCGCTCGACCTTGTCATCGCCAGCGATGGCCGTCAGCGCGGCAACAAGTCCGGTGCGGATGTCGTGGTTGATGGCATTCACCGGAGGTCGGTCAATTTCGATGACCGCTGCCCGTCCATTCCTGTAATGCTGTACTGACATGAGTTCCAACGATGGCGCGCAGGCAAAATTGCAGTTTCTGCGCCAGATGTTAAACTTTTGCTTCTGTCAGCGGGCGACATCTGGCGGAGACCCGATCATGGGTCGAGCTTAGCGTTTAAATACCAAGTTGAAAATGACATGCTTGAAGACGAGATCAACAGAAAGCTGACCGAAACAGATCAAGGAACCGGATGCGGTGGCCTGATGCGGCTCTACTGGCAACCGGTTGCACTGACCGATGAACTTTCCGGAAACCGTCCAGTTGTTCCGGTGCGCATCTTCGGAGAGGATCTGGTGCTGTTTCGGAACGGCAGCGGCGAGATCGGCCTGATTGACAGACACTGTCCCCACAGGCAGGTCGACCTGTGTTACGGGCGTCTCGAGGAAAACGGACTTCGCTGTCCCTTCCATGGCTGGCTTTTCGCGCCGGACGGCACCTGCCTGGATCAGCCCGGGGAACTTCCCGAAAACAACCGCATCCGCCATTTCGGCCAGGCCAATTACCCCTGCGTCGAACGCAATGGCATGATTTTCGCCTATCTCGGGCCCGGTGATCCTCCGCCGCTGCCGGCTGTCGATTGCCTCCAGGCACCCGACAGCCATGTGTTTGCCTTCAAGGGCTTTCTCGAGTGCAACTACCTGCAGGCTGTCGAGGTTGGGATCGACCCCGCGCATGCCTCGTTCCTGCATCGCTACCTTAAGGACGAGGACACGGACGATTCCTACGGGCGGCAGTTTCGAAGCGGCACCGGGGACGAAGACATCCCCGTGACCTGGATCATGCGGAATTTCCCGGCGCCAACCATTGATGTGAAACGAACCGATTTCGGACTTCAGATCGAAGCCAGGCGGCATCTCGACGACGCCCGCGATCATGTAAGGGTGACCAACCTGCTGTTCCCCAACGCAATCGTTATCCCAATGAGCAGCAGCATGGCCATTACCCAATGGCATGTGCCGGTCGATGACCATAATTGCTACTGGTACGCGCATTTCACCAGCTATGACGCGCCTGTCGACAAACCGCTGATGCGCGAGCAGCGTATGGAGCTCTACATGCTTCCCGACTACAAGCCACGGCTCGGAAGGTTCAACAACTGGGGTTATGACCCGGCCGAACAGGAAAGCGAGACCTATACCGGCATGGGGATGGACATCAATGTCCATGACCAGTGGGCCGTCGAGTCGCCCGGCCCCGTCACCGACCGCAGGAAGGAACATCTCGCCGGTACAGACGTCGCCATCAGCCGGTACCGCGCAATGCTGCTGCGGACCATGGAAATCGCCGCAGACCCGGATCGTCATGGCGAGCTTCCGCTCTATCGAGTGACGGACGGCAGGTCGCTCGGGCCGGAGTGGCATGACAGCGTGATGACGGCAGACTGTCCCCGCGAAGACTGGCTTGCCGGCTATCAGGAACGCCGCGACAGGTCCGGGTGGTAGATGATGGCCGGCTTCGCCACACGGCACAGTATCCATGATGATGCGCGACGCCAGCGGATCGCTGACGTCGTCCGGCAGATCGAGGCTGACGGCGTAAGGACCGTCCGTCTCGGATTTGCTGACCAGCATGGCGTGATCCGCGGCAAGTCCTTTGCGGCAGACCAGATCGGGTCACTCTTCGAGGACGGCAT
>WTIL01000113.1:0-1760 GCA_011522725.1 Rhodospirillaceae bacterium
GCGGAGCTTGCGCGCCGGCTGCCCGCCGCCTTTCTCGCCTGCCTGCAGATCGGGGCGACCCTGCTGGCGCTGCTGGTGTGGCGCGCCGGTGAACTGCTGGCCGGGGCAGTGCTGTCGATGGCAAGACGCCGGGGCCGGCGTATCAGGCAGGCAGGTGTGGTGATGGTCCCGGTCGCGCTGGCCGGCCTTGTGCCGCCGGTTGCCGCCGTCGCCGGTTTGGCCGCGGCGGCAATCTGGTCGGTCACGGCAAGCTGGTTTTTCCCTGCCGCCTTGCCGACGGCCTACAGCCTGCGCGCCTGGGGGCGGATCGACACGCTGGCACCGGCGCTGTTGAACAGCCTTGGCCTTGCCGTAACGGCGTCACTGCTGGCCACCGGTATTGTGTTGCTGATGGTGGTGCTCAACGACAAACGGCAACGCCCTCTGCTGCGGCTTGCGATCTACGCCCCGTTACTGGTCCCGCAGGTCAGCCTTGTTCTCGGTCTTCAGGCGGTTCTTGTCTGGTTCTGGCTGGACGGCACATGGCTGGCGATGCTGTGGATCCACGCCCTGTTCATCTGTCCGTTTGCCTACCTTATCATCGCCCCGGCCGCCGCCGCCATGGACCGGCGCTATATTGCCGTCGCCGCCAGCCTCGGCGCCGGGCCGGGCAGCCGCTATCTGCGGGTGGCGCTGCCGATGCTGGCACCCGCCATCACAACCGCGCTGTTTGTCGGCGTGTCGGTGTCCGTCGCCCTGTACCTGCCGAGCCTGTTCGCCGGCGGCGGACGGATCACAACCGTCACGCTGGAGGCGGTGGCGCTCGCGTCCGGCGGCAGCCGCCAGATGGCCGGGGTAGCGGCGATGCTGCAGCTTGCCATCCCGCTCCTCATCTTCATCCTTCTGCGCTTCTGGCAGCACCGCAGATACGGCAAGTTTGCCGGCATGCGGGCCGGCGGGCTCCATTAGATCTCCATTAGACTTGCGTCGGGCCTGCATCCAACGCACTCTGCCGGATCGGCAACAGCGAACCGCAGGGAGTTCCGGTGCGCATTCTCGTTTATGGCGATTCCAACAGCTGGGGATATCTCGATGACGGCTCGGGGCAGCGATATGAGAACCGCTGGCCGGTGGTGATGGCAGGTGAGCTGGCGGCGCGCGGCATGCCGGTTGAGCTGGTCGAGGAATGCCTTCCCGGCCGTACCACCAGCACCGACGATGCGGAGAGCCCGAACGGCGATCCGGCGTTGCTGAACGGCACCGGGCCGCTTGCCGCCATCCTGCTGTCGCAGCAGCCGCTTGACCACATCATCCTGATGCTTGGCACAAACGACATGAAAGTCCGGTTCGGCCGCGATGCCGCCGCGATTGCCGCCGGCGTGATGCAGCTTGCCGCCATCATCAAGGCGACGCCCGCCGGTCATGGCGGCTGGGATGGCAAGGAACCGGCCGCGCTGACCGTGATCTGTCCGCCGGAACTGGGTGCGCGGGCGGATGATCCGAAGTGGATCCGCCATGATGAATGGCGCAGCGGCCGCGCGGCATCACAGGAACTGCCCGCCATCCTCGGGCCTGCCTGTGCCGAGGCCGGAATCGGGTTTGTCGACGGCAACGAATACGCCACCTCCTCCGATCTCGACCCCATACACTGGACGGCCGCCACGCATGAGGCGTTTGGCGCCGCCATTGCCATCAGGCTTGCCTCGCGCCTGAAGTCAGCATCGCGGCACGGGCCGGCCTGAGAGCATGCTGTTCCGGGTCATCCTGCCGCTGGTGTTTGT
>WTIL01000113.1:1860-15152 GCA_011522725.1 Rhodospirillaceae bacterium
CTGATCGTCTCGATGCAGCCCCTACTTGCCTCGGTCCTTGCCATCTTCCTGTTCAATGAGAGGCTGCGGCCGGTCCAGTCGGCAGGTCTGCTGGCGGGAATAGCAGGCGTGTTCATCGTGCTGCTGCCGAAGATGGGGGGCGGGATGCCGCCGCTGGGGCTGTTCTCGGTCTGCTGCGGGCTTGTTGCTGTGACCGGCGGCACCCTGCTGCAGAAGCGGATCGGCGACAAGATCGACCTGCTGACGGGGAATCTGGTCCAGACCATGGCGGCAAGCGCGTTTCTTGCGGTGATCTGCCTCACGGTGGAAACACCGCAGGTCAGCTGGCAGATGCCCTTCTTGTTTGCACTCGCCTGGCAGGTGATCATGGTGTCGGCAGGTGCCTATATCATTCTGATGATGCTGATCCAGCGCGATTCGATGGCGGCCGTTTCCTCGCTGATGTTCCTTGTGCCGCCGGTGACGGCGGTGATCGCGGCCGCCGGTTTCGGCGAGCCGCTGACCCTGGCCGGCATCATCGGTTTCTGCCTGAGCAGCGCCGGTGTCTATCTCGTCACGGCAAACAGCAGCCCGCGCGAATAGGCGCATGTCCTAGTCGCAAAGCCGCCTTGCCAGATAGCGGGCAAACTGGTGGTTTTCCTGCTCCATCCAGCTGAGCGGCCCCGATGTGGCGAGCGGCGAGCCGGCGCCCCGGAAGATGCCCTCGACGACATGCCTGTCCTCGACCTGCACCTTGTCCAGAAAAGCCTTCTTCTCGGCGATCAGCGCATGGCTGTCATCGGCGGAGTCGATCACCTCGGGCGCGAGAGCCGCGCCATAGCGGATACGGGTGCGCCCCACCCCGTCCGGCTGCAGCGACAGGTACCAAAGATGGTCCGGGGCCAGCACATACATGTGCGAGGGAAACACCGTCGGCATCACGGATGTGTGGCGCCAGTCGCCTTCAAGCCGGTCATTGGCAGGATGCGCCCGGCCGACCGGCGCGCCTTCGGTCTTGGTGAAATACTGGAAAGCGAAATCCTCGTCCTCGCCCACCTCGCCGAATTCATTCTCGGCGACGGTGAAGTTCGCGCCGACCGTCTCGCGGTGGGCCACCGGAAGATGGTAGCTCTCCATGAAATTCTCGGTCAGGCATTTCCAGTTCGTGTCCCAGACATGCTCTTCGGTAAAGATCGTGCGGTAATGTTCCTGCCCGTAACGCTCGATCACCGGTGTCAGCGAGGCCAGCTGGACGGCCACCGGCGGGGCATCACTATCCAGTGTCAGATAGATCCAGCCCTGGTAGATTTCGCAGCGGACACTGGCGAGACCCAGCTTGTCGCGGTCAAAGCAGTTTGTCCGCTCCATATGCGGCGCGGCGGCAAGCCGCCCGTCTATGCCATATGTCCAGGCATGGTAGGGACAGGTGAAACGGCTGGTGTTGCCGTGGCCTTCGACCAGCCGCATCATCCGGTGCCGGCAGGTGTTGGCATGCGCACGCACCGCGCCGTCCTTGCCTCGGACAAGAATCACCGGCTGCGGACCGAGCTCGTAGGTCATGTAATCGCCGGGCGCGGGGATTTCGTCCTCCCGGCCGGCACAAAGCCAGCCTTTGGCAAAGACCTTTTCCTGTTCGCGTGCCAGAATCTCGGGAGCGTGATACAGGCCCTTCGGCGGCGCCGTCGCCTCGGCAAGCGGACGCGCCGCCAGCGCCTTCAGCTCTGCAAGAATATGATCGACAGCCATGTCCCCTCCAGCCATCTTGTCAGGCCGTTTCCGGCACTTTCGGAAATTCGGCGCGCGCCAGTTCCAGATAGGCACTTCGCAACGAGGCCGTGACCGGCCCCACGCCGCCATCGCCAATCTCGGTGTCATCGATCCTGCCCACCGGCAGCACATAGATCGAGGCCGCGGTGATGAAGGCCTCGTCGGCTGCGAGCGCCTGGTCCAGCGTGTAGGTCTCCTCGCGGATTTTCAACTGATGCTGTTCGGCCACCCGCAGCATCGTCTGGCGGGTGATGCCGTGCAGGATGTCGTTGCTGACCGGGCGCACCCACAGCTCGCGGTCCTTGATGAAGAAGAAGCTCGAGGATCCGGCCTCGGTCACGTCGCCGTCGGGCGCGATCATCAGCGCTTCGTAGGCACCGGCGAGATGCGCCGCCTGCTTGGCCATCACCTGCCCCAGCAGGTTGGTGGTCTTGATATCGCGGCGGGCCCAGCGGATGTCCGGCGTCGTGGCCAGCGCGACCGGCTGCGGCGGCGCGTCGGCGGCGAACTTTTCCTTCTGGGTAAAGGCAAAGACCGTCGGCTCGTACTGGTCGTCATAGAGGTAGCTTCGGTCGCGCGAGCCGCGCGTGACCTGAAGATACATGAACCCCTCGACGGCATTGTTCATCTCGATCAGCTTCATCATCGCGACAAGCAGCTCGTCGCGCGCCATCGGCCACGGCATGTCCAGCTCGCCAAGCGACCGTCCGAGCCTGTTCATGTGATATTCGTAATCGACGATCTGGGAATCGAGGATGCCGAAGCCCTCATAGACGGAATCAGCGAACAGCAGGCCGCGGTCGAAAATCGGCACCGTCGCCTCGCCCTCAGGCATGAATTCGCCATTCAGAAACACTGTCCGTTCCATCGCCCCGTCCTGTCCTTGCTGGAAACCTGCTGTCGTCGAAACAAGATGAAACCTAGCCTGCTTTTTCAGGATTTGAAAACGCTTCCTGAGGCCGCAGGCGGATGATTTTGCGGCTAGCCGGCCAGCGCCGGCCATCTGGCCCCGAACCGGGCCCAGTCGGCCGCGTCCATCGCCACTTCCAGCATCTCGTCGCCGGCCTCCCCCATGCGGCTAGCGATGACCTCGCCATGCTCGTGCAACCATGCCCGCGCCGCGCCGTCCGCCGGCCCCAGAACAAGATTTTCCGTCCGCCGGTCCTTGCCAAGCCGCCGGTCAATCGCGGCAAGCAGCGTATCTATCCCGTCGCCATCGAGTGCCGAGGTGAAGCATCCTTCGTCAAACAGGTTGCCAAGCGCCTCGCGGGCCGGATCTTGACCCTCCAGAAGGTCGGACTTGTTCATCACCGACAGCAGCCGTTCATCCTGCTGCTCCTCGTCAATCCCCAGATCGACGAGCACGGCGCGGACATCTTCCGCTTCCTCGGCGACAAGCGGCGACGCCGCATCATGGACATGGAGCAGCAGGTCCGCCTGAACGACCTCCTCCAGCGTGCTCTTGAAGGCCTCGACAAGCTCGGTCGGGAGCTGGCTGATGAAGCCGACCGTATCGGCCAGAACGATCCGGCGTCCCGACGGCAGGGTAACGGCCCGCATGGTCGGGTCGAGCGTGGCGAACAGCATGTCCTTGCTGAGCACGCCAGCGCCGGTCAGCCTGTTGAAGAGCGTTGATTTGCCGGCATTGGTGTAGCCGATCAGGGCCACCGTCGGCACCTCGCCACGGGAGCGGTTGCCGCGCTGCAGGTGCCGGGTCCGCTCGACATCCTTCAGCTCTCGCTTGATGCGGACCACCCGGTCCATCAGCATCCGGCGGTCGAGTTCGATCTGCCGCTCGCCGGGGCCGCCGAGGAAGCCGCCGCCGCCGCGCTGCCGCTCGAGGTGGGTCCAGCTTCGCACCAGACGGCTGCGCTGGAATGTCATCGCGGCAAGCTCGACCTGAAGCCGGCCGGCATGGGTCTGGGCGCGGGCCCCGAAGATTTCAAGGATCAGCGCGGTCCGGTCGATCACCTTGCAGCCTGTCCCCGTCTCGAGGTTACGCTGCTGTACCGGGCTCAGACCGGCATTGACGACAATCAGCGGGTGATCGGCCTCTTCGGCCAGTTCGGCGATCCGGTCGACATAGCCGCTGCCAAGAAAGGTGTTGGCGCGCGGCTTGTAGAACGCCACCGACTCGGCATGGACGACGTCGAGCCCTATGGCGCCGACAAGCTGCACCGCCTCGGCCAGCATGGCGTCGGCGCTGCGCGGCAGCGGCATGGTGCGCACGTCGGGGTGGATCACAAATGCGGTGCTGGTTCCCAATCGAGGTTCCTGTGTCGGGTTTGGGCGGGCCTGGTGTCCGTTGTCTGCCCAACAGGTAGAAAAAACCGGCTGCAGATGCAAGGACGACACGGGCCTCGCTATGGACGCCGCCCATGGCGGCATCTATGATTTTCGCAGAAAAGGACGTGACCAATGGCTAAATCCATCATCATTACGGGCGCCGGGCGCGGCATCGGCGCGGCGACGGCATATGCCTTTCTCGACGCCGGATACCGGGTCGGGCTGATCGGCCGCAACGAGGACACGCTGGCGGCGACGGCCGGCGGGCACGAGAACGCGCTTGTCCTCACCTGTGACGTCGGCGAGCCGGATCAGGTGGAGGCTGCCTTTGCGCGCGCCTATGACGAATGGGGGCGGATCGACGTGCTGTTCAACAATGCCGGACGCGGCAGTCCGGCCCGCACCATCGACGAGACTTCGGTCGAGGACTGGCTGGACGTCGTCCGGATCAACCTGACCGGGTCATTCCTGTGCGCCCGTGCCGCCTTTGCCATCATGCGCAAACAGTCGCCGCAGGGCGGGCGGATTATCAATAACGGGTCGATCTCGGCGCATGTGCCGCGCCCCGGATCGACGCCCTATACCTCGACAAAGCATGCCATCACCGGCCTGACCCGCACCCTGTCGCTGGACGGACGTCCCTATGACATCGCCTGCGGACAGATCGACATCGGCAACGCGCTCACCGAGATGGCCGAGCCGATGACGCGCGGCGTGCCGCAGGCGGACGGATCGATCCGGGCCGAGGCGGTGATGGATGTGTCGAATGTTGCCAGCTCGGTGCTGCATATGGCCGAGCTGCCGCTGGATGCGAATGTCCAGTTCATGACAGTGATGGCAACCAAGATGCCCTTTATCGCGCGCGGCTAGTTCGAAGGCATGAAGCCGCCGCAGGCGATGAAGGCGGTGCTCCTGTAATCCGGCTTGCCATAGAGATACGGCGCCCCGTCAGGGGTGATCATGCGGCCACCGGCAGCACGAAGCACGGCGTCTCCCGCAGCCGTGTCCCATTCCATAGTGGGCCCGAAACGGGGGTAGACGTCGGCCTCGCCGGCCGCGACAAGGCAGAATTTCATGCTTGAACCCGTCGAGATTGTTTCGGCAATGCCATGCGCCGCCAGCCAGTGATCGGTCTCTTCGTCGCGGTGCGACCGGCTGGCCACCGCGACAGGACCGGACCCGGGCACTGGACGAACAGCAATATCGCGGGCCTTCCCGGCCGCAATTTCACTGGCACCGTCTCCAACCAGCCCGCAGAACAACCGGTCATGCGCCGGGGCGAGGACAATCCCCATCACCGGCGCGCCTTCGATCACCAGACCGATATTCACGGTAAAGGCCCCATTCCCGTCGGGGCGAAGAAATTCCCTGGTGCCGTCGACGGGATCAACCAGAAAGAAGCAGGCCGGGGGGCTGAGCGCGTGGCTGGCCGCATTTTCCTCGGAAATCACGGTGATCCCGGGCGCGACATCGGCAAGCGCTGCGAGAAGGACCCGTTCCGCAGCCTCGTCGGCCTCGGTCACCGGCGATCCGTCCGGCTTGTCACGGCTGACGACACCGCGCGCGTGAATCTCCATGATCAGCGCCCCGGCCTCACGCACCGGACCGACAAGACCGGCAAGCATGCGGCGGCATTCATCTTGCGAGGGAAGCATGGCGGGTCTCCAGACAATCGCCCCACACTATCGGCATCAGAGGTCGAGTTCCAACTGATTTGCGCGGACGTTTGCCGGTCCCCGTGCGGAAACCCTCCGCCGCGGGTTCCTGTCAGACACGAATCCACGCGTGTTGCGGCTGCCATGCCGTTCGACAACCGTGGCGGCCTCGCTGGCATGGGCGCGCGACTTGCGAATGGCGAACATGGCGTCGGCCGCGGCGCGGCGAGCGGCGCGTTCCTCGACGATCGGCGGCGGATAGCCCGGCGCGGCCTCTGGCTTGGCCCAGGGCGTGTGAATCAGTGACAGCGGCATGTCGGCCAGTTCGGGCACCCACTGCCGGATGAAACGTCCGTCCGGATCCTGTTCTTGCGACTGCTTCACCGGGTTGTAGATGCGGATGGTGTTGATGCCGGTAATGCCGGACTGCATCTGGCACTGGCTGTAATGGATCCCCGGCTCGTAGTCGGTGAACATCCGCGCCAGATGAAGCGCCGGCGCGCGCCAGTCGAGCCACAGGTGATAGGCGGCGAAGCTCATCACCATGGCGCGCATGCGAAAAGTCAGCCACCCCGTCGCGGCGAGCGAGCGCATGCAGGCATCGACCAGCGGATATCCGGTCCGGCCCTGCTGCCACGCCTTCAGAAAGGCGTCTGCCCTTTCGTGCTCCTTCTCGAGATGGCGATAGGCGGAATGGAACGGGCGGAATTCGGCGGCGGGCTCATCCTCGATCTTCTGGATGAAATGGCAATGCCAGTGAAGCCGGCTTTCAAGGCTGCGGATGGATTGCGACCAGCCGCGCCGGTCGGCCGGCGGGCATCCCGCGAGCGCTGCCTTGCGACACGCTGTTTCCTGCCAGACCTCGCGCATCGACAGCACGCCGAATGCCAGATAGGGCGACAGGCGCGAGCAGCTGGCCGGCGCCGTCACCGGCGATGACATGGTGAAACGATAGGACCGGCCCCGATGGTCGAAGAAACTGGACAGCCGTTCCAGCCCGGCGCGCCGTCCGCCCGGCTGGCGATGCGGGGCATCCTGCCCGGCCATGCCGAGCTGGTCTGGATCAGGCCACGCGTCACTTTCCACGATAACGGGATGAAGGCGCTCCGGCGCAGGAACCACAGGCTGTTCCATCATCCGGTCCCATTTGCCGGCCCAGCCGCGACGTGTGGAAAGCCGGCGATGCACGCCGAACTGCAGGTCCTCGACAATCTCGATCCCGGCGGCACGCGCCCAGGCCAGCACCCGCCTGTCGCGGTCATAGGTCCAGTGGTTCCAGGTTTCCTGATGCACGCGGATGCGGGTCACACCATGCGCGGCGCAGAGGCCGGAGAGCACTTCCACCGCATCGCCGACACGCAGCACCAGCGGCTGTCCAAGCGCCACAAGGTCGGCATCAAGTTCTGACAGGCACTCGCCAAGGAATTCGTAATGGCGGCGCGACATGTCGGGCTGGCGCCACAATTCAGGCTCGAGGATGTAGAGAGGGATCACGGCCCCGCTCGCCGCAGCCCTGGCAAGCGGCGCGTGATCCTCGACACGAAGGTCGCGCTTGTACCAGACAATCTCCACGATGTTCCCCATCTGTACCGGTTATAACAGATAGGTCGCATTCCCCTGCCCGGCACGCAAGCCACCGGCCGCGCGCGAAATGCCGCACGGGCTGGGCTTTGCCAGATCGGAGATCATTTAGCCGCGGATCAGCGGTTCCGCATATCGGCGGCAATGGCCCTGAGGCTGAGCGCCAGCGTGCGCGCATCGATCGACACGGCGACAAAATCGACACCGCGATCGAGATAGGATTTTGCCGCTGCCGGATCGAGCGCCATGATCCCCGACGCCTTGTCGGAGGCGGCGATCTTGTCGAGCGAGGACTGCACCGCCTCGACCACTTCCGGCGCGCCCGGATTGCCGATATGGCCATAATTGGCGCTGAGGTCGGACGGGCCGATGAAGACGGCATCCACGCCCTCGACCGCCAGAATGTCGTCCAGCGCGGCAACACCTGCAGGGGTCTCGATCTGCACGACGAGGCACATCTCGCGGTCGGCCGTGGTCAGGTAATCGGCATGGCTGGAAAAACCGGTCGCCCGCGCGCCGGCGCCGCCGACCCCGCGAATGCCGGCCGGCGGATAGCGCATCGAGCGCACCAGCATCTCGGCCTGCTCGCCGCTTTCGACCATCGGCACGATCAGTGTCTGGCAGCCCATATCGAGGATCTGCTTGATCACATGTGTCTCGCCAACATGCGGGCGAACCGCCGCCGAGGCGTCGTAACCGGCAATGGCCTGAAGCTGTGCCAGTACCGATGGCAAATTGTTCGGTGAATGTTCGGTATCGATCAGCAGCCAGTCGAAATCGGCCGTGGCGGCGATCTCGGCGGCGATGGCCGTTCCCTGGGTCAGCCAGCACCCGATGGTCTGGCGTCCTTCCTTCAGCGATTGCTTGAACCGGTTCACCGGTGCGGCCATGTCCTGTCTCCTGTCACGCGAAATCGATATGGACGGCGCCGAACGGGCCGTAATCGGCACGGAAGCTGTCGCCGTTACGGGCCTCGATCGGCCGGATGAAACTTCCCGAAAGAACGACGTCGCCGGCGCGAAGCCCGTCGCCATACTGCGCGAGGCGCCGGACCAGCCAGACCATGCTCTCGACCGGATCGTTCAGCACACCGGCGCCGAGCCCGGTCTCCTCGACCTCGCCATTGCGGGCGGTGATCGCCCCGACCCAGCGCAGGTCGAAGGCATCGACGGCGTGCCTGCTGTCGCCCAGCACCACACCGGCATTGGCGGCATTATCCGAAATGGTATCGAACACGACGCGCTGCGCGCCGGTTTCCGGATCGGCGCGGAAAATGCGCGTATCCAGAATTTCCAGCGCCGGCGCGACGGACCCGGTGGCAGCGACCACATCGGCGCCGGCGACTTCGGCACCGGCAAGGTCGCTGTCCATGATGAACGCAATCTCGGCCTCGATGCGGGGCTCGATGAAGCGTCCGGCAGGAACCGTGCCGCCATGGTCGAAGAACATGTCCGCGAACAGAACGCCGCTGTCCGGAATGTCGATGTTCAGGGCATATTGCATCGCCTTGGATGTCAGCCCGATCTTCCAGCCGCGGATACTGCCGCCTGCCGCCAGCTTGCGGGCGACGAAATCGGCCTGCACCGCATAGGCATCATCCATATCCATGCCGGGATGCGCGGCCGAGATCAGCCGCGTCTGGCTGCGGTCGCGTTCAGCGGCGAACAGCGCGGCGCCGGCAGCCGATACCTGATCCTCGTTCATCACCGGCATGGCTCAGACCTCCTCGTCACGAACACCGTTGCTAAGTGTACCAAGGCCATCTGCCGAAATCTCGACAATGTCGCCCGGCTTCAGCCATTTCGGCGGGTCGAACCGCGCACCGGCTCCGGTCGGGGTGCCGCAAACCAGCACATCGCCCGGCTTCAGCGGGGTGAAGGTCGAGACATAGGCGATGATGTCGGTGAAGGAGAAAATCATGCGGCTGGTGCGGTCCTGCTGGCGGATCTCGCCATTGACCCGCGTCGTCAGCTCGATGTCGGCGAGCATGTCGGGCCCTGTGAAGGCCAGCAGGCCGGGTCCCATCGCCGCCGACTTCTCGAAATTCTTGCCCTGGGTGACATTGAATTTCGCATGGCGGACCCAGTCGCGGATGGTGCCTTCATTGCACAGCGTCACCGCGGCGATATGGTCCCATGCGTTCGCCGCCTCAATTCGGCGGCCACCAGCACCGATCACGATGGCGATTTCGCCTTCATAATCCAGCTGTTCGGATTCAGGCGGACGTCGCAGATCATCGCCATGGCCGACGAAACTTCCCGGAAACCGGATAAACAGCGACGGGTTGGCCGGCGCGCTCTGGCCGTCCTTGTATTCGGCGTTCCGGTCCGGAAAATTCACCCCGACGCAAATGATCTTGCCGGGGGACGGCAAAGGGGCCGTCAGCGTGACATCGGCAAGGGCGACAGAGGCGCCGTCGGCCGCATACAATTCTGCCAGCGCTCCGGCGTTCGCCGCATCGCTGAGGCTGGCGAAACGGCCGTCAAAGCTGGCGGTCAGGTCGGTCACCGTCTCGCCGTCGAGCCGGCCGAAGCGCGCCGCGTTGTTGTGAAGAAAGCTGATCAGGCTGGGCATTTGTCACTCCGGAACATGTTGGGTCGCCAATGGCTTCAGGGGGCGATAATGGGCTGTGCCTTGAGTTCGGACTCGCGCGGCTCTGTCCCGTCGAACAGGGTGCCATGCTCGAACCAGGAGCGCGGCGCCGGCGCGCCCCACAGGGTCTGGCGCTGCGGGTCCTTGAGGTCCCAGTGGATGGGTTCATGGTCCGGATCGACGGTCTGATAGTCCGAACAGTAGATTTCCGTGCGGTGCCCGTCAGGGTCGAGGATATAGAGGAAAAAGGCATTCGCGATGCCATGTCGGCCCGGGCCACGCTCGATATTGTCGACATAGCCGGTCGTTGCCATCAGATCGAGAAGATCGATGATGTTCATCGGGGTCGGAACCCAGAAGGCGATATGGTGCAACCGCGGACCGGTGCCGTTGGTAAAGGCGATGTCGTGAACGCCGCCCTTGCGGTGCATCCAGGCCGCCCACAGCCGTCCGGTGTCCTTGTCCTCGGTATATTCGGTGGTGCGGAAGCCAATGTCGTTATAGAAGGCGACACTGTCGTCGACATGCGGCGAGAAACAGTTGAAATGATCGATCCGCAGCGGCTTTACCCCGCGATAGAGCGCGTATTTCTGGTGGATGGTCGCGAGGCGCTCCATCTCGAAATAGAATTCCAGCGGAATGCCGTGCGGGTCCAGAACCCGAAGCGTGCGCCCCTGGAACGGTCTCTCGACCCAGCTTGTCTCACGGCCCTGCCCGGCGAAATGGGCTTCCGCCTTGTCGAGGTCCTCTTCCGAGAACACCCGGAAAGCGAGATAACGGCTGACCGGATCGTCGCCCTTGCGGAGGATGAGGCAGTGATGGCCGCGCTCTTCCATCGCCCGAAGGCAGATCATCCCGGAATCCTCGAACGTCACCTGAAGGCCGAGCGTGTCGACATAGAAGGCGCGGCTGGCGGCGAGGTCGCGGACCACGAGTTCGGTGTGCGAGACCCGCACAATCGAAAATGGCGGGTAGAGATTGAAGGCTGGTACTGGCATCGTCCTGTCCTAGAGCCCGAGTTTCGGTACCGCGCGCGGCGCGGTGGCAAAGGCGACATTACGCGTTTCCATGTAAAAATCGAACGACCAGTCGCCGCCGTCCCGTCCGATGCCGGATTCCTTGGTGCCGCCAAAGGGTGTCGGCAGGTGCCGCACATTCTCGGAATTCACCCAGATCATGCCGGCATCCATGTTGTCGCTGAAACGCATGGCCCGCGTGACATCGCCCGTCCACAGATACCCCGCGAGGCCGTAAGCCACGTCATTGGCAAGCGACAGCGCTTCTTCCTCGTCGGCAAAAGGAATGGCCGTCAGCACCGGGCCGAAGATTTCCTCCTGCGCGATGCGCATCGACTGGCGCGCGCCGGTGAACAAGGTCGGCGCCACATAGCACCCCGCACCGAAATCACCCGCCGTAACCTTTTCACCGCCCGCCGCGATGGTCACGCCCTCGTCGCGCGCGATATCGAAATAGGACAGCACCTTGGCCTCGTGCTCGGGATGGATCAGCGGCCCGACCACCGTGTCGGGATCCAGCGGATGGCCGATCTTCAGCCGTTTCGCCTTGTCGGCAAGGATGGCGGTGAAATCATCATGCACCGACACCTCGACGAGGACACGGCTCGACGAGGTGCAGCGCTCGCCATTCAGCGAATAGATCATGAAGGCGGCGGCATCGGCGGCGCGCTCGAGGTCGGCATCGGCAAAGACCACCACCGGGTTCTTGCCGCCAAGTTCGAAATGCACGCGCTTCAGCGTGTCCGCCCCCTGCTTCATGATCAGCTTGCCGGTGGCGCTCTCGCCGACAAAGGCGATGGCCTTGATCATCGGATGTTCGGTCAGGGCGCGGCCGGCTTCCTCGCCAAGCCCGTTCACGAGGTTCCAGACGCCGGGCGGCAAGCCGGCCTCGGCCGCGATCTCCATCAGGATGCGCGCCGTCACCGGCGAAAGTTCTGCCGGCTTGTGAACCACCGTGCATCCGGCAGCCAGCGCCGGCGCGATCTTCCATGTCGACAGCATGAAAGGCGTGTTCCACGGCGTGATCACACCGACCGGTCCGATCGGGCGACGTGAGGTGACATTCATCTGGTTGTTGGCGAACAGGCTCTGCCCGTCACGGGCATAGGGCGCCTTGTCGGCGAAGAACCGGAAATTCTCGGCCCCGCGCAACGCCGCCTTGGACATGAAACGCAGCGCCTGGCCGGTATCCACACATTCCAGAAGGGCGATTTCTTCGGCCCGCGCGACAATGCCGTCGGCAATCTTGTGCAGGATCGCACGGCGCTTGGCACCATCCATGTCCCGCCAGGCCGGAAAGGCGTCATGCGCCGCCTTGGCGGCAGCGTCGATATCGGTCGCATCCCCCCTTGCCGCGGTGCCGATCACCGACAAATCGATCGGCGAGATCGTCTCGAAAGTGGCGCCGGATGCAGCGGCACGATCCTCGCCACCAATATGATTGAGGATCGGCGCACCATCGTAACGGGCGAGCAACGTTTCGGCCTTGCCGAGGTTTTCGGTGAATGACATGGGGCCCCACATATTCGGTCTGATGTCGGTTGGCGGCGGATTGACTTTTCAGCCGATCCTGATTTAATTCACATGTTAAGTAATTAAGGGCAGCTGTCAACCACCGGGGCCTTCAGGACGGGAACATGGCACATCTGAGCTTTGAAT
This sequence comes from Rhodospirillaceae bacterium, assembly GCA_011522725.1. Lineage (GTDB taxonomy): Bacteria > Pseudomonadota > Alphaproteobacteria > Puniceispirillales > Puniceispirillaceae > UBA8309. The sequence goes on from WTIL01000113.1 coordinate 14,396, forward strand.
ATTCGGCCAATCTCGAGCCGGAGCTGGACCTGCAGGCCTTTTGCGATCTGATGCGCGATGTGATGCGGGACAGCGGCGTGTTTCCGCTTGGCGGCATCAGGGTGCGAGGCACGCGGGTCGATGTCTGCGCCGTCGCCAGCGGCGAGCCGGAGATCGCCTTTATCGACATGACGGTCCGCATGGGACAGGGGCGCGACGAGGCCACCCGCGCCGAGGTGACCGAAACGCTCTACAGCGCAGCCGAGGACTGGCTTCGTCCCCGGATCGGCGAAACACCGTTCGCGCTGTCACTGGAAATCATGGAAATCGATGCGCGCTTTGCCGAGAAGCGCTTCAACAGCCTGCACGCCTTCCTGAAGGCAAAGGACGTATCCGGTGGCTGACGCCCCGCGTTATGATGATTCGCTGACCATTGCCCTGCTTCGCGCCCGAGAGGCGGTAACGGCGCAGTTCCGCGATCATGTCGCGGCCGGCGGCATGACCCTGACGCAATGGCGGGTCATCCGCGCGCTGGCAGGCGGAACCGAGCTGGACACGACCACCCTGGCACATCGCTGCGTGATCCTCGCGCCGTCACTGACGCGTATCATCAAGACTCTCGAGGGGCGCGGCCTGATCGAGAAAGTTCCCGCACGTGACAGGCGCCAGCGCGTGGTCAGGCTGACGGCCGATGGCGAGGCGATGTTCACTGAAATGTGGGCGGTATCAAAGACAAGATACGCCGCCATCGAGGCGGCCTTCGGACGCGCCGAAATGC
>WTIL01000003.1 GCA_011522725.1 Rhodospirillaceae bacterium
CTCGCCATTGCCACTTCGGCCAAGGTGACACCTGCGCCGGTCCCGCAGAATGAGGGCCTTCGCGCCGCAAGGGTCAACGAAACCGGGCTGATTGGAAGGGATGTCAGCGCCCAGTTCGAGATTTTCACTGAAACAGCCAAGCTGATCACCGGATCTGAGAAGGCAATGCTGAACCTTCTTGATGGGGTCTGCCAGTATACGATCAGCAGTGTCGGAGAGAATTTCGACCCGCTTCTTGGCGTGCCGCAGACTATGACATTCTGCCAGTATGCCTTGCTGTCACCGGAACCGGTACTTGTTCCCGATGCAGGCAAGGACCCACGTTTTGCCAATACCCCACTGACCAAGCCACCTCTGAACTGCCGGTCTTATGCCGGATTTCCGCTGAACACCTCTGATGGTGTGGTTCTCGGAACACTGTGCGCGATCGATTCCGCGCCGCGCAGCCTTGACGAAGACCAGATCCGCATGATGCGAAAGCTGGCAACCAATGCAGCGGCGCAGATCCAGCTGATGGTAGAGCAAAGCAATCTCACCGCCTCGCGCGTGGCAACCATGCTTGGAAAGTTCCGTCAGTTCGCGCCTAAAGGCACGCTTGACGAATTGACCGGATTCCTCGATTTCTGCGCCCGTGGCACAGCCCTCCCCGAAATGATCGGCATTCTTGAACGGGACGGGATCATTCAATCCGGCGATAATGGCTGGCACCTGACCCGCGACGGCACCGACCTTCGCACCGAACTTGGCCTTGCGCCCGAGACCTACAGGGGAAGCGACCAGAGCCTCGCACCGCAAGGCGGCGGACTGGACGATCTTCTCGGAAAGCTGGAGTAGGAAAGATGTTCTCGACCCAGCTTCAGCTCAAATTTGCCTCTGTATCCGAAGCCAAGATCGCGGCGCAGAGCCTGTGCGACCTGCTGAAAGGCCGCATCACCATATTCGATTTCCACGGCCTTCATGTGACAATCGGCAAGGAAGGGGAGCTTGCCGTCAATGTGCGGTTCGAGGATGTGGCGGCGATGGCCCATTTCGAAAAGGAACTTCCAACCCTTCTCGAAGACATCAACCAGGCCTTCATCTTCAAGCAGAGCCGTTTCTCCGGCGTCTGCGTGCTTGCCTTTGAGCGCGAGGCCATGTCGACTTCGGTGGCCATCGAAACCCCGTCCTGACGCCCTGTCCCGGATGGTGGCCACGGCATCTTTCGCAAAACTGTTTTGCCGTCACGCCTCTGGCCGAGCGGGCAGCCAACCCTCATATCCGCTCTGATCAAGGAAACACTCAGGAGGCGGTCATGAAGGCACTACTTCTCGGATCCATCGGTGTACTGGCAGAAACATCGGAGCTGCAGCGGCGGGCCTATAACACCGCCTTTGTCGCGCATGGTGTCGACTGGCACTGGAACATCGCCACCTATTGCCGGCACCTTGCCACCCCGGGCGGCCAGAACCGGCTGCGACAGCTTGGCAGCGACGCGCTGTCCACGATGGAAATCAGGCGCATTCACGAAACAAAACAGGATGCCTTTGCAGCAAGCCTTGCAGGCGGCATCGCACCACGCCCGGGTATTGTCGAGACCCTGACAGCAGCCCGTGCCGCCGGCCTTCGCATCGGGTTTGTCACCACCACCACGCCGCGCACCATCGCCATGATCCGCGAGGCGCTGTCCGGCCATATCGACATGTCGGACTTCGCCGTGATTACCAGCAAGGAAGATGTGGTCCGGGAAAAGCCGGATGGCGCTTGTTACGAGCTGGCGCTGTCGCGCCTCGGCATCGCGTCGCATGACGCCCTCGCCATCGAGGACACAGTCGCCAGCCAGTCGGCCGCCATCGCGGCGGGCATCCGTTGTCATCTCTACACGGGATCGTATGCCATCGCCGGAGATGCGCCCTTGCAGACCCGCGATCCGGCAGGCGCTCTGAAGGCTGATCTTGCGGCCAGGCGGCATGAGGCAGAGGGGCTTGCGATCGCCAGCTGATTCCGCCGCGTGACCGGCGGAACGCAATTTGCGGGTCAGTAAATCTTCGGAACGTAAAGCTCGTCGGGAAGCGTGCGGCGTTCGTAATCGGGATCAAACACGCGTTCCGGAAGGCTGATCGTTTCGTGCGGGATATCGCGATACGGAATTTTCGAGAGGATATGCTCCATGCAGTTCAGCCTCTCGCGCTTCTTGTCGTTGCCTTCGACGATGTACCAGGGCGCTTCCTCGATCGAGGTGCGCTCGAACATCTCTTCCTTCGCTTTGGTATATTGTTCCCAGCGAACACGGGCCTCGAGATCCATCGGTGACAGCTTCCACTGCTTCATCGGGTCGTGAATCCGCATCAGGAAGCGCAACTGCTGTTCCTCGTCGGTGATCGAGAACCAGTATTTCAGCAGGATAATGCCGGAGCGCACCAGCATCCTCTCGAACTCGGTCACATCCTGAAAAAACTGTTCAACCTCGTCTTCGGTGGCGAACCCCATGACACGCTCGACCCCGGCACGGTTGTACCAGGACCTGTCAAAGAGCACCATCTCACCGCCGGCGGGAAGGTGCGGTACATAGCGTTGGAAATACCATTGCGACATTTCCCGGTCGGACGGTTTCGGCAGCGCCACGGCGCGAGCCACCCGCGGGTCGAGCCGCTGCGTGATGCGCTTGATCACGCCGCCCTTGCCGGCGCTGTCGCGTCCCTCGCACAGGATCAGCACCTTGGCGTTGGTCGCCACAACCCAGTCCTGGAGCTTGATCATCTCTGCCTGAAGGCGCAGCAGGTTCGGATAGTAGATGCGCCCGTCCAGACCCTTGGGATGCTGCTTCTTGTAAAGCGCGCGCACCTCTTCGGACAGGATCGGTTCGTTGAATTCCACTTCGATGAGGTCATCGAGCGTTTCCTCGAACTCGGTATCCAGCATGTCCTGGAGCTTTTCGAACCTGTCCTTTGTCATCTTTCCTGTCCTTGCATGTCGGCGTCTCGCCGACGCATACCCATCCCTTAAACTAGCACGAAACACCGGCCGGCTTCACCCGGCGAAACGCGCCTGCGGAAGGCCCTGTGTGCCGGTGCCGGTGATCGCAAACAGGCTGCCGGCCTCTGGCTGCGCTGCCGTATCGCTGATCCCTTCGGCGATCGATGTGACATAGAGCGTGTCGAGACCGGCGCCGCCAAACATGACCTTGCTGGGCTTCTCCACCGGCATCTCTATGATCCGGTCGACCATCCCCGCCGGCGTCACACGAACAATCTGCCATCCACCCACACCGGCAAACCAGTAGCAGCCATCAACATCAATCGTGGCCCCGTCCGGCCGTCCGGCGACTTCTCCGCTATGAAAGAACACCCGTTGCGCGGTCGGTGTGCCGGTATCGGGATCATAGTCACAGGCCCAGACTGTCTGCACATCCCGGTTGGTGTCGGCGAAATACATCACGTCCCCGTCCGGCGAGAAAGCCAGGCCGTTGGTCGTGTGGACA
>WTIL01000060.1:0-1343 GCA_011522725.1 Rhodospirillaceae bacterium
AAGGCCATATTGTGGAACACCGACATATGCGGATACAGCGCATAGGACTGGAACACCATGGCAATGCCGCGTTTTGACGGCGGCAGGTCCATGACAGCGCGATCGGCAATCACGATTTCGCCGCTGCTGAGCGACTCAAGGCCTGCGATCAGGCGGAGCAAGGTGGACTTGCCGCATCCCGAAGGACCGACGAAGACCACGAACTCACCCTTGTTGATTTCGAGATCAACACTGCGAATGACTTCGGTCTTGCCAAAGGCCTTGTTGACATTCCTCAGTTCGACCTGGGCCATCTAGATCTCCTCGAATGATGCTGTCAGCGTGTCGAAGTCAAAACAGCAGCGAAGGGTCTGACTGTCCGACTCGCGATCAAACACAATCTGCCGCGGTCCGCCCGACAGCTCCGACATACGGTTTGACTCCATCATGGCAGGCTGTGCCTTGCGCCATTTCAGGAATGCGGCGAATTCGGCATAGATCGAGCCGCTGCGTGATGCTTCGTCGAGCGCGGCGCGTTTCATATGCTGGTCACTGATCGGTAGCCATGTCTGGTTGCCGATGGAAAACCCGCCATTCGGCTCCGACTGGCGCCACACCATCGGTGTTCGGCAGGTATCGCGACCCGGAAAGGTCGGGGCAAACTCGATGCCCCAGGGATCCTGCATCGCCTCAAGAGGAATGTCGCGAACATCCTCGAAACCGAGTTCCTCACCCTGATACACGCAGCTCGACCCGATCAGGCAAGCCTCCAGCTTCAGCAGCAGGAGTTGCATCGCATCCCCCTGATCGGGGGACAGGCCGAGCGCCGCAAGCTGGCGCGTCGCCGAACGCGGCACATCGTGATTGGAAAAAGCAAAAGACAAGCGGCCGCTGTCATTGAACGCGGCGATGGCGCCGGAAATCGCGTCCTTCATTTCCTCGACGCTCAGGCCGGCCCATTCCAGCAGATCGAAATTATAGGTGGCATGAAGCCTGCCGGGCATGGTGAAGGTCGAGCTGACCTTGACCGCATCGTCGTTGTCGCCGTCACATTCACCCATCAGGAACCTGTCATCATAGCCGTCGGCGACCTCGCGGATCGCCTCGCTGAAAAGCTGGATGGAGGGCTGGTTCAGCTGCGCCGCGTCGTGCAGCTGGCGGAAAAAGGGTTGCTGGTCCTGCGGCAGCGGACCCACCTCGAATTCAGGGTTCGGCGGGTTGTCGCGATAGGGCGCGCTGTCGCCGTTGATGGTGTGCACCGCATCAAGCCGGAAACCGTCAACACCACGGTCGAACCAGAAACGTGCGACATCCATCATCGCCTCGCGCACCGCCGGGTTGGCATGGTTCAGGTTCGGCTGGCT
>WTIL01000060.1:1443-10754 GCA_011522725.1 Rhodospirillaceae bacterium
ACACGTTCGATCAGCGCATCGAAATCGTCCAGCGTTCCGTATTCCGGATTGATCGCGCAATAGTCGGACACGTCATAGCCGAAATCCTTTTGCGGCGAGGCGAAAAACGGGCTGATCCAGATCGCATCGACACCAAGGTCGGCGATGTAGGACAGGCGCGAGGTGATGCCCGGCAGATCACCGATGCCGTCGCCGTTGGAATCCTGGAACGACCGAGGATAGATCTGATAGATCACGGCGGTTTCCCACCATTTCAGACTGGACACACCTAGCCCCCCTTCACTGAACCGGCGAGCAGCCCACGGATGAAATAGCGCTGCATGGCAAGGAACACGATGACCGGCACGATCATGGAAATAACCGCGGAGGCATTCAGCAGATGAAGCTGGTCCTTGAAGGTTCCAAGCTGCTTTTCCAGCCTGATCGGGAAGACCAGATCGGTCCCCTCGTTCGGCCCGATATAGAGCGCCACGATCAGATCGTTCCACACCCACAGGAACTGGAAGATGCTGAAGCTGGCCAGCGCCGGCACCGACAGCGGTACGATCAGCCGGATGAAGATCTGGATATGGTTGGCGCCGTCGATCCGCGCGCTCTCCAGCAATTCGCGCGGCAGGCCGACGATATAATTGCGGAGAAGATAGATCGCCAGCGGCAGTCCGAACGCCGTGTGCGTGATCCACAGGCTGGCGAAGGTCTTTGACGGGTAGGCGCAGCTCTGCGTCGCCTCGCAATCCGTGAGCATGGCCTTCAGCGCAGCCGCCCATGACGCAATCCCGCTGAAACCCTGCAAGATGGGAAGGAAGGCAAGCTGTGTCGGCACCACCATCAGCGACACCACGATCACAAACAACCAGTCTCGCCCGGGGAACCTCATCCAGGCGAAGGCATAAGCGGCAAAGGCGGCGATGGTAATCGGAATAATGGTCGCCGGTATTGTCACGATGAACGAGGATATCAGTGCGTTCGGCACATTCTTGTTCTCGAACAGCACCTCGACATAGGCCTCGCTTCCGAACACCGGGTCCTGATCAATGATGGCCTCGAGATTCTTCGGCTTCGGCACGGTCGGCTCGGCGAATGTCCAGGTGAAGTCGCCATTCGACTCGAACACGAAGGCGCCCTTGCGGACCTCCATCTCCTCGCCGGGCGGCACCAGCTTGCGGATCAGCTTGGTCTTGCCGGGCTTTTCAGGATCCGGCACCCGGCCCTTGAACAGGATCGAGCGCACCTCGCCGGAAATCGGGAAGGACTGCTCGTCCTTGTTCAGCCGTTCGAAGATGTTGCCGGTGAGCTTGGTGACCTCGGCCGTCCCGCCCTTGTCGTTGGTGCTGAAACGGTGGCCGAGCTCGGTCGGCGAATAGGATGTCCAGAAACCTGAGGTCTGTGACGCGAGTTCGGAGCGCAGCGAGGTTGTGACCAGCGCCACGAACGGGACGACCCAGATAAAGACGATCAGTCCGAGAACAACATGGCGAAGCGTACGGCCGATCATCAGTTGAACCCCTTCTGCTCGCGCCGGATGCGCCAGGCGTTGAAGACCATGTTCGGAATGACCGTCAGCATCAGCATGATCGCGATGGCGGCGAACAGATTGTCGACATTGTCGCCGCCGATGGACCAGTTGTTGCGGGCATTTTCCATCATCGTCGCCAGCAGCAGCTTGTCATCGTCATTCGCCGACAGCGCGTAGGGAATGTCGAAAACCTTGAGGACAAGAATGACGAGCGTGGTCCAGACCACCACCACGGTCGAGTAAATCTGCGGCAGCTTTACCCGGAAGAACATCTGGAACGGGTTGGCGCCGTCGATCGTGGCGGCTTCGATGGTGTCTTGCGGCACGCCACGCAGCGCCGCCGAGAAGATCACCATGGCAAATCCCGTCTGCACCCAGACAAGAATCCACATCAGGAAGAAATTCCCCCAGAATTTCAGATTGTAGAGAGGCTCGTTATATTCGGCCCCGTGCCCCAGCAGCGCCTTCAGCAAGCCGATCTGATAGGAGGGTGTCGCGCCGTTCATCGTCATCAGGGGCTCGATGCCGCCACCGGCGAAAATATTCCGCCAGATCACCGCCGCGCCGACGAAGGAGATGGCCAGCGGCACGAAGATAAAGGTCTTCGCAATGACGCCCCACCGCACCGAATCCGCAAGCACCGCAATCAGCAGGCCGAGCGAGATACAGGCCGACGGCACCAGCACCAGCCACATCAGGCTGTTGCGCATTGCCAGCCTGAACTGCGAATATCCGAGCGCCGCGGGATCCCACAGGAACGCGTAATTGCGCGTCGTGAGTTCGCCGCTAGCCTCCTGAAAGGACAGGCTGAGCGTGAGGAAGGCCGGCACCAGCAGGAACAGCAGCAGCAGCACCAGCGTCGGACCGACGAAAATCCAGGGCTGGATGGCCTCGATGATCAGTGATTCCGGCCCCGGCGCATTGCGCGACCGGATCCGCGCCAGCCCGAGATTGAGCCAGTTGGTAATCCAGAAATAAAGAAATGAAATGCCGACCGCGATCACCACGGCACGGATCGCAAAGCCGATTTTGGCAAAACGTTCCTCGGTGTCGAAACGCGGGAATGTCCATTCATACTTGTCGTGAAGCCACAGGCCCAGCGAAGCGGTCGCATCGTCCAGCGGCGCCGTTGCCGAAAAGGCGAGAAGCGCCGTGATCGGCAGCACGCAGACGACCGTCAGCAATATGGCCAGGCTGTTGCCGGCGATTACGTTGTGAATAGAGCGCATATCGAAACCGACGAACGGGAACCGCTATGACCGGGTGTCACACATGATCCCGGAAAGAGAAGAGCACGGAGATGGATCCGTGCTCTTCCATGTTCGTCAAGCAAGCCGAAACTTACTTGATGGCGTCCCATGCCGCCTGGATGTTGTCGGCGGTGGTTTTGGCATCCTGGCCGTTGGCGAAGGCGGTCATCTCGCTCCAGAAGGCGCCAGCGCCGATGGCACCGGGCATCAGGTCGGAAGCGTCAAACCGGAAGGTCGTCGCATTCACGAGGATTTGACCCTGCTTGCGAAGCGCCGGCGAAGAGTAGGCCGAAGGGTCAGCACCCTTGTGCGCGGTCAGGAACTGGCCCTGCGACATCCATACCTCATGGGCGGAAGCCTCGGTCAGGTACTGGAAGAACGCGCGGGTGGCCGGCGAATCCTTGGTCATGGTGTAGATCGTGCCTGCACCAAGAACCGGGTTGCCGAGATTGGCCGACTCGTAAGGCGGGAAGTAGAAGAAGTCGGCAATGCCGTCCTCGACCTCTTTGCCCTTTTCCGGGAAGAAGGCCGGAATGAAGGATGCCTGACGGTGCATCATGCACTTCGGCGGCGACGAGAACAGGCCCTTCGGCGCGTCACCGAAGAAGGTGGTTGCCACAGCAGCGGAACCGCCGGCGACATAATCGTCATTGCGCGAGAACTGGCCATAGACCTCCATCGCGTTCAGCACTTCCGGGCTGTTGAACGGAAGCTCGTTCGAAACCCACTGGTCGTACTTCTCGGGCGATGCGGTGCGGAGCATCAGGTCTTCCATCCAGTCGGTGGCGGTCCAGCCGGTGGCATTGCCCGACTCCACGCCGATGCACCACGGGGTGTTGCCGTCCGCGACCATCTGGTCGGAAAGCGCGATCAGCTCTTCCATGCTCTGGGGAATCTCGTAGCCGTTATCCTCGAACTGCTCGGGCAGGTACCAGACAAGCGACTTCAGGTCCTTTTTGAACGGGAAGCCGTAGAAGTGGCTCTTGCCCGCCGAGTCGGCATAGGTGCCGAGAGCGACCCACGAGGAACCGGCGCCGTAGTTGTTGGTCATCCAGCTGGCAAGATCGTCGCCAAGCGGGGTCAGGTGACCTTCCTTGGCCATGTCGCCTGCAAGACCCGGCTGCGGGAAAATGGCGATGTTCGGCGCGTTGTTCGAGCGCAGATCGGCCACGATCAGAGCTGCAAAGTCACGCGAACCGGAATATTTGATTACAGCACCAGTTGCCTTTTCAAAGCAGCTGACGGTTGCCATCAGGTTCTCTTCGTCCTTGCCCTGCATGGAGCCGGCGATGGTGATGACCTCACCCTCGAACTTGCCGAGCTCGCCGAGCTTTGACGGCGTATCACAGACATCGGCGCTGGCGGCGCCAGCATAACCGAACGATGCAACAGCGGCTGCGGCTGCGGCACCAAGAATTTTCTTAGCGAAAATCATTCGTTCCTCCCAAAAACAGATGTGTAGCGGATGTCGCTGGTTGCCGATCATAGAAGGATTCGCGGCACCAAATCAGCAAAAAATATCAAAAAAATTGAAGGAAATGATTCCACGGTTATATGACTGAATTCGCGACACAATTTTTTGTGAAATCCCATCCTTCGACAGGGTTTCGAACCTTGGGTATCGAGCCTTCGCGGAACGGGTAAAGAGAATCGCGCAGCACCTTCACCGATATGCCTTTCCGCACGAGCCTATCCGGCACCCCGATCGGTGAATTTCGGCAAAAAGGAGATGGAAACCGGCAGCCGGACGCCGCCGGAAATTTCTGGTCTGCTGTGGCGGAGCTGGCCCGGTAATGCCTGTTATGGCACCTCGGCGCCAATGGCCGCGGTGTAGATCTCGAACCAGGTCTCGCGGTCGACATGCAGTCCGGCGGCATCGCCGATCCTTGCGATCCGGTCGAGATTGTTCGTTCCCATGACCGGCATGATCCGCGCCGGATGAGCCAGCAGCCATGCCACCGCAAGCGTCGCCACATCGGCATCATGCCGCGCCGCGATGCCGGCGAGCGTGTCGTGAAGGGCGCTGTTGCCGGGCGCGAACAGCGCCCCGCCTGCCAGCGGCGACCAGGCCATCGGCGGAATCCGGTGCTGCTGAAGATAGGCGATATCGCCATTGGTGAAGGGCGCGTTTTCCAGCACGCTGATCTCGATCTGGTTGGTCGAGAGGCGCGTGTTCATCGCCGATTGCAGAAGGTCCATGTCCCACGGGCGGAAGTTCGAGACACCGACCTGGCGCACCTTGCCGGATGCCACCAGCCCGTCCAGCGCCGCGCCGGTCTCGTCATGGTCCATCAACGGGTCCTGCCGGTGCATCAGCAGCATGTCGATGCGCTCGATCTGCATCAGCCGCAGGCTGTCCTCGACGGACTGTGTGATGTGCGCCGCACCGGTGTCGTAATATTTCACCCGTGCCGCCGCGTGGCGTCCGACCGGTGCCACGATGTTGCATTTGGTGACGATCTCGACCTTGTCCTTCAGATGCGGCGCCGCCCTGAAGGCGTTGCCGAGAATTTCCTCGGCCTCGTAACCGCCATAGATGTCGGCCTGGTCCATCGTGGTGATGCCCTGCTCGAGGCATGATTCGATCTTTGCCTGGACATGCGCCGGCGAGGTATCGGCATCATCGCCGAGCCGCCACATGCCATAGACGATGCGCGAGAAGCTCAGGTCATCGGCAAGGTTGATACGTTCCATCAGTGTCTGTCTCCAACGCCAAGCGGTGTGGCCGGGGTGGCCGCCGGCACCCGGCCATATTCATGCGGCAACGAGCAGGTCTTCAACTCCGGAAGCACCAGCTTGCCGATATAATCGCATTCTTCCAGATGCGGATAGCCGGAAAAGATGAAGCTGCGCATGCCCATTTTCTGATAGGCCTCGATTTCCGACAGGATCTGGTCGGCGGAACCGACAAGCGCCGCCCCGCATCCTGAACGGGCGCGCCCGACGCCGGTCCACAGGCGCGGCTCGATAAAGCCGTCCATGTCGGCCAGCTCGCGGTTGCGCGCCTGCTTGGCGACACCAAGCGATGTGCTGTCGAGGGCACGCTCCCTGATCTCGCGTCCCGCCTCGTCATCGAGCCTGGAGACGAGCTCGGCCGCATATTCACGCGCCTCGGCCTCGGTCTCGCGCACAACCATATGGACCCGCAGACCGTAATCCAGCGTCCGGCCATGCGCCGCGGCGCGCTCGTTGACCGTCACCATCCGCGCCGCCAGTTCCTCGCGGGTCTCGGGCCACATCAGATAGACATCGCAATGCTGCGCGCACAGCTCGACCGCCGCCGGCGAGTAGCCGCCGAAATACAGGAGCGGGCCGCCATTCTGCTGATAGGGCCTCGCGGGCTCCGTCGTCAGCCCGCTGAAATTATAGATCTCGCCCTCGTAATTGATCTCGTCCTGCGTCCAGGCCTGTTTCAGGATCTCGACCACCTCGCGCGAGCGCTGGTAGCGGTAGGCGCTGTCTTCCTTCTGACCGGGGAAATCGGAACTGATGATGTTGATCGTCAGCCGGCCTTCCAGCATGTGGTCGAGGGTGGCCACCGTGCGCGCCAGCATGATCGGTTGCATTTCGCCGCAGCGCACCGCCGCGAGCAGGTTCATCTTCGAGGTGATCGGCGCACAGCCGGCGACAAAGCTCAGCGTGTCCTGCCCGACCTGATAGGAGGACGGGCACAGGATGTTGCGAAACCCGTGCGCCTCGGAGCGTTTCACAATTTCCGAACAATGGTCCCAGCTCGACCGCAAATCACCCTCTGGCACGCCAAGATGGCGGAAGTCATCCGAACATAGCGCCGAGAAGAAACTGACCTCGGCGGCATCAAGATCGGGAGATGTAACCGGAACAACGCTCATTGAAACCCCCTGGCCCGTTCACGCTGGTGCCGGTTCTCGCTGCGGCAGGCATGCGTGACAGGACCTAACTCAAGCAGCTATCGCGCCATTAATCAATGGTGTATCAATTTAACATGGAATCAAAGGATACATCTCCTCTGGCAGACATTCCGGCAACCGGCGCGCTGCCGGTCTACCTGCGAATCGCCGAGCTGGTTTCGCGGCAGATCGATGCCGGAATCCTGGCTGACGGACACCGCCTGCCGCCGGAGCGGGAGATGGCCGACGCCCATGGCGTATCTGTCGGCACGCTTCGCAAGGCGCTGGCGCGGCTGACCGAGATGGGCTGCCTCGAACGGCGCCAGGGGTCGGGCAACTACATCAGGCAGACGGACCGTTCGGCCGCCATCTACACCATGTTCAGGCTGGAGCGCCCGGACGGCGGCGGCCTTCCCACGGCAAGGCTTCTCTCGGTAAGGACGCTGAAACCGGCCGCCGACATCCGTCCGTTCGCGCCGGACGGGCAGGCGCACAGGTTCCGCCGGCTGCGCTTTCTCGACAATGTGCCCGTAGCGCTGGAGGAGATCTGGCTGGATGCGGCAGTCGCGCCGGAACTGCCGAGGGAGCGGATCTCCGATTCCCTCTATAAATTCTACAGCGAGGAACTCGGCCTGTGGATCACCCGTACCGAGGACCGTGTTTCGGTGGCACCGGTGCCAGCATGGACCATCGGTGAATTTCCGTTGCCATCCGGCACGCCTGCCGGATATGTCGAGAGGAACGGCTGGTCGCAGGACGGCGCATGGGCAGAATATTCCCGCACATGGTACGACCCGGCGGCGGCCCGTTTCGTGGCACGGCAAAGATAGCGCGACTGACAGGAAGTACGAGCAGATGACCACAACTTACGGCATTGTCGGCTGCGGCATGATGGGGCGCGAGCATATCCGCAACATCGCATTGATGGATGACGCGGCGGTCGGCGCGATCCTCGAGCCCGATCCCGAGATGGCCGCCGCCGCGCTGGCGCTGGCACCGGGCGCGGTGATCGTCGACAGTCTCGATGCGCTGCTGGCGCACCGGCCGCTCGACTGCCTGCTGATCGCCAGCCCGAACCATTGCCACGCCGGCCAGCTGGCGGAAATCGCTGCCAAGGCAACCTTGCCGGTCCTTGTCGAAAAGCCGCTTTTCACCGACCCGGCCGACCTTGCCATGATCGAGTCGTTCCGCAAGGACTACGGCGCGCCGGTCTGGGTGGCGATGGAATATCGCTATATGCCGCCAATGCAGAAATTCCTCGAGATGGCCGATGATGTCACCGGCGGCATCCGCATGCTCAGCATTGTCGAGCACCGTTATCCGTTCCTCGAGAAAGTCGGCAACTGGAACCGTTTCAACGCCAATTCCGGCGGAACCTTTGTCGAGAAATGCTGCCATTTCTTCGACCTCATGCGGCTGATCCTGAAATCCGATCCGGTGCGGGTGATGGCCAGCGCCGGACAGGAAGTGAACCATCTCGACGAGGTCTATGACGGCAGGGCCTCCGACATCTGGGACAGCGGCTATGTCATCGTCGATTTTGCCAGCGGCGCGCGCGGCATGCTGGAGCTGTCGATGTTCGCCGAGGGATCGGAATATCAGGAGATGGTCCATGCCGTCGGCGCACAGGGCAAGCTCGAGGTGAAAATCCCCGGACCGGCGCGGTTCTGGTCCGGCCCCGAAGCGGCGCGGCCCGTTCCGCTGCTGGTCGAGAGCCGGCGCCATCCCTGCAACCCGGTTGTGCATCAGGTGCCGATCGACGCCGCGATCCTTGATGCCGGCGACCATAACGGCTCGACCTTTTACCAGCACCAGCGGTTCCTCGATGTGGTCCGCGGCAGGGGCAGCGTTGAGGTCAGCCTTGAAGACGGCATCTGGGCGGTGCGCATGGGACAGGCGGCGCAGCAATCCGCCGCCACCGGCAAGGCCGTCACCTTCTAGTCACCGCCTCGCCAATAATGCCGGCTGGCCGCGGGGCTTGCATCGCGGCACGCCCGGGTTGATGCTGTCCGTCGTAACGACCCGCCCCCGGAGACCGACATGCCGCCAGACACTCCCTTGTGCGATTTCGGCTGGAAAGCCCCCGCCTTCACCCTCAGCGACCCGATCGGCCTGTCCTGCAGCCTCGACGGGCTGATGGGCGAAAAGGGCCTTCTTGTCGCCTTCATCTGCAACCATTGCCCCTATGTGGTGGCGGTGATCGACAGGCTGGTGGCCGACGCGGCGGTGCTGAAGGAAGAGGGCGTCAACACGGTCGCGATCATGTCCAATGACTACGCCACCTACACCGACGACAGCCCCGACAAGATGATGCAGTTCGCCGCCAGGCACGGTTTCGGCTTTCCCTATCTGGTCGACGAGACCCAGGACGTGGCGCGCGCCTGGGGCGCTGTCTGCACACCGGATTTCTTCGGGCTGAACGCGGCCGGCGAGTTGCAATATCGCGGCCGCATCGATGATGCGAAGATGGGCGATGCCGACGGCCGCACGCCGGAGCTGCTGAATGCCATGCGCCAGATCGCGGCCACCGGCAAAGGCCCGGCCGAACAGTTCCCGTCGATGGGATGTTCGGTGAAGTGGCGCTAGACGTCCCTAGAGGAACTCCGGGAACATTTCTTTGGTGAAGGTCTCGCGGCCGATGGCGGAAATCCGCCCGATCTCGGCCGCGTCCAGCCA
>WTIL01000060.1:10854-14488 GCA_011522725.1 Rhodospirillaceae bacterium
CTTACCACGATAATCAGCGCTGTTATCGCTCTTGGTCTAGGAACAGCTGCAAACGCTCAAGTCAACTTGACCGCAGAAACCGCCTCACCCGGGAGCGCACCTGGTGTCTCTGTTATTTCACTTTCTGAGGTGGCGGCAAAATATAATGTTGCTGATATCCAGGTCACAACCGGACAGACACTCACCAACTCCGTGCAAAATGTTGCTGAAGGCAAGTCAGACATTGCAGCAGCACCATTCGTTCTTCCTTTCCTTATGTCACGCGCTGTCGGCCCATATGCCAAGGTTGGCAAAGAAAAAGGTGCAGAACTAACCAGCAACCTTCGGGTGCTGTACACTTACCGGATCGCATGCCAATCACTGTACGCTTACGACAGTTCGAACTTCCCCGGTTATGAGGGCATCAAGGGAGCACGTATCTTCAATGGCCCACCGCGCGGCGCCGCACTAACCAACGCTCGTGATCTTGTTCGGCTTGTTACTGGATTAGAAGAGAAGAAAGACTACACCGGAATCCAGGTTAACTGGGGTCAAGCAGTGAAAACCATTCAAGATGGTTCAGCAAATGCGTTTGTATTGCCTGTCAGCTTTCCAGACGGACGCATGACAGCAGCGATGGCGTCAGGTGACATGACAATGTGGTCTATGCCAAAAGCAGCTTTTGAGGGCGAAGCTTTTGGAAAATTCACCAAACGCCCAGGCACAGTTGCAGTTACACTGCCTATTTCAGATATGGGCTGGTCGAGTGGTGTCACTGTGAAGTCAGAGGATGACAATTTCCGCTGCCCGGGCACGGTCGGTGGCGAAATCGTTAACGCTTCGATGGACTTCGATACAGCCAAAGCACTCACTAAGGCTTTCTTGGATGGGCTAAAGGAGGTCTATCATGCAAAGGCGCCGTTTATGCTGAATTCTTGGCATGGTGAAACCGATATTGCGCTAACCGACATGTGTGGACTTAACCCATTGAAATACCACCCAGGAGCAGTGGCCGCATGGGAAGAAGCTGGCCACGAAATTCCTGGCTGCGCAAAATAAAGCTCAATCCAAATAGAGCGCGCTGACAGTAATGTCAGCGCGTGTCATTTTGGTCAAAAGGGTATCTCTCCAATGAATAGCGATTCCTCCGCACCAATAGTCCAAAAGGACGCGGGCATGAAAATCGTCTATTGGCTAACTGTGGCCATGGTCATCATTGGACTTATAAACATGACACCAGGGATCCCTGGCTACGATGATTTGGCCGAGAGCCTGTTTGGCTTCAATGGCGCAACCTTTCGGAAATTTCCCTTCGAATGGTTCTATCCAGGCTTTTTCGCTTTGATGATGTTGATTGTCGCTTTGAAGCATTCGATGTGGCGGTCGTGGGTAGATAGGTCTTTATGGCGACGCCGATTTGGACTTTTTTTGGATATTGCATTGGTCCTGATGGCTGCAACCATCTCAATTACTTATGTCGTTGAGATAGAGGCTATTTGCCTTATCGACCAAATTACTGGAGATCGTGCAAGGCTTATTGAAGAGAGTCTCAAGGCCGAACGCGAACTGGCCGAGCTTCTTGGCATGAAACCGCCAACAACCATCGATGACCCCAAATGCGTCAACACCACAGGCGGTTGGCTGGTGCTGATTGTGGGTCTCGCGATTGTCATTTTCCTAGGATACAATATTAAGGTCTGGGGCCTGCCACTGGTTCTTGTTGCTATTCTAATAGCCGCTTACACAATCTGCACCGTGCTGGTCTGGTACTTCCACGGTCCAGAAGACATTAACAAATATCTGATGACGAAGCTTGCGGGCGAGCCGCGCATGCTAGCGGACGGCCGGCCGAGGGTTCATGACATTCTGGTCAATAACTCATCTGGGCTTCTCGGGCGCTTCATGGACATAATCCTTAACACCATCTTTCCCTATCTTGTTCTTGGCTCGCTCTTTGGCACCTCTGCTGGGGGTCGTTCTCTTATCAAGCTCGCTTTTCGTTGGACAAGGCATCTTCGTGGTGGACCTGCTCACGCCGCAGTCGTCTCCTCGGCGATGTTTGGAACTATTTCTGGCGGTCCAATCGTCAACGTTCTTTCTACCGGTGTTCTAACCATCCCAATGATGCTGAAGCGAGGTTTCACAAAAGTCTTTTCAGGAGGCGTTGAGGCGGCTGCTTCTTCCGGTGGATCTATCATGCCACCGGTTATGGGAGTGGCAGCTTTCGTTCTCGCATCATTGACGAGCGTTCCCTACTCCGATGTTATCGTCGCAGCCATAATTCCCGCGCTTGCATACTTTTTCTGCTTATTTCTTTCAGTGGTATTTCAGGCACGCAAACAGAACATTAAAGCCATTGGAAAACTAACTGACGATATGCGGCTAGACCGTCAGGATCTTTTGAATCTGATTATGATTTTTGGTCCCATTCTTTTAATTCTAATGCTGCTGCTCACACGAAAGGAAGCCGTCGGCTGTGGCCTTTTTGCTGGTTTACTTGGTACTGAGCGCATCATTACTGAGACAGGGTGCCAAGTGATTAGCTACTCATGGATACAGGAGCTGCTTCGCAATGCGGCCGGAGATGCCGGAAGTGCAGGCTGGTATGCAGTGATGCTATTGCTTTGTCTCCTATTCGTTGATCCGGAGGTTCGCGCCAGGCCAATGAAAGTTGTAGATGCGCTGTCCAACGCTGGCATTTTGATTTCAACCCTCTACCTGATGTTCTTGGCAGTCTCAATTATCGATTTCTGTCTGCAGTTTACTGGCCTACCAACATTTTTATCGCTGGATGTTCTAGGTTGGTTGCAGTCGCTGAGCCTTGGCCAACAGGGGTCGGCCACGTTCCAGTTGCTGGCTCTAATGCTAACAATGTTAATGGCGATTATCCTTGGCATGGGGATGCCAGCTGTGCCCGCCTACATTAACGTCGCACTTCTTCTAGGCCCTGTACTTGCTGGGTTGGGGATAGCTACCTTCACAGCACATATGTTCATTTTCTATTTCGCCGTCGCCTCGGCAATAACTCCGCCAGTAGCGCTGGCAGCTTTCGCCGCCTCCAGCATTACAAAGGCTGAGCCAATGAGCACAGCCTTCTCTGCGGTCAAATCAGGCATTGTGATGTTTGTTATACCGTTTGTTTTCGCCTTCTATCCTGAGCTTCTTTTAATCGATGACGCAGTGATCGATGCGGGAGCATCCGCCAGCGGTTCGGTTACATATCTCGCCGGCTATGACGGCTCAGTCGATGCCGGCGCCCTCGCACTTGTCCTAGCGCGCCTTGTATTGGCACTTTACCTATTGTCGAGCGCGCTTTCAGGTTTCGATCGTCACAAACTGCATCCTGCTGAGATCGCCGTGCGCCTCGCACTAGCCATCCTGCTGATGACAAGATACGAAATGCTGTATTTGGGAGCCGCGATAGGCGGCATAATGGTGGTCATATTTCACCTGGCACAAAGACGCGAAGCTGCCGCATGACCCTTGCAACCCAAATACATGGCGACTGAAAACTGTTCGTTTTAACTAGTTGAAATAAGGAACATTATCTACATGTCAAATCCTGAAATGGTTAAGCAGATCCTGACCGAGGCAAGGTCTCACAAGTTCTTTTCGGACAAGCCAGTGACCGAGGCGGAACTTAAAACTCTTTATG
>WTIL01000089.1:0-17765 GCA_011522725.1 Rhodospirillaceae bacterium
ACGCCCAGAAGAAGGCCACGAAGAACATCACTTCGGACGCGATGAACAGCATCATGCCGTAGCGCATGCCGATCTGCACGATCGGTGTGTGATGCCCCTGGTATTCGGCCTCGCGAATGATGTCACGCCACCACATGAACATGGTTGCCAGAACCAGCGCCATGCCACCACAGAGCACGGCGACACCGTACTCGACCTCGTGCATGAACATCACGCCGCCGATCACCGCGACGAAGGCCGCCGCCGATCCGACTGCCGGCCATGGGCTCGGCTCTACAAGGTGGTAAGGGTGTTTGTTTGCACCGCTCATGATTGTCTCCTCTCAATCTGGTCTCGCGTCAGCGCGAAACCACCTCTCCCGCGATCAAGTGTTACCGTCCGCCCCGCCGCCAAGCGCCGGAAAGAACGTATAGGACAGAATAATCTCGCCGACATCGCTTGCGTTGCTGTCGGTGACGATTTCAGGGTCGATAAAGAAGCGGACCGGCATCAGCACGGATTCACCGGGCTGCAGCGTCTGCTCGATAAAGCAGAAACAGTCGATCTTCATGAAATGGGGGCCGGCCTTGACCGGCGTGACATTGTAGGTCGAGGTGCCGGTCGAGGGCGCATCGCCAAGATTGGTGGCGCGGTAGTTGATCACAACTTCCTCACCCGGATTCAGCGTCAGCGGCGCGTCGACGGCCTCGAACCGCCAGTTCAGCGCCGGGCTGACATTCGCATCGAACCTGACCTTGACCGGATGGTCGAGGATCACGGTCTCGCCCGTGTTCTCGGCAACCTGCGTGGTCCCGCCATATCCGGTGACCTGGCAGAACAGCTGGTAGAGCGGCACCGATGCGTAGGCCAGTCCCACCATGCCGCTGACGACAAGCGCCAGAATCATCAACAGGCGGCGGTTGCTGCCTGCCGGTGCGACCGAGGGTGTGACTGCCGGCGCGCTCATCCGGCGCCTCCCATCCGGACGATGGTCAGCACGAAGAACAGCACGGCGAGCCCGGCGATGGCACCAAGGATCACCTTGTTGAGGCCGCGTCGCATACGGATCATCTCTTCAGCTGTTTTCGGCTGCGCACGTTCTGTCATCACAGCCCCACAATAAGCCCGCTGATCGCCACCAGCTTGTCGACGACAAGCCCGAGGAACAGCAGGAAGAGATAGAGGATGGAAAAGGCGAAAAGGCGCTTGGCTGCAGCGTCATCCGGCCGGCGGTACAGCACCCAGGACAGGCGTACGAAATTGATGCCGAGTGCGGCGGACAAAATGCCATAACCCATGCCGGCCATGCCGATCAGCGACGGCGCCACCGCGAGCGGTGCGAGCAGCAACGCGTAGATCAGAATCTGGCGGCGCGTCTCGAACTCACCGGCCACGACAGGCATCATTGGCACGCCGGCGCGGGTATAGTCCTCGTTCCGGAACAGTGCCAGCGCCCAGAAATGCGGCGGCGTCCACATGAAGATGATGGCGAAAAGCAGCAGCGGCTCGACCGACAGGCTGCCGGTCACCGCGGCCCAGCCGATCACCGGCGGCAACGCGCCGGCGGCACCGCCAATGACGATGTTCTGCGGCGTGCTGCGCTTCAGCCAGACGGTGTAGACCGCACCGTAGAAGAAGATAGTGAAGGCAAGAAGCCCGGCGGCCAGCCAGTTCGAGGCAAGCCCCAGAAGAAGCACCGACAATACCGATACGATGACACCGAAGCTGAGCGCCTCGGCAGGCTGCACCGCGCCGGAAGGAACCGGCCGCAGGCGCGTGCGCGCCATCACCGCGTCAATGTCGCGGTCATACCACTGGTTGATCGCGCCAGACGCGCCGGCACCTGCCGCAATCGCAAACAGCGAGATGCAGAACAGCATCGGGTGCATGCCACCCGGCGCCACAAACATTCCGGCAAAGCCCGTGAAGATCACGAGGCTCATCACCCGTGGCTTCAGAAGCTGCCAGAAATCACCAACCGACGGGCCGTAAAGCACGTCGGTCGGGTCAGTTGCCTGTTGGTTGGATGAAACTGTCATCGTCTCCCAGTCCGGCGGCGCATATGGAAACTCACAGCGCCGCCTTCTGCCTTATTTCACCTTCGGAAGGTCGTCGAAGGTGTGGTACGGCGGCGGCGAAGATACCTGCCACTCAAGGGTGGTTGCTCCCTCACCATACGGATTGTCCTCGGCGCGGCGCTTCGCGATGAAGGCCTCGGCGATGATGACAAGGAACAGGATGGCACCCGCTGCACCGACGTAGGAGCCGATCGAGGCGACCATGTTCCAGCCGGCAAAGGCGTCAGGATAGTCGATATAGCGACGCGGCATGCCAGCCAGCCCGAGGAAGTGCATCGGGAAGAAGGTCAGGTTCACGCCCACGAAGGTCACCCAGAAATGCAGCTTGCCAAGGCCTTCGGAATATTCGTAGCCGGTCATCTTCGAGAACCAGTAGTAGAAGCCGGCAAACAGACCGAACACGGCGCCGAGCGACAGCACATAATGGAAGTGCGCGATGACGTAGTAGGTGTTGTGAAGCACGACATCGAGGCCGGCATTCGACAGCACCACGCCGGTCACGCCGCCGACGGTGAACAGGAAGATGAAACCGATCGCCCAGAGCATCGGAACGCGGAAGGTGATCGAGCCACCCCACATTGTCGCGATCCAGGAGAAGATTTTCACGCCTGTCGGAACCGCGATCACCATCGTCGCCGCGGTGAAGTAGGCGCGGGTATCGACACTGAGGCCCACTGTGTACATGTGGTGCGCCCAGACGATGAAGCCGATGACGCCGATCGCCACCATCGCGTAGGCCATGCCGAGATAGCCGAAGACCGGCTTCTTCGAGAAGGTCGAGATGATATGGCTGACAATGCCGAAGGCGGGCAGGATCATGATGTACACCTCGGGATGGCCAAAGAACCAGAAGAGGTGCAGGAACAGGATCGGGTCACCGCCGCCTTCAGGAATGAAGAAGGTGGTGCCGAAGTTGCGGTCCGTCAGCAGCATGGTGATCGCACCGGCAAGAACCGGCACAGCCAGCAGCAGCAGGAACGCTGTCACGAGCATCGCCCATACGAACAGCGGCATCTTGTGGAGGGTCATGCCGGGCGTGCGCATGTTGAAGATCGTGGTGATGAAGTTCGCCGCGCCAAGGATCGACGAGACACCCGCAAGGTGAAGCGAGAAGATCGCAAGATCCATCGACATGCCGGGCGTTCCCGCTGATGAGGACAGCGGCGGATAGATTGTCCAGCCGACGCCGGCACCGCCATCCATCACAGCCGAAAGCAGCAGCAGGATAAAGGAAGGTGGCAGCAGCCAGAACGAAATGTTGTTCATGCGCGGAAATGCCATGTCGGGCGCGCCGATCATGATCGGAACAAACCAGTTTCCGAAGCCGCCGATCAGGCCGGGCATCACCACGAAGAAGACCATGATCAGGCCATGGGCCGTGGTGAACACGTTCCAGACATGGCCGTCTTCCATATACTGGACGCCGGGCTCCATCAGCTCCATACGCATGTAGATCGACAGACCGCCACCGATGAAGGCCGCGAGAATGGCGAACACAAGGTACATCGTGCCGATGTCCTTATGGTTCGTGGAGTAAAGCCAGCGGCGCACGAAGCTGGTCGGTGCACCATGATCAGCGTGGGCTTGAGCACTCATTTTTGTTTCCTCTACGCTAACAATCTAGTTGGCGGACGCGAGGAGGATCTTCTCCCCGGTTCCGGCGTCCGGCGCGACCTGCGGCACCGTATCGTTCATGGCAAATTCCTCGCGGGCGGACTCGAGCCAGGCCTTGTATTCCGCCTCGGGAAGGGCGCGCACCTCGATCGGCATGTAGGCGTGGTTCACGCCGCAGATCTGGTTGCATTGCCCGTAATAAGTCTTCTCACCCTCGGGCACGTCGATCCACACCTCGTTGGTGCGACCGATGAACGCATAAACCTGAACGGCAAGCGACGGCACGAAGTAGGAATGCATCACATCGTTGCCGGTGATGACCAGCTTGATGCGGGTGTTCTCGGGAACGACCATCGGGTTGTCCACCGACAGCAGCCTGATCTGGCCTTCCTCGAGGTCGGCCTCGTCGATCATATAGCTGTCGAAGGCGATCCCCTCGTCCGGATATTCGTAGTTCCAGTACCACTGGTTGCCCGTCACCTTGATCACCATGTCGGTGTCAGCCGTCTTGTCCAGATAGTAGAGAAGCCGGAAGGACGGCACCGCGATGCCGACAAGGATCAGCACGGGGATGACGGTCCACAGGATCTCGATCACGGTGTTGTGCGATGTCTTTGACGGCACCGGATTGGCCGAGGCGCGGAACCGCACGCCGACATAAACCAGCAGCGCCAGCACGAACAGCGAGATCAGCGTGATGACCACCAGCAACAGGTTGTGAAGGTCGTCCGCCATTTCGGCGATCGATCCGGCAGGCGGCTGCAGGCCGAGCTGCCAGGGCAGCGGCTGAGCGGCATAGGCGTTGCCGGCGAAAAACAGAACAGTAGCGGCGACCAGTGCAACCGGCGCCAGCACACGTGAAATCACCTCACGAAAAGCGGTGACCATGAATGCCATGGATATCTCCCCCAGAAGTAAGCGCAACGACAGTTTCGGGCTGCGTTGCGCACGGCACCTTCGGGTTTCCCCGAACTGTGCTGTTATTAGACCGATTCGCCGGAATTTGAAAGCCCTGTGCGGCAGCCTGTCGCTACAAATTCAAAAAAATTCCCGCCTTATTTTCACCAGCCCGCGGCAAGTGGCCCCGGCGCCACGCAAATGACCGCCTTGGCGCTTGAAATCGGGACCGCAGCGCCCCATTCTCAACGTCAGCGATTCATCCAGAAAAGGCACCACCAGCGCCGGGAAAAGGACGATATGGACCATCTCCAGACCACCGATGACATCTTCTTCCGCAGCGGCGCGCTCGACCGCGATTCGGCCGAGGCCATTGTCCGCAACGCCCTTGTCGATGCCGATGATGGCGAGCTGTTTCTGGAAATGCGGCATTCCGAAATGCTGATGATTGACGACGGGCGGCTGAAGAGCGCCAGCTACGACCAGTCCAGCGGATTCGGACTTCGCGCCATTGCCGGCGAGGCGCATGGCTATGCGCATGCCGGCGAGTTGACCGAGGCCGCCCTGCAACGCGCCGCGGACAGTGTGTCGGCCGTCACCCGCGGTTACTCGGGCGTTGCCGCACAGCCGCCGGTATCGGCCAGCAACATGCCGCTCTACACAGACGGCAACCCGCTTGTCGGAATCGCCTTTGAAGACAAGGTCGGTCTGCTTCAGGAAATCGACGCCTATGCGCGCGCTGCCGACCCGCGGGTGGTGCAGGTCAGCGCCTCGGTCTCGGGCAGCTGGCAGGCGGTGCAGATCATCCGCGCCGACGGCCACCGCGCCGCCGACATCAGGCCGCTGGTACGGCTGAATGTGTCTGTCGTCGTCTCACAGGACGGCCGCATGGAATCCGGCTCGTCCGGCGCCGGCGGGCGGGTGATGTTCGATGCCTACATGCAGCCCGAAATCTGGCAGGCCCAGGTGCGCGAGGCGCTCCGTATCGCTACGGTGAACCTCGGGTCGGTGCCGGCTCCCGCAGGCGAGATGGAAATCGTGCTTGGGTCCGGCTGGCCGGGCGTGATGCTGCACGAGGCGGTGGGCCACGGGCTTGAGGGCGACTTCAACCGCAAGGGCACTTCGGCCTTCAGCGGCCGGGTCGGCGAACAGGTCGCGTCCAAGGGCGTCACCGTTGTCGATGACGGCACCATCGAGGACCGCCGCGGTTCCATCACCATTGATGACGAGGGCACGCAGTCGCGCCGCAATGTGCTGATCGAGGATGGCGTGCTGTGCGGCTACATGCAGGACCGCCAGAATGCGCGCCTCATGGGTGTGGACCCGACCGGCAACGGACGGCGCCAGTCCTATGAGCACGCGCCGATGCCGCGCATGACCAACACCTTCATGGAAAATGGCGAACATGACCCGCAGGAAATCGTCGCGTCGATGAAAAAGGGCATCTATGCCGTCAATTTCGGCGGCGGGCAGGTCGATATCACATCCGGCAAATTCGTCTTTGCGGCCTCCGAGGCCTATCTGGTCGAGAATGGCAAGATCGGCGCGCCGGTGAAGGGCGCGACACTGATCGGCAACGGTCCCGACGCCATGACAAAGATCAGCATGATCGGCAATGACATGGCGCTGGACAGCGGTGTCGGCACCTGTGGCAAGGCCGGGCAGAGTGTGCCGGCGGGCGTTGGCCAGCCGACCGTGAAGATGGGCGGCATTACCGTCGGCGGAACCGAGGCGGCCTAGCCCGCCTCCCCGTCTGTCGACGGCCGCGTCAGGGACGGCACCAGCGCCAGCATCACAAGCGTCACGGCGGCGCCGAAGCCGAACGGATATTGAGAGCCGCCGAGGTCATAGAGCGGGCCGGCGAGCACAAGACCGGCGACCTGTCCGAGAGAGCCGAATCCCTGGATCATGCCAAGGGCCCCGCCCATGCTGCTGGCCCCGGCAAGCCGGCTGGCAGCGCTGCTGATCGCCGGCGTCGCGATGGCGTAGCCGAAACAGATGCCCGTCGTCACGAACAGGGTCTGGACCAGCGGGGTGCCGCTTGCCGGCAGCATTCCCAGAACCAGCAGCACGGTCAGCGCCTGAGCCAGCATCAGGAAGATGCCGCCGGTGCGCACCGTGCTGACCTCGCCGAAACGGCCGACGATGCGGCGGATCAGGAATGCCTGAACCAGAATGATGCAGACACCGACATAGGCAAACAGCCATCCGGTTTCCCGCGGGCCGTAATCGAGATAGTCGCGCAGGACGAGCACAAACGAGGCCTCGACCTGGGCGAAGGACAGGTTCAGCGCCAGCGAGACCAGCGCATAGGGCGCCAGAGGCGAGGCCAGAAGCGCGCGCACCCGCTGATAGACACCTGCTTCAGCCGAGTGGCTCGGCAAGCGGCCGCCTTCAGGCGCCTTCAGCCTGACGGTCATCAGCAGCGCGAGGAACGAGAAACCTGCCGCCAAAAGGAATGGCGCCTGATGCACCGGCCCGTCCCCGACCTCGCTGAGAAGGCCGCCAAGCGCCGGTCCGGCGACAAAGCCGATGCCAATAGCCGCCCCCAGGAAACCCATATACTGGGCGCGTTTCTCGGGCGCGGTGCGGTCGGCGATCATCGCCTGGATCACGCCGGTATTGCCGGCGGCGAAGCCGGCCACGATCCGCGCGATGAACATGGTGACAATATCGCCGGAAAAGGCGAACCATGCATGCGCTGCCGCGCCGACAGCCAGCGAGCCGAACAGCATCAGCCGCCTGCCGAAATGATCCGACAGCCGTCCGAGAACCGGATTGCCGATGAACATGGCAAAGGCATAGGAGGCCAGAAGAAGCGTCATCACGCTGGCCGGATAGCCACTTTCGATCACCGTCAGCGGCAGCACCGGGATCAGCGCGCCGACGCCGACAAAATTGATCCCGACAATGAACAGCAACACGGGCATGAACGCTATCCTGCGCTGGTCAGGTCCGGCCAGGCGTCGGGCAGGCAGCCCACCGTGACGCCGCGCCGGGTGATCATTGATATTGCTCGGCGTTGAAAATCTGCTGCAGGTCGCCGCCCCACGAGGTGTCATAGAGGCGCAAAAGCCGGTCCGCCGGTGTCTCGCCGCTGGAGACGACCTCGCGAAGCGGTGCCAGATATCCGGTCTCGTCATTGCCGCCGTCATCGATCCGGGCGCGCCGCCGCAACCCGTCTGACGACAGCTTCACCAACTCTTCAGCGAGCTTGTGGATGTCGCGCCCGCCAAGCTGGCCGCGAAGGCCGTCACGTGACACGGACAGCCTTGCTTCCATGACGTCGTTAGCCGTCAGCCCCTCGGCAAGTTTGGTCGCTGCGGCGAGAGCTTCGGCGTCGTAAAGCAAACCCGTCCAGAAGGCAGGAAGCGCGCAGATATTGCCCCAGGCACCACCATCCGCTCCGCGCATTTCAAGGAACCGCTTCAGGCGGACTTCCGGAAAGGCCGTTGTGATGTGGTCCTGAAAATCGGCCATAGACGGCAGCTGGCCCTCGAACCCGGGGAGCATGCCATCCATGAAATCGCGAAAGGACTGCCCGGCAACATCGATATAGTCATCGCCGCGATGGAGGAAATACATCGGCACATCGAGGATATAGTCGATCCACTGTTCATAGCCGAAATATGGGTCGAACACGCAAGCCGGAACGCCGCTTCGCGCGGCGTCGGTATCCGTCCAGGCATGCGCCCGCGTCGACAGGAAGCCGGAGGGCTTGCCATCCTTGAAGGGCGAGTTTGCAAACAGCGCCGTCGCCACCGGCTGCAGTGCGAGCGAGGTACGGAACTTCTGGCGCATGTCGGCCTCGTCCGCGAAGTCGAGGTTCACCTGCACCGTGCAGGTACGCAGCATCATATCAAGGCCGAGCGTGCCGACCTTCGGCATGTGACGGCTCATGATCCGGTAGCGCCCTTTCGGCATGAAGCTGATGTCTTCACGCCTTGCAACCGGATGATAGCCAAGGCCCATCATCCCGATATCGAGCGGTTTGGCTGCGGCCAGCATATGCCGCAGGTGCCGTCCGGTCTCGCTGCAGGTCTGGTGAATGTCGTCAAGCGGCGCACCTGACAGCTCCAGCTGGCCTCCCGGCTCCAGCGTCACAGCACCACCATCAGCATCGACAATGCCGATGATGTTGCCGTTTTCCATGATCGGCTCGGCCCCCGGGCCAAGATCAGTCAGCAACCGTTCCAGCAGGACACCGATGCCCGCCTCGCCCTCATAGGCGACCGGGGCAAGCGTCTGGCGGTGGAACAGGAATTTCTCATGCTCTGTGCCGATTTTCTGCTGGCCGTCGGGGGTTTCCCCGTCGGCAATCCAGGCAATCATCTGGCCGACATCGACCGGGTCCTGTTGCGTGTCATGCATGAGAGAGGTTCCGTCTTTCAGGTCGCATCAGGCAACCTGCTGTTGCATTGCCGTTCCCGGCTCCGGCACGGATCATGTTGGCGCGGCATGCCGTCATGTCCAGTCTCCACAAACAGACTGGTAGCAGGTCAGCGCGGCGATCGCGGCCGTGTCGGCGCGCAATATGCGCGGGCCAAGGGAAAGTTTCAAACTGTTTTGCAGGCCGTCGATCCGGCTTCGTTCGGCAGGCGAAAACCCGCCCTCCGGCCCGATCACGACGGCGGCCCTGCTGATGGGGCCGGCATCAGCAAGGCGGGCAATGGCATTGGCATCCGGATCACCGGCGCTGGCCTCGTCACAAAAGATGATTGTCCGGTCGTCACCACAGGCTGACAGTGCGTCAAACAGCACCGAAAACGGCATGATCTCGGCGATATCCAGCCTTTCTGTCTGCTCGGCGGCCTCAATGGCATTGGCCAGCATCCGGTCGTCATTCACCCGCGATACCTGGCAATAATCCGTCCGCACCGGCCAGATCCGGCTGCACCCCATTTCGGATGCTTTCTGCGCGATGAAATCGAGGCGCGCCTTCTTCACCGGCGCAAAGACAAGCCACAGGTCGGGGCTCGCATGCTGCTGCCGTGTCTGGGCCTCAGGGGCAAGGGAGCAGCCGCGCTTGCCCTCGCGCTGCAGGATCGCGCGCCATTCGCCGTCGCGCCCGTTGAACAGGGCCACCGCGTCCCCATCGCCAAGACGCATCACATTGACAAGATAATGCTGCTGGTCCGGCGAGGGATGGAGCGTCCGGCCCTCGGCGAGGTCATCCTCGACATAGAGCCTCGCCTTGGTGTCGGCTGCGTTCATCTGCCACATGTATGCCGCTGGGATCAGCTTTGCAAGCGGTCACCTGCAGCCAACCGGTGCCTGTACCGGCCTGCGGAACTGCGGTATGACTGACGCCCATGTCACCAGCACGAATCAAAGATCCCCGCGACAGCCGGACACAGCATACGGATATCAGCCTTCCGGACTGGTGGCGGCTGCTGCCGGCCGCGGCGCATCCCTACCTGCTGATCGCAAGATTCGACCGGCCGATCGGCTGGTGGCTGCTGCTGCTTCCGGGCTGGTGGGTGATCCCGCTTGCCGCCGCCGATCCCGCCGCGATGGTCCGGCTGATGGCGCTGTTCTGGATCGGCGCGGTGACGATGCGCGCCGCCGGATGCGTGGTGAATGACCTGTGGGACCGGCGGCTCGACCGGCAGGTGGAACGCACCGCGGCGCGGCCGCTTGCCGCCGGTACCGTCAGCGTGATGCAGGCACTGGTCTTCCTTGCCTTGCTTTGCCTTGTCGGGCTTGCCGTGCTGCTGCAGCTTCCCGTCACGGCAGTGATAGCCGGTGTTGCGGCACTTCCGCTTGTCGTTCTCTACCCGCTTGCCAAGCGTGTGACATGGTGGCCGCAGGCCGTTCTGGGGCTGACATTTTCCTGGGGTGTGCCGCTTGGCTGGACAGCCGCTAGCGCAGCGATCCCGCCGGCAGGGCTAATTCTTGTCTATGCCGGAAGCGTGGCATGGGTGTTCGGCTATGACACCATCTATGCGGTTCAGGACATGGCCGACGACCGCGAGGTGGGGGTGAAATCATCGGCGCTCGGGCTCGGGCGGCATCTACGCGCCGGCGTTGCCGCCGCCTACCTGCTGGCAGTGGCGCTTCTGGCGGCCGGGCTGTGGGTGCTGGCCGGACCGGGGTTCTGGGTCGCGGGACTTGCCGCAATGACAGCTCACCTTGGCTGGCAGGTCCGCAATCTGGACGCTGATGATCCCGCGATGGCACTGCGCCTGTTCAAGTCGAACCGCGATGCCGGTCTGCTGCTGACGGCGGGCCTCGTTCTCGACCGGCTTGTCGCCTGACCGGCGGCGGGACCGCCTACAGGAAATCGTTGATATCGACGCTTTCCGCGTCCTGGATCTTCCACGGTCCCTCGCCATGAACAGCGCGGGCCTGAAGGTCGTCATTGACCTTGCGGCGGAAGCCACGGTCCTCGACAACGCGGGCGACAAACCCGTCGACCGTCGGCTCGCCGCTGCCTGCCAGCGTGTGAACCAGCGCCGCCGCCGAGGCCTGCGAGAACGTCTGGAAACGCCGGTTGCGCGCCGGAATGCGATCAAGGCCGGCAGGATAGCCGCCGCCGACATCCAGCACCCCGCGCCGCGCGGCATATCCGAACACCGGCTGGGTCGGCGCGACAATCTCGCCGCCGGCCTCCAGCACCGGAAGATGCGTGACCACGCCGGTGAACAGCCGCACATAATCATAGGCGACGCCGAGCGCCTCGGTCCGGTGCATGACCTGCAGCTGCTCGGGATCGAGCCAGGCCGCGTTCAGCATCACATCGGTGCCGCGCGAGGGAAACGCCGTGCAGGACACGGCGCCGTAATAGCTGATCGCCGCCGCATGCACGACATCGCAATCATGCAGGATCAGCGGCGTGACCGGCACCACCGCCTTGTCGCCGAACTTGCGGCGCAGTTGCACCGGCGCACGGTTCGAGCCGACAGACAGCACCGCCACGCGCCCCTCGAGGACCGACGCGTCCGACAGCTGCAAAAGCCGTCCATGGTCGAGAACATAGGCACCTTCAGGCGCGGCATAGGGATAGTCGCTGGCGCGCTGGTCCTCGGACTGGTCTGCAAGATAGAGATGCTGGTCGGCAAGCGGGTTCATCGCCGCGCCCCGGTCAGACCGAGAGCCCGGCCGTCTCGTCAAGGCCGAGCGCGATGTTCATGTTCTGCACGGCGGCGCCGGACGCCCCCTTGCCGAGATTGTCCAGCCGCGCCGTCAGCCAGAACTGGCTTTCATCGGCATTGGCGAAGACGAAAATTTCCATATGGTCGCAACCGGCAAGCGCCGATGCGTCAAGCATCATCGCCGCCACCTCGGGATCGCCGGCCTGCGGCGCGCTCATGCGGATGAAGGGGCTGCCCGCGAACTGCGCCGCATAGACATCATGGATGTCGGCTGCCGTCACGGCGCGGTTCAGACTGGCTGCGTGAAGCGGCAGATGAACCAGCATGCCGGCATAGAAGTTCCCCACGGACGGCATGAAGATCGGCGCCCGGTCGAGCCCGGCATAACGGACCATCTCGGGAATATGCTTGTGCGCCAGCGCCAGGCCATACGCGCCGTGCGGTGGCATCTCGCCGGCCTCGAAACGTCCGATCATGCCCTTGCCGCCGCCACTATAGCCGGATACGGCAGGCACAGTCAGGCCGGCGTCGGCGGCAATGATCCCGGCCGACACCAGCGGGCGTGCCAATGCAAGGAACCCGGTCGAATAGCATCCGGGGTTGCTGATCCGCGCCGAACCGGCGACAGCATCGCGTGCGCCGTCGAACAGCTCGACAAAGCCGAAATCCCAGCCTTCCGCCGTGCGATGCGCCGTCGAGGCGTCGATCACCCGCGCGCCGACCTCGGCTGCCAGCGCAGCAGATTCCCGCGCGGCGTCATCGGGAAGGCACAGGATGGTGATGTCGCTTGCCGCCATCATCTCGCGCCGGGCGGCGGCGTCCTTGCGCTGCGCATCGTCGAGTGTCACAGGTGTGACAGACGGATGCGCGGCGAGACGCTCGTTCACCTGCAGGCCGGTCGTACCGGCCGCGCCATCGATGAAAATGCGGTAGGTCATCGCGGTGTGATAAACAGAATGGCCGCCCCTTGCAAGGTCGGTTATAGAAGGCCAGCTATGGAAGGCCGCCTGTTGAATTGGCCCGAACGACCTGTAATGTGGAAATCATCATGAGCACCGTTGAAACACATCTGATCTCCGAGCTTCTGGACGCGGCCATTGCCGCCGGTGCCGATGGCGCCGATGCAGGCGTGGCGCGAAGCGAGGGAAGTTCGGTCTCCGTGCGTCTCGGCAAGGTCGAGGCAAGCGAGCGCGCCGAGGAAATCGACGCCGCGCTGCGCGTATTTGTCGGCAAGCGCAACGCCTCTGTCTCCACCAGCCAGCTCGACCCGGAAAACATCCGCACGCTCGCCGAGCGGGCCGTCGCCATGGCAAAGGTGGCGCCGGAGGATCCCTATGTGCGGCTGGCCACAGCCGACGAGATCGCCACCGATATTCCGGAAATCGAAATCTACGACCCGGCGGTGCCGAGCGTCGAGACACTGACCGACAACGCGCTGGCGGCCGAGGACGCGGCGCTGTCGGTCGAGGGCATCACCAATTCCGAAGGCGGGTCGGCAAGCCATGGCGTCAGCCATGTGATGATCGCCACAAGCAACGGTTTCTCTGCCAATTATCGCCGCTCGTCACAGGGCATCTCTGCCGTCGTCATCGCCGAAAAGGACGGTGCGATGGAACGGGACTATGACTACACATCGGCCGTGTTCGGCGAGGATCTGGATTCGCCGCAACAGGTCGGCGCCAGCGCCGCCGAACGCACGCTCTCGCGGCTCGGCCCGCAAAAGCCGGCCACCGGCCAGTTCCCCGTGGTCTACCACCAGCGCGTCGCCGGCTCTCTTGTCGGCACCCTTGCCGGGGCCATCAACGGCGCCGCCATCGCACGCGGCACGAGTTTCCTGAAAGACAGCATGGGCGAACAGATCACCAGCCCGGGCCTGACCTTCATCGACGACCCGCTGCGCCCGCGCGGCATGGCATCCCGCCTGTTCGACGGCGAGGGGCTTGCGGTCAGCCGCCGCGCCATGGTCGAGGACGGCGTCCTGAAGAGCTGGTTTCTCGACATCGCTTCTGCCACCAAGCTCGGCCTTGCGCCGACCGGCCAGGCAGCACGCGGCATGGGAAGCTCGCCGGCGCCGGGAAGCAGCAATTTCTATCTCGAGAATGGCGACATCTCCTTTGACGAGCTGATTGCCGACATCGAGGAAGGCTTTCTTGTCACCGAGATGATGGGAAGCTCGGTCGACATGATCACCGGCGACTACAGCCGCGGTGCCGGCGGGTTCTGGATCAGCAAGGGCAAGGTCACCCATGCGGTGTCGGAAGCCACCATCGCCGGCAATCTGAAGGACATGTTCAAGGCCGTCACCCGCGCCAACGATATCGACATGCGCCGCAGCACAGCCGCGCCGTCGCTTCGCATCGAGGGCATGATGGTGGCCGGCTCATGAGCTTCGCTGCCCCGGCCGGCAAGCGCCGCGGCCTGCGCGACTGGACGGAACTGATCTTCAAGGATCACGGCTTCCTTCGCGTCTGGTGGCATAATCTTCACGAGATCGCGCCGGGCATGTGGCGATCGAACCAGCCTGGTCCCGGCCGCGTTCTGGCGGCCGCCCAGATGGGTGTTCGCACCATCATCAACCTGCGCGGACCGCGCGATGATGGCGGCTGGCAACTCGAGGCCGAGGCCTGTGCCGCCACCGGGATCACGCTTCTCGATTTCACCGCGAGGTCCCGCGCCGCGCCGGACAAGGCGATGCTTCACGCCACCCGCGAGCTGTTCGCCGAAGCCGAGCTTCCGGCACTGATGCATTGCAAGTCCGGGGCGGACCGGGCCGGGCTGATGTCGGCGCTGTATCTCCTTGTGGTCGAGAAACGCCCGGCGCGCGAGGCGGCGCAGCAGCTGGCCTGGAAATACGGCCATGTCAGGCAGGCCAAGACCGGATTGCTCGATGCATTTTTCGAGGCCTATTTCCCCTATGAGGACCAGGGCATGGCGTTCTACGACTGGGTGGATAATGTCTACGACCCGGACGAGGTCACGCGTGCGTTTCAGGCCAAGGGCTGGGCCGTGCGGCTGACAGACACGATCCTGCGCCGCGAATAGCCGGCGGGATTGCAGGCGTCCTGACCGCCCCTACCCTTCAAGGGACTGCAGCCTGCAGAGCCGCGCATAGAGGCCGTCCGCCGCGGTCAGCTCGTCATGCGTGCCGCGCTCGACGATGCCGCCATCTTCCATCACCAGGATCATATCGGCATCACGAATGGTGGACAGCCGGTGCGCGACGACAAGCGTCGTGCGGCCTTTCTGCAGCGCGGCCAGCGCGGTCTGCACCTGTTTCTCGGAATCCGCGTCGAGCGCCGCCGTCGCCTCGTCCAGCAGCAGCACCGGCGCATCCTTCAGCATGGCTCTGGCAATCGAGATCCGCTGGCGCTGGCCACCGGACAGGCGGTTGCCCATGGCGCCGACCTCGGCGTCATAGCCGCCCTCGAGCGACATGATGAAATCATGCGCCGCGGCGGCGCGGGCCGCGGCCTCGATCTCCTCACGCCCTGCACCCGGCCGGCCGAACCCGATATTGGCGGCAATGGTGTCGTCGAACAGCACGGCGTCCTGGCTGACCAGCGCGATGTTGCCGCGCAGGCTTTCCAGCGTGACGCCGGTGATATCGGTGCCGTCGATACGGATGGCGCCGGATGTGCGGTCGAAGAAACGCGGCAGCAGATTGATCACGGTGCTTTTTCCGGCCCCGCTCGGACCGACAAGGGCGACGGTCTGGCCCGGTTCGGCCGCAAAGGTCACACCGTCGAGCGCCGGTGGCCCGTCGGCGGCCGCGGTGTCATAGGCAAACCCGACATTCTCGAATGCAAGCGCGCCGCGCACCGTGCCGAGGTCGGCCGCCCCCGGCGCATCACTGACAAGGCGCGGCCTGTCGAGAAGCGCCAGCACCCGTTCGGCGGCGGCCAGCGCCTCCTGCGTCACCGCGTTCAGCGTGCCGATGCCGCGAACAGGCTGCACCAGCAGGATGAGCGTGGTGATGAAGGCGATGACATCGCCGACCTGAAGCTGGCCGTTTGACACCCGCCAGCCGGCCAGCGCAACGACACCGCCGACGGCAAGCCCGCCGACAACCTCGAGGATCGGGTCGATCTTGGCGCGCCCCGTCAGCAGCCCGACAAGCCGCGTATAGAGCCCGTCAAAAGCATGCCTTGTCCGCCCGATCTCGGTATCCTCGAGCTGATAGGCCTTGACCATGCGGGTGCCCTGCAGCGTTTCGGCCAGCAGCGAGGTCACGCCTTCCATATGTTCCTGAAGATTGCCCGACGCCTTGCGCTGGCGTGCGCCGATGCGGATGATCGGCTGCATCGCGAGCGGATAGACGGCCAGCACCACCAGCGCCATCAGCCAGTCGAGCCAGATCATCGCCCCGACCAGAACGATCACCGTCAGCACGTCACGGACAAGATTGTTGGCAAGCCGCACGGCAGCCTCGCGGACGAGGTTCAGGTCGTTCATGATCCGCGACATGAAGGCGCCCGCCGGTTCGCGCGACAGCACCGCCAGATCGGCCTCGATCAGCGTGCGCGCCATGTCCTTCTGCAGGTCCGTCGTCACCCGCAGCGCCAGCGCGTTGACCTGCACGGTCTGCGCGAACAGCGCCACGCCTTTGACCAGCGCCAGGATGACGATGGCAACCGGCGCCATGACGATCACCTCGGCGGCGCGGCCGTCGGCCAGCGCGTTGAAGATATAGCGGGTCAGCAACGGATAGGCGGATGCCGAGGCGGCGACCACCGCCATCAATGCAAAGGCCAGAAGCAGCCTGCCAAGATAGCGGCGCACCCATCCGGTCCAGATGCGGCGCAGGATGGTGCGGCTGTCGGCGGTTCGAGATGTCGGGCTGGTCGTCAAGAAGGCAATCCTGCTGAAGTAAGACCTTTCGAGTGGAACGGTTTCACGCGCATATCCTATGTCACCGGCTGCTCTGCGCCTGCCGCGCCTTGCCTGTGCAACGTCGCGGCTACGACTGAAAAAGCCTGCTCCGGCGTGATCCGCCCGATCGCCCCGGCCTCGCCGAACCTGCCGTCAGGCAATGCCACCGGAATGATGTTGGCACTATAGTCCAACGGCTCGGTTTGCGCAAAAAACCCGATGGCCGGCCGGCCGCAGGCGGCAGCGATGTTCAGCAGGCTGGTATCGTTGCCGATATAGGCGCGCGCGCCCCCGATCAGGGCCACGGCCTCGTCGAGCGGGCCCGACTTCTCGATCAGCCCTGCCGGCGCCGCCTCGTCCGACATGACCGCCTGAACGATCGACGCCTCGGACGGAGCGCCGGTCAGAACAATCTGCAGGCCGGGCCATTCCGCCCTGATGGCGGCGGCAAGCCGCGCGAAATGCGATGGCGGCCATTGCCGTTCCACATCCATTGCCCCGACACCGAAGACAACCATGTCACGGCCATCGGGGCCGTTGCTTGAACAGGGGTTGATATTGTGAGCGTCACAGAATGCGCGGACCGCCTGCGCCGCCCCGTCATTCGCCGACATATGCCAATGCGGCTGGTCCAGACCGAAGCCGTTGGCCTGCGCGTAGCGGCCGAGCTTGCGGTATGGCCGCTCATGGCGAGCCTCGCGCCCGAGGAAAGCTCCCCGGTTCAGCCATCTGCGGCTGCCGCCGATGCCATAGCCCCACCGCAATGGAATGCCGGCAAGCCGTGCCGCCAGCGTGTAGGTGGCGCTGTGATGAACGACGAGAACGGCGTCGGCGCGCGCCCGGCGGAAATCCGCGGCAAGCCTGAACAATCCGGCCAGCCCGTCATGGCGTCCCCTGCGGCCGCGCATCGACCGGTCGATATCCAGCCAGCCGACGATGCCGTCGGTGCCGTGAAACAGCGTTTTCGCATGGGCCGTCGGCTTTGCCGCCAGAATGACATCGAAGCCGCCTGCCAGATGGTCGATCCACGGCTTGTGCCAGACCATGTCCCCGATCCCGACAAGCGGCTGCACGACCAGAAGCCGCTTGCGGGCGGATTTCGGGTCGGGTGAAAGGCTTGAAAGGGAGGACATGGACACAACGCCTTGGTCGGAATGCCGCGCCACAAACGGTTGCCACAAACGGTTGGTTGTCTGGACGATCACCGGCTTGCCGGTTATACCTTCATGACCGG
>WTIL01000089.1:17865-45670 GCA_011522725.1 Rhodospirillaceae bacterium
AAACGGTTGGTTGTCTGGACGATCACCGGCTTGCCGGTTATACCTTCATGACCGGCCGAGGGAAACCGTATTCGGCCCGCCGCAACGGCCCAGATCATCAACATGTCGGGACCCACGGTTCCCGCAACACCGGCACATCATGCTGAAGCGACTGATACGAACCAAGATCGGACTGTTCTGCCTGAGCTGGATTGTCGCTTTCATCGTGATGATGCTGATGCTGTCGGTGCGCTGGCGCACGCATGAGGCGGCACGTTTTCGCGACATGCTGGCATCGCATGACGGGTTCGTCCTTGTGTTCTGGCACGAGCGAATCCTGTCGATGCCTTGGCTTTGGCCGCGCCGCCACGCGATGACGGCGCTGCAATCGCCGCATCCCGACGGCCGCATGCTGGCACACACCGTCAATCATCTTGGCGTTCGCACTGTCTGGGGCAGTTCCAACCGCAACGCCCTGTCCGGCCTTCGCGGGATGAAGCGGATTCTCGATTCCGGACGCGTTGCGACCGTCACACCGGACGGGCCACGCGGCCCGGCACGGGTGGCGGCGATGGGACCTGTGGCACTGTCGCATCTTGCCGGCAAGCCGATCTTGCCGGTGGCCTGGTCGGCGAACCGGTTCTGGCGCGCCCCGGGATGGGACGGCATGATGATCCCGAAGCCCTTTTCACGCGGCCTGTTCGTCGTCGGCGAAATGATACCGCCGCCAGAATCCGGCGACCGCGACACACTGGAAGCGCACCGCGCCGCACTTGACGAGGCCATGAACGCCGTATCGGACAAGGCAGACGCGCTCTGCCGGGACGGCAGATGATGCGCGGCTACGACTTCATCTGGCGTTTGGCCCGCCCGCTATTGCCCCTGATGCTGGCCTGGCGTGCCCGGTCGGGCAAAGAGGATGCAGCCCGTCTCACCGAACGCTTCGGCCGCTATGACCATCGCACCGACCTGCCGGATGACCCGCTGTGGATTCACGCCGTCAGCGTCGGCGAAACCGTCGCCGGCATCGCGCTGGCGGAGGCCATCCGCAAGACAGGTGAAACCGCGCCGATCCTGATGACGACGAATACGGTGACGGCGGCGGCGCGGGTCGCCGCGCTTCCCGCATCACTGGGGGTGACGCATCTTTACCAGCCGCTCGACCATCCGGACATGGTGGCAGCCTTCCTGCACCGGATCCGGCCGCGGATCGCCCTGTTTCTTGAAAGCGATTTCTGGCCAACCCTGATCACGGCAACCGCGGCAAGCGGCGTGCCGGTGGCTTTTGTCTCGGCGCAGCTGTCCGACCGCGCGGCAGCCCGCTGGAAGAAAAGCGGGGCAAAGGCGAAAGCTGTGTTTGGCGCGGCGCGGCTTGTACTTGCTGTGGACGAGACGCAGGCGCAGCGCTTTGTCTCGCTTGGCGCGGCACCGGAAGCCGTTCAGGTGGGCGGCTCGCTGAAGCTGCCGGTCGCTGCGGCAAAACCCGACAAGTCGTTTGTTACGATGCTGCGCCGCGCCGCCGGCAAAAGACGGATTTTTCTCGCCGCCTCGACGCATGCAGGCGAAGAGGAGACTGTCATCAAGGCCGCCGGTCTGCTTGGCGGTGGCTGGTTCACCGTGATCGCCCCGCGCCACCCGGACCGGGGCGGCGATGTTGCGGCGCTGTGCGAGGCGGCCGGCATGCCCGGCGGGCGGCGGTCTGCCGGCGCAAAGCCGACAGCGGACGACACGCTCTACATCGCCGACACGCTTGGCGAGATGGAAAGCCTGTTCAGCGCCGCTGACATCACCTTCCTTGGCGGCTCGCTGGTGCCGCTCGGCGGCCACAACCCGGTGGAACCTGCCGCCCACGGCCTTCCTGTGCTGACCGGGCCGCACCTGTTCAAGAACAGCGCCGAATTCGGCGCGCTGGAGACGGCCGGGGTCGTCACCCTTGTCGAGGACGCGGCCGGCATCGCCGATGCGGCGAAAGCGGTCTGCGCGGATAGTGAAAAGCTGGCCGCCATCGCCAGCGCCGGAAAGGCACATGCGGCCAAGGCTGGTAAGCGGCCGGCAAACGCGGCAAGATTATGCCTCGAGCTGCTTGCCAGCGGGACATGAAGGGCCGGGCCGCCACGCCATGATGAAAACCCCCGAACACTGGAGCCATCGCGGCCTGACCGCCGCCGCGCTTTTGCCGCTGGCACCTGTCTGGTGGGCCGGCACAAAACTTCGCACGGCGCTTGCAGCGCCCTACCGCGCGCCAGTGCCGGTGATCTGTGTCGGCAACCTGACTGCGGGCGGCGCAGGCAAGACCCCGTTCGTCGCCTGGCTGTTCGACCAGCTGGCGGCGCGCGGCCGGACCCCTGCCATCCTCTCACGCGGTCATGGCGGCAGCGCCAGCGGCCCGACCTGGGTCGATCCGGCCATCCATGACGCCGCAACCTGCGGGGACGAGCCGCTGATGCTGGCGGACGGTCGCGATGTTCTAGTCTCGCGTGACCGGGCGCGCGGCGCGCGCGTCATTGCCGAGGGCGGCACGCATGACGTGATCCTGATGGATGACGGCATGCAGAACCCCTATCTGGCGCACAGCATGACCATCGGGGTCTTTGACGGCGGCTTCGGCATCGGCAATGGCTGGCTGATGCCTGCCGGACCGCTCCGCACGCCGCTTGCCGAGGGGCTGGCGCGGCTGGATCTCGCCATCATCAACGGCACTGACGAGACCGGGCTCGGCGCAAGGCTGCCGGGATCATTGCCTGTCTTTTCGGCCGAGCTGCGGCCCGATGCCAGCGTCATCGAGGCACTGGACGGCGCGCCGTTGCTGGCCTTTGCCGGGATCGGCCGCCCGTCACGTTTCTTCAAGAGCCTCGAAGCGGCCGGCGGAAGCATCGTCAGGCGGCTGTCCTTTGCCGATCACCATCCCTATTCGCAGCATGACCTTGCCCAGATTCAGGAGGATGCGCAGCGCCACGGCGCCGAGATGATCACCACCAAGAAAGACTGGATGCGGCTGCCGCCGGACTGGCGATCGCGCGTGGCGATGTTGCCGGTTTCGATGGAAATCGACGGCGACGCGGCCCTGATCGATCTTGTCGAACAGGCCATCACCAGCGAGGCAGGCCATGGCTGACCCGCTCGGCAAGATCCTGCTTCGCGGCGCCCGCCGGCTGTTCATCTGGCCGCTCGAGGCGGGGCTGGTCCTTGCCCTGTACGGCATCGCAAGGCTGCTGCCGCTTCCCGTCGCCAGCGCGGTGATGGGCATGCTGTTCGCGCTGGTCGGCCCGTTGACACCGTGGCACGGCCGGGCGCGCCGCAACCTGAACCTTGCCATGCCCGAACTGGATGCCGCCGAACAGCGCCGTGTTCTGGCCGGCATGTGGCGCAATTTCGGGCGGGTGATCGGCGAGTTTCCGCATGTACACCGGATGGTCGGGCTCGGCCGGATCGCCTTCGAGGGCCAGTCGAACCTCGAAGGTCTGGAAAATGGCGCCTTCCTGATCGGGGCGCATATCGGCAACTGGGAGCTTGGCCCCTATGCCGCGCTCGGCGTCGGCCACAAGGTGGCGGCCATCTACCGGCCACTGAACAACCAGCTTCTGTCAGGGCTGCTGGAAAGGCGGCAGGCGAATTACGGCGGCGACATTTTCCGCAAGGGACGAGAGGCTGCGCTCGGCATGGTCAGCGCGCTGCGCAAGGGCCAGGTCATGTGCCTTCTTGTCGACCAGCAGCTTCGCGAAGGCCTGCCGGTCCCCTTCTTCGGCCATCCCGCGCAGACATCAATCAGCCATGTGAAGCTGGCCATCCGCAAGAAGGTGCCGCTGATGTATATGCGCACCGAACGGGTGGGGGGCAGCCGCTTCCGCATCACCATATCGCCGCCGATCGCCCTTCCCGCCGAGGATGACGACGCCACGGTGATTGCGGTGGCCACCGAGATCAATGCCGAGATCGAACGCTGGATTCGCG
Organism: Rhodospirillaceae bacterium; assembly: GCA_011522725.1. Classification (GTDB taxonomy): domain Bacteria; phylum Pseudomonadota; class Alphaproteobacteria; order Puniceispirillales; family Puniceispirillaceae; genus UBA8309. The sequence goes on from WTIL01000089.1 coordinate 21,796, forward strand.
CCGCACCGGACCAGTGGTTCTGGCCGCATCGCCGCTGGGGAAAAGACCTGCCACATAGCTGAGACGCGGACGCAAACCGGCTAGAACAGGCTGTCCTGGCCATCGGCTGACGGCTTGGCGCGCGCTGCCCGTTTCGGCTTTGGCGGCGGCGCCGGTGCCGGGCCATCCGGATCGAGCCGTGCCGCACGCGTGGCATCGGCAAAGCGGATGCTGACATCCACCCCGGTGGCTGCCTCGGCAGAGCGTTTCAGCGGCTTGCCGTCTGCACCCGCAACCAGCGCAAAGCCACGATCCAGAACCCGTTCGAATGAATTCGCATCAAGCAGCCGCCCCGCCTGTTCCAGTGCCGCGGCACGAAGACTGATCTTGTGGTCGATGATCTGCCCCATGCGTCCGCCGATATCGGCAAGCGCGGCCCCGACCTCGGCAAGGCGCCGTTCGGGCGGGCGCAGCCTGCCGGCGCTGTTGGCAAGGCGCAGCGCCGCGTTCGAGAGACGGCGGTCGATGCCGCTGTCGATCGCCGCGGCAGCCAGATCGACGGCCTGGGCCCGGCGCTCGACCATCTGCGCCGGATCGAGAAGCCCGCGTTCCGCCAGCCTGACCGACTGGCCGGCCATCTCGATTCGCCGCGATACACCGCGGTAGAGCCGTGTTTCCGTCTCGCCGAGCCGCGCGACCAGTTCGGCCCTGACGGGCACCGCCATCTCGGCGGCGGCGGTCGGTGTCGGGGCCCGCATGTCGGCAGCGAAATCGATCAGGGTAGTGTCGGTCTCGTGACCGATGGCGGAGATCACGGGAAGGCTGCACCCGGCGACGGCGCGAACCACCTCCTCTTCATTAAAGGCCCAGAGGTCCTCGAGCGATCCCCCGCCCCGCGCCACGATCAGCAGGTCGGGTCGTGGCAGCGGCCCGTCCTCCGGCATCGCGTCGAACCCGCGAATGGCGCGAGCCACCTGGCCGGCCGCCTCCTGCCCCTGGACGAGCGTTCCCCAGAGCAGCACCCGCACGCCGAACCTGTCGCTCAGCCGGTGCAGGATATCGCGGATCACCGCCCCGGTCGGGCTGGTGACGACCCCGATCACCGCCGGCATCACCGGGAGCGGCTGCTTGCGGCCGGCATCGAACAATCCCTCGGCGGCGAGACGCCGGCGGCGTTCCTCGAGCTGTCGCAGCATCGCCCCCTCGCCGGCCATTTCCATGGTCTGCACGACGATCTGGTATTTCGAGCGGCCGCCATAGATGGTCAGCTTGCCGGTAACAACGACCTCAAGCCCTTCTTCCGGCTGCACGCCGAGGGAACCGGCCACCGTCTTCCAGCAGACGGCGTCGAGGGTGTTCTTCTCGTCCTTCAGCGTGAAATACAGATGACCTGAGGCGGCGCGTGTCGGGCGCGAAATCTCCGCGCGGACCCGCACAAAATCAAAATTGCTCTCGACCGTGCGTTTCAGCAGCTGCGAGAGCTCGGTGATGCTGAGAAATGGCGGCGCATTCGATCCGGCCTCGGCAGATACGGAGCCGGGCGGCAGATCGGGCGGCAGAAAATCGGCTGGCATGGGCGGGACCTCTTCCTCGGACCTCCATTCTTATGCCATATTGCCGTCCGCGCAAACGGCTTTGGCCCGCCACAGGCGCGCGGGCATTTCCAGCACACCCCGGAAGGACGGTATCCATGAAAATTCTCCTGATCGGCAGCGGCGGACGCGAACATGCGCTGGCATGGGCCATTTCCGGATCGGCCCTGACCGAAAGCCTGGTTATCGCCCCGGGGAGCGACGCCATGGCAACGCTGGGACGCTGTGCCGGGGTGGCGGCCGATGATCTGGACGGGCTGCTCGCCCTTGCCGAGGCAGAACGTCCGGACCTTGTGGTGGTCGGGCCGGAAGCCCCGCTTGTCGCCGGCCTCGTCGACAGGCTGGAGGCCGCCGGCATTCCGGCTTTCGGACCAAGCGCGGCAGCAGCGCAGCTGGAAGGCTCCAAAGCATTTGCGCGCGAGGCCTGCGCCCGCTTCGGCATTCATCAGCCGGGCTTCACGGTCTGCACTGACATCGGCAGCGCCCGCGCCGCCATCGCCGCCAGCGGCGGGGCCTGCGTGATCAAGGCCGACGGGTTGGCCGCCGGCAAGGGCGTCGTCGTCGCCGATACCGCCGCCGAGGCCGAGGACGCCGCCGCGGAGATGCTGGACGGCCGGTTCGGCGATGCCGGTGCGACCCTTCTTGTCGAAGAACGGATCACCGGACCGGAGGCATCGCTGTTTGCGCTGGTGGACGGGGCGGATGTGCTGTTCATGGGAAGCGCCCAGGACCACAAGCGCGCCTATGACGGCGACAAGGGGCCAAACACCGGCGGCATGGGGGCGGTATCTCCCTCTCCGAGGCTCACCGATGCGCTGCAGCAGCAGGTGATGGACGAGATTGTCCGCCCGCTGGCGCGCGGCATGGCTGACGAGGGCACACCCTATCGCGGCATCCTCTATGTCGGGCTGATGCTGACCGGGGACGGACCGCAGGTGATCGAATTCAATTGCCGCCTCGGCGACCCCGAGGCGCAGGTAATCCTGCCACGGCTTCGCTCCGATCTGGTCGCGGCGATGCTGGCCACTGTCGAGGGCACGCTGGGCCATGTGTCGCTTCGCTGGGACAACCGCAGCGCGGTGACGGTGGTGATGGCGGCGGAGGGATATCCCGGCGCCTATGAAAAGGGAAGCGTCATATCCGGCACCAAAGACGCCGAAGCATCGGATGATGTGATGCTCTTCCACGCCGGAACGAAAATCGACGACGCCGGCACCGTGACCGCCGATGGCGGGCGGGTGCTTGCCGTCACCGGGCTTGGCGATGATGCCGGCACGGCGCGCGCTGCCGCCTATGCGGCCGTCGACAGCATCGACTGGCCCGGCGGGTTCTGCCGCCGCGACATCGCCGCCGGCTGAGCCTGCCCTAGCGGCGCTGTTCGAAAAATGCCCTCAGCTGGGCCGCCGCCGCGGCTTCTGACAGCCCGCCATAGATTTCGGGACGATGATGGCATGACGGGCTGTCGAAGAAACGGACACCCGATTCAACCGCCCCGGCCTTTTCATCCCGCGCCGCGAAATAGAGCCGCCTGATCCGCGCATGGGCAATCGCCCCGGCGCACATGGTGCAGGGCTCCAGCGTCACCCACAGGTCGCAATCCTCCAGCCGTTCGCTGCCGCGCAGCGCCAGCGCGTCTGCCAGGACCAGCATCTCGGCATGATGCAGCGCATTGCCGTCCCGCCGCATGCGGTTCTGTGCCAGCGCGATGACAGCACCCTCTGCGTCCGTGACGGCAGCGGCGACAGGCACCTCGCCGGCAGCCGCGGCGGCGGCGGCCTCGTCCAGCAGCATGGCCATGATATCAGGGCGTGGATCACGGATCGTCATGTCCGTCTTGTCGCACAGCAGGCACGGTTCGGCAAAGCCACGATTTGCCAAGCGCCACGTTTGCGGGTAACACCGGCGGCATGACAACAAAGCCGACATTCACGCTCGACGCGCAGGACGGGCCCGAGCGCATCGCCAAACATATCGCCCGCGCGGGTGTCTGCTCGCGCCGCGAGGCCGAAGCGCGTATCGCCGACGGGCGCGTCACGGTGAATGGCGAGCTGATCACCAGCCCGGCGCTGAACGTCACCGCCGCCGACAGCATCACCGTCGACGGCAAGCCGTTGCCCGACCGCGAGCCTGCGCGCCTGTGGCGCTATCACAAGCCGCGTGGGCTCGTCGTCAGCGCCCGTGACGAAAAGGACCGCCAGACCATTTTCGACTCACTGCCTGCAAACATGCCGCGGGTGCTGTCGGTCGGTCGGCTGGATATGGATTCCGAGGGGCTGCTGCTGCTGACGAATGACGGCGGGCTGGCGCGCCACCTTGAGCTCCCCAGCACCGGCTGGAGCCGGAAATACCGGGTCCGCGTGCAGGGACATGTCGATCCCGAGGCGCTGGAAGCGCTGGCCGGCGGCATCACCATCGACGGCATCCGCTATGGCGAGATCAGCGCCCGCCTCGACCGCCAGATGCCAAGCAACGCCTGGCTCAACATCGCCATCCGCGAGGGCAAGAACCGCGAGGTGCGCCGGATCATGGAGCATCTGGGCCATCAGGTCAGCAGGCTGATCCGGGTGTCCTACGGCCCGTTCCAGCTCGGCGACCTTGAGAGCGGCGGCGTCGAGCTGGTGAAGCCGCGCATTCTCGCCGACCAGCTGGGTCTCGCCGCGCCGGAGACGCCGACCGGCACCGCCACCGCACGCAAGCCGGCCCGTCGGCGCACCGCATCCGGACCACGAAAGTCCGGGCAGAAGCCGGCGACGAGATCTTCATCCAAACCATCTTCGGGGGCATCGCGACATGCGAATCATCGCCGGCCGTCATCGCGGAACAAAACTGGCCGAACCGGCGGGCGCTAGCACCCGGCCGACAGCCGACCGCGTGCGCGAATCCCTGTTCAACATCCTGGCGGGCGGCCGCTTTGGCGAGGCTGTGATCGATGCCCGCGTCATCGACGCCTTTGCCGGCACCGGCGCGCTGGGGCTGGAGGCGCTGTCGCGCGGCGCTGCCCATGCCAGCTTTATCGAGCGGGATCCCGGCGCGCTGAAGACCTTGCGGTCGAACATCGCCCGGCTCGGGCGCGAGGCCGATGCCGCAGTGATATCAGGCGACGCGACGAACATCGCCAGCTGGCGCGGTGATGCCGCCGGCCTGCTTCTCGCCGACGCGCCCTATGGCAGCGGCGAGGGGCTGACAGTGGCGGCACGGCTGGCAGAGCTCGGCGCGCTCGCCCCCGGCGCGCTGGTGGTCATCGAAACGGAACAGGGCGAGAGCCATGACGAGACGGCGCTGGCCAATGCCGGGCTGGCATTGCTGGATGACCGCCGCTACGGGCGGGCGCGGCTCCATTTCCTGAGATACGAGGGATAGGGCGGACGCCCTATCGCCGTCCGAACAACCGCTCGACATCCGCCAGCGACAGGCGCACCCAGGTCGGCCTGCCGTGATTGCACTGGCCGGAATTGGGGGTGGCTTCCATCTCGCGGAGAAGGGCATTCATCTCGGCATCGTTCAGGCGCCGTCCGGCGCGCACCGATCCGTGACAGGCAATGGTCGCCAGCACATGGGCCAGTCGGTCCTCCAGCGTCCGGCTGCCGCCGAGCTCGACAAGTTCCTCGGCGATGTCACGGACCATGCGGGCCGCATCAGGCGTGCCGAGAAGCGCCGGCACCCCGCGCACAAGAACGCTTCCCTCGCCAAATTCCTCGATCTCTAGCCCCAGCCCGCCAAGGAATGCGGCCTGCCCGAGGACTGCCTCGCGCTGGTCGGCGGGAAGATCGACCACTTCCGGGATCAGCAGCGCCTGGACGGCGACGCCGTCGGCCGCCATGGCCGCCTTCATCCGCTCCATGACCAGCCTTTCATGCGCCGCATGCTGGTCGATGATGGTGATGCCGTCACCCGTCTCGGCGACGATATAGGTCTTGTGAAGCTGCGCGCGCGCCGCGCCGAGAAGCGTGTCCGAAACCACCTCACCGGCGATCTCGGCCGAAGGCGGTGCCGATGGCGGCAGATCGGGAATCATCGACGGGTCAGGGCGCGGCGCCTGCGGCGACAGCGGCGCCTGCCAGTCGCGCGGCGGGGCGGCATAGCTTGCCGCCGGCGGCGCTGCAAAGCCGGCCGGCCCCTGACGGCCTGCCGCAAACAGGCGCGATGCGGTCATCGCCCCCTCGCCGGTGCTGCGAACACCATCGTCCAGAAGCTGGGCCGATATCGCCCCGACGAGGAGCGAGCGCACCCCGGCGGCATCGCGGAACCTGACCTCGGTCTTCGCCGGATGCACATTCACATCGAGCGATTCGACGGGAAGCTCGAGGAACAGCGCCGCCATCGGATAGCGCCCGCGCGGCAGCGTGTCGCCATAACCCGCCCGTACAGCGCCGGACAGCGACCGGTCCTGCACCGGCCGGCCATTGACAAACAGATAGATGGACCCGGGCGTCGGGCGGTTCATTGTCGGAAGGCTGATCATGCCGCGAAGGCCAATATCGCCGCGACGCGCATCGATGCGGATGGCTTCGTCACCGAAGGTGCGCCCCATCACGGCGGCAAGGCGGCGTGCCCTGCCATTGCCGTCATCCTCGCCGATATCGAGTTCACGCGCGCCCGACGGCAGGTCAAGCAGGGTCCGGCCGTCCGCCTCGAGAGTGAAGCCGACCTGCGGCCATGCCATCGCCAGGCGGCGCACCACATCAAGGCAGCGCCCCTGCTCGGTCCGCTCGGTCTTCAGGAATTTGAGACGTGCCGGCACGGCCTTGAACAGCTGGCGGACGGCCACGCGAGTGCCACGGTCGAGGGCAGCCGGCTGCGGCATGCCGACGTCGCCCGCATCGACGGTGATCTGCCAGGCTTCGGACGCGCCTTGCTGCACCGAGGTAATCTCGAGCCGCGATACGGCGCCGATCGAGGGCAGCGCCTCGCCGCGAAATCCGAGAAACCGGATGTCGTCGAGGCGGCCATCCGGCAGCTTTGAGGTGGCGTGACGCCGTACGGCGAGACGAAGATCGTCTGCCGACATTCCGTGACCGTCGTCACTGATAATGATTTCGTCGATGCCGCCACGTGCCAGCGAAATGCGGATCGAGCCCGCGCCGGCATCCAGAGCGTTTTCGGCAAGTTCCTTGAGCGCGCTTGCCGGGCGTTCCACAACCTCGCCGGCGGCGATTCGATCGACAAGCGTATCGGGAAGCTGCCGGATCACAGCCATGGCGGTTATTCGCCGATGGTCAGCGGCTCGTCGCTCTGCAGGTCGATGGCGGGGGTGCCGCCATCTGTCGGGAACATGCCCTCGCGAAGGTTCTTGCGCAGCCGCTGGTCTTCGGCGAACTGGTCAAGCACCGGCCCGATATCGGGAAGCCCGCCAAACAGCATCTGGATCGGAAGGCGGCGCTCGAACTGGATGCCGTAAGTTTCCTCGTCAACCGTCTCGCGGATGTTGTCGGGGACGGAGGCGAAATCGAACAGCGCCTCGTAACCACCCTCGCTGCTGCCGACTACGGACCCGAGCGATGCCGCGGCAACCGACCGCGCGTCGGTGGATGATTCGATATTTGCCGCGTCAGCGGCAGCCAGAAGTTCGGCGGAAGACGCCGTAAAGCTCGGCGGCAGTGACAGCGGCGGCCGAACCACCACCTCGAACTCATCGGGCGAGGATTTTTCCTCGCCGATGGCCTTGCGGAAATCAGAGCAGCCGCCAAGCGCGAGGCCGGCGCCGCAGATCATCAGTACCGCCATGGCGGTGCGCGGCATGGTAAGGCTGGTAATGAGCGTCATGTCGATTCTGTCTCTCGTTCCAGAAAGAGGCTGGCGATCCATATCACGGCACCGACGGTGATGCCCGCATCGGCGATATTAAAGGCCGGCCAATGCCATGTTTGAACATAAACGTCGATAAAATCAACCACCTTGCCGAAGCGGATCCGGTCGACGGCGTTGCCGATCGCACCACCGGCAATCAGCCCCGCGCCCAGCCGTTCACCGGACCTGAACCCCGGCGCCTTCCAGATCATCCAGGCGGCCACGGCAAAAGCCAGAAGCGACAGCAGGAACGGCATCGCGCTGCCGCCGTCCGACAGCATGCCGAAGCTGATCCCGGGATTCCAGACAGGCACAAAATTCAGGAAGGGCAGGATTTCGACGCGTTGCGGCGGGTCGAACACCCAGCCAAGCATCACCTGCTTCGTCGCAAGGTCGGCGATCAGCACCGCGAGCGCGACGAATATCACACGGCGGCGCAACAGGCCCGGCCTGATGTCATCCTGCGGCTGCATTCACCACATCATCGCAGCGGTTGCAGATACCGTCCTCGCTCGTCACCTCCGGCATGATCTTCCAGCAGCGCGCGCACTTGCCGCCGTCTGCCGTAGCAAAGGCAACAGCCGCATTCTCGATGCCTTCAACACGGAAGGCGTCTGCAGGCGCGGCATCTGTGGTGATCTGCGCATCGGATGTGATGAAGAGGGCCGCCGCGTCCTCGCCGGCGAACAGCTCGGCTCGCGCCGCATCAACATGCACCACGGGCGCCGCCTGCAGCGAGGCACCGATGGCCCCGTCATTGCGCGCCGCCTCCAGCGCGGTCGTCACCACCTGGCGCACTTGCCGGATACCCGCCCAGCGTTCGCCAAGGGCCGGATCAAGCCAGCCATCGGGGATCGGATCATAGCTTCGCAGATGCACCGAATTCTCGATGTCCTGGACACGGGCCTGCCAGGCTTCCTCGGCGGTGAAGGCCAGGATCGGGGCAAGCCATGCCGTCAGGCGTTCATAGACTTCGTTCATCACCGTGCGGCAGGCGCGCCGCTCGACCGAGTCGGCCGCGTCACAATAGAGCCGGTCCTTGCGGATCTCGAAATAGAAGGCCGACAAATCGCTGTTACACAGCGTGTGCAGCTCGGTGAAAATGCCGTGGAAGTCATAGCCCTCGGTCATCTCGCGGATGCGTGAATCAATCTCGGCAAGACGGTGCAGCACCCAGCGTTCCAGTGCCGGCATCTGGTCGTGAGAGACAGCCTCTTCGGCGGCAAAGCCGTCAAGCGCGCCAAGAAGATAGCGCAGCGTGTTGCGGAACCGGCGGTAGTTGTCGGTGGTCCGCTTGATGATTTCCTGTCCGATCCGCAGGTCGTTGTAATAGTCCGAGCTGACGACCCAGAGCCGCAGGATATCCGCGCCGTTCTGGTCCATCACCTTCTGCGGGGTCACGACGTTGCCGAGCGACTTCGACATCTTGCGGCCCTGCTCGTCGAGAACAAAGCCATGGGTCAGCACGCCCTTGTAGGGCGCACGGCCACGGGTGGCGCAGGACTGCAGAAGCGACGAGTGGAACCAGCCGCGATGCTGGTCGGAGCCTTCCAGATACAGGTCTGCCGGGCTGACAAGGTCGTTGCGCTGCTCGAGAACGAAGGAATGGGTCGATCCGGAATCGAACCAGACATCGAGGATGTCCGTCACCTGTTCATATTCGGCCGGATCGTAATCCGGCCCGAGGAACCGGGACGGGTCCGAGGAGAACCAGCAATCGGCGCCCTCGTCACGCATCGCCTCGACCACACGGTCGATCACCGCCTGGTCGCGAAGCGGCTCGCCGCTGGCCTTGTGGACGAACACCGTGATCGGCACGCCCCAGGCACGCTGGCGCGAGAGGCACCAGTCGGGACGCTGCTCGATCATCGAGGTCAGGCGGCGCTGGCCGGCCGGCGGATAAAAAGCGGTGCGGCCGAGTTCGGACACAGCCGTGTCGCGAAGCCCGTGCGATTCCATCGACACGAACCACTGCGCGGTGTTGCGATAGACAAGCGGCGCTTTCGACCGCCAGCTGTGCGGATAGGAATGGACCAGCTTGCCGATGCCGATGACACCGCCATGCTCGGCCATGATCTCGGCGATCCTCGCGTTGTCACGAAGCACGTGCATGCCGGCGAAAATCGGCAGATGCTCCATGATCTTGCCGTCTTCGGCCACCGTGTCGGGCAGCGGGATGCCGTGCTCGAGATGGGCCAGTTCATAATCCTCGACACCATGGCCGGGGGCGATATGGACAAAGCCTGTTCCCTGGTCGGTGGTGACGTAATCGGCAAGCAGCATCGGCACGTCGTGGTCATAGCCATGGCCGTTCATCGGATGCAGCGAGACCGTGCCCTCGATGTCGCGGCCCTTCAGCGTTGCCAGCGTCTCGGTCGAGGCGATGCCGATGGCAGAGGTGACGTCCCCGACAAGTTCGGTGGCAAGGCAGATCACATCGCCGTCCTTGGCCAGCGCGCCTTCGGCAAGGCCGGTGATCCGCAGCACCGAATAGTCGATATCGGCACCGCAGGCCATAGCCCGGTTGCCGGGCATGGTCCAGGGCGTGGTCGTCCAGATGACGATGTTCGCGCCTTCAAGGGCCGGGTGGCTCGGCTGCTTGACCGGGAAGCGCGCATAGATGGTGACCGAGGTGTGGTCCTGATACTCGATCTCCGCCTCGGCGAGTGCCGTTTTCTCGACAGGCGACCACATCACCGGCTTGGCGCCGCGATAAAGGCTGCCATCCATCAGGATCCGGCCGAGCTCGCCGGCGATCGTCGCCTCGGCGTCATAGGCCATCGTGGTGTAGGGATCATGCCAGTCGCCGAGAACACCGAGCCGCTGGAACTCCTCGGACTGGACATCGAGCCAGTGGGCGGCGAAGTCGCGGCACTCCTGGCGGAACTCCTCGACCGGAACCTCGTCCTTGTCCTTGCCCTTCTTGCGGTACTGCTCCTCGATCTTCCATTCGATGGGAAGGCCGTGACAGTCCCAGCCCGGGACATAGTTGGCATTCTTGCCGAGCATCGACTGCGAGCGGTTGATCACATCCTTGAGGATCTTGTTCAGCGCATGTCCGATATGAAGCTGGCCGTTGGCGTAGGGCGGGCCGTCATGAAGCACGAACAGCTCGGCATCGGCGCGCGCCTCGCGAAGCCGGTTATAGATATCGATCTGCTTCCAGCCCTCGAGGATTTCCGGCTCCTTCTTCGGGAGCCCGGCACGCATCGGGAAGTCGGTCCTCGGCAGGAACACTGTCTCTTTGTAATTCATAACAAGCTTTCTCGTTTCAGCTGTCTCGCGGTCCGGACGCCGGTCCGGTGCGGTGCGGCCCCGGCATTGCCGGTCAGGCCGTCTGTCGAATGGGTGGCAGGATTTCGCGGGCGGCGCGGGCATCCTTGGCGATCTGGGACGTCAGCTCGTCGATACCGGTAAATTTGCGTTCGGCGCGAAGGAAGGATTTCAGGCATATCGCAAGACGCCGTCCGTAGAGGTCAGGCTGCTGGTCGAACAGATGGGCCTCGCACAGCACGCCGCGATCCTCGACCGTCGGGCGGATGCCGATATTGGCGACCCCGTTGCCGAGAAGCGCAAAACCGGCCTGCGGGTCCGCGTCGAAAATCTGCACCGCATAGACGCCGAATGCCGGATGCAGCAGCGCGCCGAGCGGAATGTTGGCGGTCGGGAAGCCGATGGTCCGGCCGCGCTGGTCACCAAGCTGGACAATGCCCGTGACCGCCCAGTCATGGCCCAGCATGGTTGCGGCCTGCCCGACCTCGCCGGCCTGCAGGGCGGCGCGAATGCGGCTGGAAGAAATGACGGCGCTGTTCTCGTCGGACAGCAACGGCACGGCGGTGGCTGTGATGCCGATATCGGCGCCCATGGCGTTGATCGTGTCGATGTCGCCGCCGCGACCGCGGCCAAAGGCGAAATCGGACCCGGCAAACAGGCCGGTCACGCCGATCGCCGGCAGAATATCGGTGACGAAGGCGGCGGCATCGGTGCAGCGCAGGTTGTCGTCGAACGTCACATGGATCACCCGGTCGACACCCGCCGCGGCGAGCAGCCTGTCCTTTTCAATCCGGTCGGCAAGGCAGAAGGGCACATCATCATGGCGGAAGAACTCGCGCGGATGCGGATCGAACGTCACGGCAGCGGCGGCGACACCGGCTTTCCGCGCCGCGTCGATTGCCGCTTCAATGACCTTGCCGTGGCCGCGATGGACCCCGTCGAAATTCCCGATGGCCGCAATGCAGGGTCCCAATTCCAGCGGTGCGTCTCCGACCGCCCAGGACACTGTCTGGCACTTGTTGTCTTGGCTATGGCTCATGGCGCGGCACTATATCGTGCAAAGGCAGCCAATATCAACGCCGGAACGCGCCAAAACACCAGCCACTGGCGATGTTGCGGCCGGTAAAATGCCGCATCCGGCGCGGCAGAGGTTGGCGCTCGCCGGACCGGTCGATATACTTGGATTGTGGCGAGGCGTTCGGTGACATGGTTACGGCGCCAGCAACGCCGCCAGTCCGGCCGGACGCCGCAGGCCTGTAAGAACCAAACCAATGGCCATCAGCCTGGCCTTGAGGGGCAAGTCGCATCGATGAACGACATTTCGATCAGTTCCATCTCGGCCAATCTCGGCCTCGGCGGTCTTCTCACCGACCAGACACTCACCCTCGCCACCGAGTACGGGCTGAATTTCGTCGCTGCGCTGATCACCGTCATCATCGGCATCTGGGCCTCACGCCGGCTCAGCGGGTTGCTGCGCAACTGGCTTACCGGTTCAAGCCGGATCGACCAGACGCTCACGCCCATCCTGGCGGCGCTGGTCAGATATGCGATCCTGACGCTGACCGTCGTCGTGACGCTGGGCAATTTCGGCGTCGAGACAACCTCGATCATCGCCGTTCTAGGTGCCGCCGGCCTTGCCATCGGCCTTGCCTTGCAGGGCACATTGTCAAATGTCGCCGCCGGTCTGATGATCCTGTTCCTGCGCCCTTTCAAGATTGGCGACTGGGTAGAGGCGGCCGGCGTATCCGGCTCGGTCCGCGAAATCGGGCTGTTCACCACCACCATCGACACCTTCGACAATGTGTATACCAGCGTGCCGAATTCGGCGATCTGGACATCGACCATCATCAACCACGCGCGCTATGGCACGCGGCGGATGGATCTCGATATCGGCATCAGCTACGACGCCGATCTCGACGAGGCCGAGGCGGCACTGATGGAGCTTGCCGCGGACCCGCGCGTGCTGACCGACCCGGAACCACGCTTCCTTGTTGTCTCCTACGGTGACAGCGCCATCAATGTGCGCCTTCGCGCCTATGCCGAATATGACGATTTCTTTGATCTTTACTGGGACCTGAACCGCCGGCTCAAGGGCGTGCTCGACGCCCGTGGCATCGACATCCCCTTCCCGCAACGTGTGGTCCGCCATGTTGGCGGCGCGCCGGCGCCGGCGGAGGGTGACGAGGGCTGATGTCGGAGAAACCCGTTCTTCCTGTCACACGCGAAAATCTCAGCTCCGGCAAGCTGGCCGCGCTGGTGGCCGAACGGAACGATGCCGAAACACAGCTCGCCACCGACGAACAGCTTCTCGCCTCGCGGCGGGCCGTGGTCCCGGATGACGCCGATACATCCGACATCTGGGTCTTCGGTTATGGCAGCCTGATCTTCAATCCGGTCATGGATTTCGTGGATCGCGCCAGCGGGCGTGTCTTCGGCTATCACCGGCGGTTCTGCCTGCGCACAAGGCTTGGCCGCGGCACACCCGACTGCCCGGGCCTTGTACTGGCGCTGGATCGCGGCGGAAGCTGCACCGGCGTCGCCTTCCGGCTGAACCCGGAGGTGGCGATCGCCGAGCTCGACCTGTTGTGGCGGCGCGAAATGGTGACCCTGTCCTACCGTGCCAGCTGGCTGAATTTCCATACCGGTGGCGGCACCAAACGCGCCATCAGCTTTGTCTCGCGCCCCGACCGGCCGAATTACGCCGCGCCGATGTCGCTGGAGGAGGAAGCCGATATCATCGCCAGCGCCGCCGGCTTTATCGGTCCCTGCCGGGACTATCTGTTCGATACGGTCGAGGCGCTCGCGGCCGAGGGGATCCGTGACCCGCATCTCGAAAAACTGCAACGCGCCGTCCGGCACAGGGTTGCCTCGGACGGGGGCGTCGGCTAGGAACATTGATAATATGCGAGTGTGGCGGAATCGGTAGACGCAGCGGATTCAAAATCCGCCGCCCGCAAGGGCTTGGGGGTTCAAGTCCCCCCACTCGTACCATATCTCTTGTCCCTACTACCGCCGGGAAACCGGTATCAAGCGACGGAGCCTTCATGACATCGCTGTGGCGTCTTTGCCGGGAACAGTATGACCGTGTCCTCCGCATCGCCGGAACGGCCCTTGCCGAGCGGCTGATGCTGCTGTTCGCGGTCCTGGAATCGATCATCATCCCGATCCCGGTGGACCCGCTGCTTGTCGCCACGGTGCTGGCGCGGCCGGCGAAATGGATCCGGCTGACGGCGGGATGCACCATCGCGTCGGTGATCGGCGGCGGCATCGGCTGGGCGCTTGGCGGGGTTCTGGGGATCGGGATCGAGGAAATTCTCGCGATGATGCCGCAGGCTGTCGCCGCACCGGCGAAATTCGCCGCCGTGCAGGACGGCTTTGTCGAGTTCGGCATGCTGCTGGTGTTTATCGGCGCCTTCACGCCCCTGCCCTACAAGGTGATCGCGGTCAGCGCCGGCATCGCCGGGTTCGCGCTGATTCCCTTTCTGGCGACATCTCTCGTCGGGCGCGGCCTGCGTTTCGCCATCATCGCCGGCATTGCGCGGCATCACGGCGATGCGCGGATAGTGATGATCTTGCTGAGCACGTTGGTGCTGCTGTTCGGAGGCGCGATATGGCTGACCCATTGAACCGCGGCCCGGAGAACGGTCCGGAGAGCGGCCCGTCGATCCTGCGGCAGGAGCTGTCGGTAATCCTCGCCCCGCGCAACGGCCTTGTGATCTGCGCGCTTGTCTCGGCGACGCTTCTGGTCGGCGCTTTCCTGTTCGAGCATGTCGGCGGCATGGCGCCCTGCAGCCTGTGCATCTGGCAGCGCTGGGCGCATCTCGGCGTGATGGCTGCTGCCGCGTCCGGGTTGCTGCTCATCCCGCCTCGCGCCGCCCTGCTGCTGACCCTCGCCGCCGCGCTGACCAGCTTCGGCGTGGCCGGCTACCATGCCGGCGTCGAATGGCAGCTGTGGGAAGGCCCGGCGGGGTGCACCGCGTCACTTGCCGCCGGCGCGTCGGCGGCGGATCTTGTCGACCAGCTGCTGGCGACGCCGGTGGTGCGGTGCGACGACGTGCCATGGTCCCTGTTCGGGCTGTCGATGGCAGGGTGGAACGCGTTGTTCAGCCTTGATATTTCGGCTGTGGCACTGTTGTCTTTCATTCTTGGCGACCGCGTAGCGAGACGGACATGACGGAAACGAGAACCACCGCTTTTGGCAGGCCTGTGGCCGGGCGCCGCGACATCGAGCGCTTCCTGCGGGTCGATCACGCCGGCGAGCGTGCCGCCCAGCAGATCTATCGCGGACAGCTGGCCATTCTTCGCAACCACGCCACCGGCCCGCAGATCCAGCATATGATGGAGCAGGAGGTCGAACATCTCGAGGCGTTCGAGGACCTTCTGAACGAACGGCAGGTACGTCCGTCGCTTCTCGATCCGGTCTGGGGAGCGGCGGGATTCGCCCTCGGTGCGGTCACAGCCGCCATGGGGCCGAAGGCGGCCATGGCCTGCACCATCGCCGTCGAGGAAGTCATCGGCGAACATTATGCCGACCAGGCGGAACGGCTTGGTGATGAAGAGGCCCCGCTTCGCAAGACCATCGCGAAGTTTCGTGACGACGAGCTGGAGCATCGCGACATCGCTGTCGACCATCGTGGTCGCGAGGCGATGTTCTATGCCGCGCTGAAAGCCGTGATCCAGCAGGGCTGCCGCACGGCGATCCGGATCGCGGAACGCGTCTGATCTTCTGAAATCCGTATTTTGAAAGCCGCGCGCCGCGCCTCAGGTCTGCTGAAGCTCGGTATCCCAGTAGAGATAGTCGCGCCAGGATTCATGCAGGTAGTTCGGCGGAAAACCGCGGCCGTTTTCCTGAAGCTGCCAGATGTTGGGCGCGACCGGCATCGACAGCGGCATCATCCCGCATTGTTCCGGCAGCTTGTTGGCCTTGCGAAGATTGCAGGGGCTGCAGGCGGCGACGACATTCTGCCATGTGGTGCGCCCGCCGCGCGATCGCGGGACGACATGGTCGAAGGTCAGGTCGGCGGCGGCATGCGGCGTGCCGCAATACTGGCAGGAGAATTTGTCACGAAGGAACACGTTGAACCTGGTGAAGGCGGGGTTCCGTACCTGCGGCACATATTCTTTCAGCGCGATGACCGACGGCAGCTTCATCTCGAAAGAGGGCGAGCTGATCGAATCCTCATATTCCGAAACGATGGTGACGCGGTCGAGGCATACGGCCTTCACCGCGTCCTGCCAGGACCATAGTGACAGCGGGAAGTAGTTTAGCGGGCGAAAATCTGCGTTCAGGACAAGAGCCGGTGCAAAACTGCCTGCGTTCATTATCTTCCCCGTATGGTGTTTCCGTTCCCTGACCTAACCAAAACATGGCCACGGCAGAAAAACAAGTCTCCACCATATCTTGGGTGATGTGACAGTTTGCCGTCAAAATATTGCGGCAGCATGACAGTTTCATAGAATGTGGAAAGCGGGTCAGACCTTCAGGCCGGCAGATGGCCGGCGAGAAAATCAATCGCTCCGCTCAGCGCATCGGGGTCGATGCCGTGGGCGAGACCCGGACGGGTGAGCGTCTGCGCCTCGATGCCATGTGCCGCCATGGCCTGCGACGCGGCCTGCATCATCGCATAGGGAACCACCTGGTCGTCGGTGCCATGTACCAGCATGACCGCCGGACGGCCATCGGCGAGACCGATGCCGTCGGCAGACAGCAGCGCGCCGGAAAAGCTGACAATCGCCGCCGGGCGCGCCGGCATGCGCAACCCGCAATGAAGGCTCATCATACCGCCCTGCGAAAACCCGGTCAGGGCAACAGCTTCCATGCCGAGACCAAGCTCCTCGATCGCAGTCGCCACCGATTGCTCGATCATCTCTCCGGCGGCGGCAGGGCCTGCATCCGTGTCGGCGAGGTCGAACCACTGGCGGCCCATCGGATTCATCGAACAGGGCTCGGGCGCGTTCGGTACAAAGAAAGCGGCGCCCGGAAACCTGAGCGACATCGGATAGGCGAGATCGGCCAGATCCTGCGCGTCGGCGCCCCAGCCATGCATGATCACAATCAGGCTCGACGGGGCACCGCCGCGTGCCGGTGCCGTATAAATCCCGCTCAACGGGCCGAAACTCTTCATCATCGCTGCGTTCCTGAACTGTTTGTGGTTGGCGATCCCGATCAATGACGCAAAACCTACACCGACCGGCCCCGGCTGGTCTATATTGCCGGCAGGCGTGCCATCCGGCGCGCGCGCCCAGATGAACGCACCCAGACGGAAGACCGCCATGGCAACAGCACCGATCACGCGCTTTGCGCCAAGCCCGACAGGCAGGCTTCATCTTGGCCACGCCTTTTCGGCGCTGGTCGCCTCGCGGCTTGGCGGCGGATACCGGTTGCGGATAGATGACATCGACCACACGCGGTGCCGCCGCGAATTCACCGAACAGATTTACGACGATCTGGCCTTTCTGGGCCTGCCCTGGCGCGGCGAACCCGTTTTTCAGAGCGACCGGCTCGACCGGTACGCACAGGCGCTGGACAGGCTCCGCGAGATGGACCTTGTCTATCCCTGCTTCCTGACGCGCGCCGAGCTTGCCGAGGTGCTGTCGGCCCCGCATGAGCCTCCCACGGCCACAGACGTTGTATTGTCGGCCGACGAGGCTGCGCGCCGCGCCGGGTCCGGAATGGCGCCGGCATGGCGGCTGCGAACCGCGAAGGCGCTCGAACTCGCGGAAAGCCCGACCTGGCTCGATTTGCGCACTGGCTCCCGTCGCTCCGTGGACATGTCGGCGCATGGAGATGTGATTGTGGCACGGCGTGATATCCGCACCTCGTACCACCTGTCCGTGGTGATCGACGACATGATCGACGGTGTGACACTTGTCACGCGCGGAATGGATCTCGAAGACAGCACACATGTGCACCGGCTGCTGCAGGCCATTCTGGAGATTCCGGCACCGGCCTATTACCACCATGATCTGGTGTGTGACGAAGACGGGCAGCGTCTTGCCAAGCGGCACGACGCGCTGAGTATTTCCGAGTTGCGGCAGAGTGGCCTGTCCGCGACGGAAATTTTGTCCTATTTGCCCGACTTTGCCGAAAGCGCAATAATCAGCAGTGATTGTTCCGTATTTAGTAACTGATTAAATTAAGTTTTTTCTTATTCGTGATGAATTTGTCCTTTTTCTGCGAAAACTCCTGACAGAGGGGTTGACGGGTGCAGAAATGGGGAGCATATACCGCGTGCACAGCGACGCGCTGTGCGTTTCCTCCCTAAACTCGGCCGTGAGATTTCTCACGGCCTTTTTTTTGGCGCGAGTTCTCCTTGTCTCGTCAAAACCGTCTCGTCGAAACCGTCTCGTCGAAACCCTGCCATCAAAAATACCGCAACGGCCCGGCCGGGGGGTGCGACGTGTCGTTCCTTGCCAAGAAATGCAACCGGGGCGTAGCATCTTTCCAATAATGATGCCTTGCGAGCCTGAAGGCCGCAAATTCGGGGGAATTCGCACCATGCCGGCGCTCACTGACTCAGTCATAGACGATACAAACGTAGCAGGCACGCCTGCCCCGCTGATCGACCCTTACGGGCGCACCGTCGACTATCTTCGCGTGTCGGTCACAGACCGCTGTGATTTCCGCTGTGTCTATTGCATGGCCGAAGAGATGACGTTCCTTCCGAAAAAGGACCTGCTGACCCTGGAGGAGCTTGATACGCTCTGCCGCCGGTTCATGGCCGCAGGCGTTCGCAAGATCAGGCTGACCGGGGGCGAGCCGCTGGTACGCCGCAACATCATGCAGCTGATCCGCAGCATCGGCGGCGAGGTCAAGGCCGGCAACCTCGACGAGCTGACGATCACCACCAACGGCAGCCAGCTCGGCAAAATGGCCGGAGACCTCTATGACGCCGGCGTGCGGCGGGTGAACATCTCGCTCGACACGCTGGACCCGGACCGGTTCCGCAAGATCACGCGGTGGGGCGACCTCGACAAGGTCCTGACCGGCCTCGAGGCCGCGCGCGAAGCCGGGCTCGGGGTGAAGATCAATGCCGTCGCGCTTAAAGGTGGCAATGACGACGAGCTTGGCGACATGCTGGCCTGGTGCGGCGAGCAGGGCTTTGACATGACCATCATCGAGGTCATGCCGATGGGTGATATCGGGACGGAAAACAGGCTGGACCAGTATTTGCCGCTGTCGCGCGTGCGCGCGGATCTTTCCAAACGTTTCACCCTGACGGACATCCCGTTCCGTACCGGCGGGCCGGCACGTTATGTCGAGGTCGGCGAGACCGGCCGCAAGCTCGGCTTCATCACGCCGCTGACGCATAATTTCTGCGAAAGCTGCAACCGCGTTCGGGTGACCTGCACAGGGCAGCTCTATATGTGCCTCGGCCAGGACGACAATGCCGATCTTCGCAAGGCACTTCGCGAGGGCGGTGACGCGGCACTGGATGCCGCTGTGGCCGAGGCCATTACCCGCAAGCCTAAAGGTCATGATTTCGTGATCGACCGCCGGCAGAGCGGACCGGCCGTCAGCCGTCACATGAACGTGACCGGCGGGTAACGCATCCGTCCCCGATCAGGCGGCGCGCGGTTTTTCGCGCCCCCTTATCACCCCGAGCCAGAGCAGGCCGGCGCATACCAGCGACAGCGGGCCAAGCGCCGCAAGCGACAGCGCCTCCCACCCAAGCTGACTGTGAATGGCACCGGCCGACAGCGATGCGGCCGCAACCGTGGTCATGGTCATCAGATCGGCAAAACCCTGCACGCGGCCGCGCTCTTCCGGCTCCGCAACGCGCGCCACCAGCGATGTGCCGCCGACAAACAGGAAATTCCACCCAAGTCCGGCGGCGACAAGAGCCAGCCAGTAAGGCCAGAAGCCGGCAGCCGTAACCGCAAGAAATATGCTGGCCAGATAGAACGCCACACCGGACCACAGGATACGAAAGGCACCGAACCTGCCGATCAGCGAACCGGTAAAGAATGACGGCAGGAACATCGCCACCACATGCCACTGGATAATCGTCGCATTGGCCGAGTTGCCAAGCTTGGCGACATTGACGACCTGCAGCGGGGTTGCCGTCATCAGATAGCTCATCAGGGCGTAGCCCACGGCGCAGCACAGCACCCCTATAATATAGACCGGCATGCGAAGGAACACGCCGATGGGACGGCCGCCGGACGCTGTGCGTTCGGGGCGTTTGATCTTCAGCCCGGCCAGAACAAACAGCGACAACAGCTGCACCGTTGCCGCGGTAAAGAAACATCCGGCATAGATCGCTTCCGGCACAAGCTCTACGGTGCGCCGGGAAATTTCCGGCCCGATCAGCGCGGCGAACAGGCCACCTGCCAGGACATAGGAAATCGCCTTTGGCCTGAGCGGGTTCGGCAATTCATCCGCAGCCGCGTAGCGGTAGTAGCTGGCAATCCCGAGCGCCACCCCCAGCATCATCCCGCCAAGGCAGAACAGCAGGAAATTCTTCTGCAGCACCGCCATGCCAAGCGTGAATGTCGCCGAACTGCTGATCAGCACACCACCGATCAACACCGGACGCCGTCCGAACCGGGCCATGAGCAGCGAGGCCGGAAGCGTCGTCATCATGGATGTCACGAATTGCAGCGACAGCGGCAGTGTCGCCAGCCAGGCCATCGGCGCCAGCAGCACCCCGACCAGCGCGGTGTTGATGATGTTGACATTCATCGTCGTCATGGAAAGCGCCTGCGCGGCGGCAAGCCTGATGACGGTATTTCGCTGTGACGTGGTGAACATGGGCCGGCTCGGGAATGAAAACAGTGAGGCGGTCGTCCCGGGCGCGGGCAATCACCTGTAGCGGTGTGTCAGCTCTTGTTGTCTGGCAATTTGCGGCCGAACAGCTCAAGCCGGTGATCGACCAGCTCATAGCCCATTTCCTTTGCAATCTGCTCTTTCAACGCCTCAAGCTCGGCGTGATAGAACTCGATCACCTCGCCGGTCTCGACATCGACGAGATGTTCATGATGCTCACCGGCTTCCTCATATCGGGCGCGGCCGTCGCCGAATTCCAGACGCTCGATGACCCCGGCTTCCTCGAGGAGCTTGACCGTGCGGTAGACAGTCGCGATGGAAATGGTGCTGTCTTCGTCGACGGCGCGGCGGTAAAGCTCGTCCACATCGGGGTGATCCTCGGAATCACCGATGACGCCGACGATGACCTGCCGCTGGCTGGTCATTCGAATGCCTTTCTTGTGGCATTTCTCCATGAGTGCTGTCGGCATGGCGGATCCGCGTATCTTCCGGGCTGCAGCCCTTTGGTGGTGGTATGCAACGAAGCTGCATTTTGCCCTGATCAACTGCCGACTGCAACCTTGCCATTGGCATGAAAGCCCCGATTGACCGAGGAGCTTCCATATGGGCAGGATGCAGCCATGGAACGTACTGTGACGCACGATACAAGGCATGCGGTGGGTGCGGCACAGATGTGTGCCGGCATGCTGATCATTCCGTTTCTGGACGTATTCGCCAAACTTCTTGGTGAAACGCACGGCGCCTTTGAAATCACCTTCTGGCGTTTCTTCATGCAGTCGGCATTGATGCTGCCTTTCGTGTACTATCTGAAATTGTGGCGAATTCCGCCCGGCACCTTTGGCCTGCAGGCCTGCCGTGGCCTGCTGCTGGCGGCGGCCACCGCATTTTTCTTTGCAGCGCTGCGGCACATCCCCATGGCCGAAGCCATTGCCATTTTCTTTGTGCAGCCGCTGATCCTGACCCTGCTGTCGGTCGTCTTTCTCGGCGAGAGGCTGCGCTTCAGACGGATTGCCGCCATCCTTGCCGGGCTTGGCGGCACCCTTGTGATCCTGCAGCCCAGCGTCATCGCCTTCGGCCTGCCGGCGCTGCTGCCGCTCGGATCGGCGATGGCAATGGCGTTCTATATGATTCTGACGCGCAAATTGTCGACCAGCGTGCATGCCTACCAGATGCAGTTTGTCGGCGGGATCGTCTCGATGCTGGCTGTCGCGGCCCTGCTTGGTATCGGCAACCTGATCTCGATTCCGGGAACCGGCTACACACCACTCAACTCGAACCAGATACTCTGGGTGATAGGTTTAGGCGTATCGGCGACACTGGGCCATGCCTTCATCGTATGGGCCGCGGGGAATGCGCCGGCAAACCTGCTGGCACCTTTCCAGTATGTCGAGATCATCGGCGCGGCCACACTCGGCTATCTCGTCTTCGGCGACATCCCCGCTTCGAGCACCTTTGTTGGCGTCGGCATCATCGTCGCCAGCGGGCTTTATCTGCTGCATCGCGAACGCCAGCTTGAACAGCGGCGGCGCGCACCCGCGGCTAGTCCGACGACTGCTGCCGGTAGCGGATGACCGCGACCGGGATCGCGGCTGCATAGATGCCCGCTATCACAAGATAGGTGATCCAAGGCTGCATGAACGCGCCAGCTATAAGGAGCGAGACGGCCGCAAGGACCGGCAGAACCGCGCCGACAGGCAGTTTCAACCGCTTGCCGGCGAAGGTCGGAATGGCTGACACGGCCATGACGCCGATCAGCACCAGCCAGAAGCACACATAGGCAGCCTCGCGGGCCCATCCGATACCAAATTCAAGATCAACGGCAATTGGCACGATCACGAGGAACGCGGCAGCCGGTGCCGGGACACCGGTGAAGAAATCCTTGGACGTCTCCGGCGGGTCGGGCAGTTCGGAATCGAACCGCGCGAGGCGCAAGGCGATCGAGACCGCGTAGAACATCGTCGCCCACCAGGCAAGGTTGCCGGAGTCCTGCAATGCCCAGAGATACAGGCACAGAGCCGGCACCACGCCGAAAACAACCATGTCACACAGGCTGTCCAGAGCGGCGCCGAAGGCCGAGCTTGTTTTCAGCCGTCTTGCCGTGCGGCCGTCCAGCGCATCGAACACAGCCGCCAGCACGATCAGCCCGATCGTGCCTTCCCAGCGCCCGTCAAGGGCGAAGCGCAAGGCGGTCAGGCCAGAGACCAGCCCGGCCACCGTCAGCATGTTCGGTAGGAGCCAGATCAGCGAGACCGAGCGAAAGTGTTTCTTCCTTTGCGGTGCCGGTGCCATCACTGCTGCCTTGCTGTCATCGGCTCGGAAATCGTGCCTGAAAGATCTGCCAGAACGGTTTCGCCGGCGACTGTGCGCTGGCCGGCCAGCACAAGTACCGGCGTGTCCGCGGGCAGCCACAAATCGACACGGCTGCCGAAACGGATGATCCCGAACTGCTGGCCGATGGCGAGTTCGTCACCGACCGCAGACTCCAGAAGAATGCGCCGCGCCACCAGCCCGGCGATCTGGACGATGCCGACTTTCTGTCCGGCAGCTGTCTGCATCACAATGTTCTGCCGCTCGTTTTCCTCTGCCGCCTTGTCGAGGCTCGCATTGAAAAACTTGCCGGCGTGATAGTTCGTATCGACAACCCGGCCGGCGACGGGCGCACGATTCACATGAACATCGAACACATTCATGAAGATGGCGATGCGCCGCCACTTTCCTGCGGGAAGGTCGAGTTCGGCCGGAACAGGCGCCACATCGGTCGACAACACACGCCCGTCGGCAGGCGCCACGACATAGTTGTCAGTCACCGGCGTGGTTCTGACCGGGTTGCGGAAAAAATAGACGCACCACAGGCACAGGAGCGTGCCGGGAAGGACAAACGGGGACCAGAGCACGCTGAGGAGCACGCTGGCCACGACAAAAATAAATATAAACGGCCAGCCCGCCGGGTGGACGGGAACCAGCACTTCTTCGGTGATCGCCTTGTAAATATTCATCGGCGTCCTTATCCGCTGCCGCTTTCAGGAAGGCTCACAACCTAGTCGCAGGCGACAGAAAAAGCACGTTGAAAAGCGGTGGTGCGGCTTTGCGACCGGCTTGAAGGACAAAAAGAACGCCTGTCAGAGGCCGGCGATATCCGCGCTGGCGAGCCCACGTTTTTGCAGTTCGCCGAGTTTCCTGGTGATCGAATCGCGCTGCAGCGACCGGGTTTCGTCGAGCCCGGGCACTTCCACCTCGATCACGGGCTTGCTGTAAACCGGCGCGTCAGGCAGGGCTACAGCCCCCTCTGTCGGCGGCATTTCGGGCAAATGATCAGGCGCATCATCTGCATCATCCGGTAATATGTCCTGAACAGGCTCAAAATCCACCGCGACAATAGCGCTGGCACGGTCATCATCAAGACCCAGATGATCCATTTCGGCATGGCCCGGCATCGGGACAGAGACCGAATCACGTCCGAATTCGGCGTCGAAAT
>WTIL01000027.1 GCA_011522725.1 Rhodospirillaceae bacterium
GAGAGGCAATCTCCAAATAAAATCCGCACGTCGGCTGCAGGACCGGCGCATCTGCCAGATTACAGCCAGACAGGACCAAGCCGTGCGTTTTCTGAAGATCAAAACCGTTCCAACCCTCTTCTGGAGCGCGCCGGAACCCCTGACCTTTCGCCCGCCCTTGGTGTCGGTGGCGCTGCTGGTCATCGGGCTTGTCATCTTCGGCCTTGGCGAGGCGCTGCTGATCGCGTCGGGTGCCGGCGTCAGTCCCTGGACGGTGTTCGCACAGGGTGTCTCGCTTCACACCGGATGGAGCATCGGCTTTGCAACCTTTGTCATCAGCGCGCTGGTACTGCTGCTGTGGATCCCGCTCCGGCAGAAACCCGGCATGGGAACGATCCTCAATATCATCATTATATCCGTGGTGCTTGACGTTGCGCTTCCCTTCCTGCCCCGTTTCGACTCGCTTGGACTGCGCCTTGCCGAGGCGGCCGCCGGGGTCGTCGTCACCGGCATCGGCGGCGGAATCTATCTGATCGCCAATCTGGGTCCCGGGCCGCGCGACGGGCTGATGACCGGCCTGCAGCGGGTGACCGGTTTTCCCATCGCCCATGTGCGCGGCGCCATCGAGGTGAGCGTGGTGATCATCGGATGGTTGCTTGGCGGCGTGGTCGGCGCCGGAACGCTGCTCTTTGCATTCGGAATCGGGCCCTGTGTGGCGGCGAGCATGTCCTTCCTGCAGCTGTGTTTCGGAAGCCGGGCAAAGGACTGACCGGCTGCGTTCGCTTGTCTTGCCGCGCGGCTGGTGGCGACCGCGCTATGCCCGGGGGCCCCGGCCTGCCGGGTCCCGGTGCAGGACACCTGAAATGTGAAGGTTCAGCGCCTTGGTCGACAGCACGGTTTCCACACAGAAACAGGATATCCCGCCGACCATCGACAGGATGGTCAGCGCCATCATCGCAGGCTCCAGCCTTCCGGGAGAGAAATAGCCGAGATAAAGCGCTGCCAGATTGAAAATGAAGGCGACCCCGCACAGGAAGAGGGCATATTTCACCAGCGTCATTCTCTTTTTCATAACCGTGAGCTCGTCGATCAGGACAGCCTCGCCCGGCCCGTCCGGCGTGCTTGCCTCGAGCTGCGAGGTGATCTGCCGCATCAGTCCGGCAAGGCTCGTATATCGGAAATTGAGGGCCACGATGGCCAGCGGAATGGCGGGAAACAGGGTTCCTACTGCTATGAGGCTCATACGTCGTCGTCATCCCTTGCAAATCAGCCAGAAAGAAGCCCCCGAGCGCGCGGAGGATTCACGCCGGGGGCTTCTCTGTTTGCCGTCCGTGACAGTCGGCGTCTGAATAAGTAAGTTCTACTGTCCTAACTCGCTTCGCAAAACAGCTATTTTTGTGCAGCAGTGATGCATTTTTTGCACCATGACAAAGGCAAGGGCCGGGTATCGCCGAGGCGGCGCACCGGCTAAGGTTCGGCCGTTTTGGGGCGCTGGGGATGATCGGGCCATGATGAAACGCGAAATGAACATTCGGGACCTGCCGAAGCCGCTGCAATATGCGGCGGTCGGCGTGCTGCTGGTCCTTGCCGTGGTGACACTGCTGAACTGGTTCGTCGGACTGATCTTCGGCGTGCCGCTTCTGGAGATGCTGTTCGGCCCCGGCGTAAACGATGCCTATCGCAGCATCAGCCAGTTCATTCATCGCGCGACACAGGTGATCGAGGGCAAGTCGCAGCATCTGGACTAGCCCGCGGCACGGCCACCACTGGCCAGGGCCGCCCCCGCACTCAGCTTTCGTACTTGTTGCCGGCTGTCTGCCGGATCGGGTGCGTGTCATAGATCAGGGTCAGCGCCCCGACCTTGTCGGTGCCGGGCCGGAATTCGAACAGATCCATCACATTGAAAGTGATCAGCGTGCCGTCATTCACCGTCCAGTCATAGCGGAAATAGGCCACCGCATGCTGCTGGTCGCCGCTCGGCAGGAACACGTCGATCGGGGTGATGACATTGCCCTTGGTCGCGCCGCCCAGCCTGTCGAAGAAGTCGCGTGCCGGCATCAGCCCCAGGAAGGGCGAGGTGACGGTGCCGTCCTCGGCAAACAGCGACTTGATGGTCGCGTAGTCGCTGGCGCCCAGCGCCTGCATATAGCGCCGCAGCACCGCTTCGTAATTGTCCGACATGATATGCGCCTGTAGCTGATCAAGATTCACTGCCACTTCAGCCTAGGACGGGGCGGCCGGCATGTCCCGCCAATTCCGACGAAAAACCGCCACATTGCAGGCCGAGGCTTGGCATATCACGTTCCGGAAGGCAGGGTCGATCCATGAAACATGCGCTTGCCATGATTGTCGCGCTGCTGCTTGGCAGCGGCCTCGCCGGACCGGCAGCCGCCCATGACGGGCATGATTTGCTGGTGCCCACGCCGGACTGCATCCAGACCATCCTGAACGCCGATACCGGCGTGCCGGCCGACGACTGCCTTGCCGGAACCGCCACGTTCGACACAAGCGACGGGGCGAGCCAGGACGGCGTGCCCTACCCGGTCGCCGAGGCGGAGACCGAACGGTACCGGATGATCATCCACTATACCGGCGGCGCCTTTCCCGACGCGGCGCTGCGGCACTGGCCGCTTTCCATCGAGCTGAATTACGGCGGCAGCGGGTGGTTCTCCTACCTTCTGGTTCTGGTCGAGACAGGATCGGGCATGGTCGGCTCAGGCTTTGTCCAGCCGGCAGGCGACCGCTGCAATGACGGCCACGCGAAGTGGGACCGTTTCTCGGAAAACGGCAACGGCATCTATATGCGCAACGCGACGCCCTTCCGCCTGGTCAACCCGCTGGACGAGACCGACTGGCGCGCGGCGGCAAACGCGATGCTGTTCGAGGGCAAGGATGAAGAGGCGCAGCGCGCCCAGATGCTGGCGACGGCGAACCCGCCGCTCTACAGCTCGTGGCTTCCCTATCGCGAACTGGAGAATTGCGCCATCTGCTGCGCCGGCAAGATCGTGGTGATGCAGAACATGCTCGGCACCGAGATCGATTCCGGGATCGATGGCGGGCGCGACTACAGGGTCCTCGGCGTGGTGCTGGACCGCGAGGCGGTCGCCGCGCTGGCGACGTCGGAGAAGGTCGGCGACAGATGCCTGGCGGCGGGGCTGGACAAGGCCGCGGCGGCGGCGGAACCCTCGGGGCCGGACGGCCGGGACCTGTTCATCTACCGCGACCGCTGGCTGCAGATCCGCGACGGCCTGGCAGCAGGGTGCGGGGAGTAGCGCAGGTCAATATCAAAAGGGAAAATGGTGCGGCCGAGAAGAC
>WTIL01000066.1:0-2418 GCA_011522725.1 Rhodospirillaceae bacterium
GGCGTTCCATGCCCTGATCGCAAAAATTCAGGCACCGCATCAGGCGGGGAGCGCCCTCGGCCACAAACCTGCCGCCTCGAGCCGCGCCGTCCAGCGCAAAAATCAGCCTGGCCAGTGTTCCGGCGTCAGGATGCACAAAGCAGGATGTGAACGGCCAGAGATGGTCGCGGACAGCCGCCAGCCCGCGTCCATGAAGTTCAGCATAGCGGCTGAAGAGAAGCAGCCGTTCGATATCGCCAACGGCTTTTCCGGTGCTGGCATGGGCGATGGACCGGCCGGCGAATGCCTGCTTGTCGTGGCGCATGATCAGGCCGTCGGCGTGAAGATGCGACAAGTATGCATCCTCCTTGAGCGCAGCCATCGCATAGGCCTGGTCTTCAGCCCGATTGATGAAGCCGGGGGTGAAGGGACGCCATGTCCGCAGCGCCTCGGCGGTGACACCGGTCGTCCCGCCGGTGACATGAATGCGCTGATAGCCGCTGTCTCTCTGCAGGATTTCGGCTTCGGTGGAGATGGCTTGCGGCCATTGTGGACAAAACAGGCGGCGCGAGGTGAGGGGGGCTGTGACCAGATCGGTGCGCGGGCGTGGCACGTCGGGAATGTAGAGGCCGTGCGGTGCATCCGCCTCGTTGACGAGGCCGCCGGCCAGCATGCCAAGATCAACCTGCCTGCCGGCATGATCCACCGCGCTGCCGCCCCACAGCGGATTGGCGATGAGCCGCAAGGCGCTGCGTCCTGTCTGGGCCAGCAGCGCCGCCTGGTCGAAAACCTGATCGAGGTCGACCTTGAAGGTGAAACGTGCTTGCGGGTTCACCGCCACCTTCCACAGAAGGAGAATGGCCTTCAGGAAGCTGTAATGCCGGCCATAGGCGCCGTTGACGCCAAACACATCCGCGGCGGCGGCATCGGACGGACACAGATGCTCGACGATCTGGCGGCAGCGTGATTCATCGAACAGGAATACACGCAGATGCCGGAGATTCAGGTGAGTTGCGATCAGGTCGCTGACATAGCGGGAGGCGAGCTCCTCCATCCCCTCATGGGTTACCGAGATCGACATCGCCAGGTCGATGCGCGTGCCGGGCGCCAGCAATCCTCCGGCAGCCTCCTGTGCCAGCGCCTCGTCGAGCTTCGACAGGCCGTAGAGGATTTCATTTTCCGCCGGGCTGGCATCAAGGGGGACGGGGTGGTCGTACCAGAAGGATTGCGGTCTCGACGCAAACTGCCGGGCGTCCCGTCGTAGTGAAGCAGGAATATGTGCGGAGCCCGGATCCAGCGGCGGCGACAGCAGCGCGTTGGTTGTAAAAAGCAGTTCGCGCGCCGGGTCCGTCATCGGCATTGGCGGCGGGATTATGTGAGACAGTCGGCGCCGCGCTTCAAGTTCGGCAGACATGGCTGCCGGGTCGGAGTTTGCAGCGGCGGCCGACGGGCAGAAGATGTGCCATGGTGTCGGGGCGGCCGCGTCGATTTGAGACAGCTTGGCAAGGCCGGTGCCGAGAAAATCACCGACGGGTCCGGGTGCGCCATCCCGGATCAAGATGTCAGCGGCATCATGGTCGGGATGGCTTGGGCAATGCCGAAGCAGCCAGGCACGGCACAGGCGGGCCGCGTCGTCAGCCGCGCCGTCCAGACACAGAGCGGGCCAGTCTGCGCGGCCGATCAGCCAGTCTTCAAGGCTATGATGTTTTCTCCGGGTGTCGATTCCTGTCATCTTTGCATAGCTGTCCGGCAGCCTTGTCTGATTGCGGGCTCCAGCCAGCATAGTGGAAAATACCGCAATTTCGGGCTTTAAGCGGTTCTGGTTGAACCGAAAGCGTTTTCGGTTGACACCGAAATCGCTTTCGGGAAATGCTTTTGGCATGGAGGAGCCTAAGGGTCTGAAAGTGATAGCTGAGCGACTAAACCTGTCGGAGAGCACGGTGTCGCGGGCCTTGAACGATTACCGGGACATTTCCGCCCGGACCAAGGCGCGTGTGCGCGATGTGGCGGACGAGCTTGGTTACGAGCCCAATACACATGCGCGACGCCTTGCCTCGGGAAAGTCCGACACGATCGGTTATGTGATGCCGATGCAGGATGGCCAGCTGACCGAAACCTTCCTTGGCGAGCTGATGGCAGGCATGGCCAAGACGCTGGCGGGTCGTGGCTGGGACCTGATGGTTCTGGCGCCGCACAGTCCCGAGGACGAGCTGGCGATGTTCAGGAAAATCGCCAGGGCGCGGCATGTCAGCGGCCTGATCATATCGCGGACCTACAGCGACGACCCGCGGTTCCGCATTCTGCAGGATCTCGAAATTCCCTTTGTGTCGCACGGCCGCTCGAACGACAGCGGCAACGCGGCCTGGCTGGATGTCGATAACGAGCTCGCCTTCGTGGAGATGACATCCTATCTGGCGTCGCTCGGTCACCGCAGGATCG
>WTIL01000066.1:2518-13819 GCA_011522725.1 Rhodospirillaceae bacterium
CTCGCCTTCGTGGAGATGACATCCTATCTGGCGTCGCTCGGTCACCGCAGGATCGCCCATATCGGCGGCGCTCCCGTGTATAATTTTGCCCGTCAGCGCGCCGACGGATGGAAACGCGGCCTGAAAGATGCCGGCCTGAAAGAGATGGCGGGCTATGCCGAAGCAACCGAACTGAGCTTTGAAGGCGGCAATGCCGCGATGAAGCGCCTTCTCGCCCTTGACGAGCCGCCGACAGCAGTGTGCTGCGTGTCGGACGTTGTTGCCATTGGCGCGATGCGTGCCGTCAGGGACGCCGGATACCTTCCGGGTCGCGAGATTTCCCTCGTCGGTTACGACGGTCTGGAAATCGGATCGCTGCTTGACCCGCCCCTTACAACCATGAGCCAGCCGCTGCAATCCGCAGGAAGCAGGCTCGCAGAAATGCTGATTACAATTGTCGAGGGCAAAAGCATGCCCGCCGACAATCAGGAACTCTTCCGCGCGTCACTCGTGCGGCGGGGAACGGCCAACCCTCCTTGCGAGGGCGTGCCAGAAGGCCGGAGCATAACAGGCCGGCAATCAATCAACTCAAATATTGGAGGTTTTGAGTCATGAGACCATTATTTGTAACGGCTGCGTCCGTGGTGATCTCCACCATGGTCGCAGGTGTGGCGAATGCTGACACGATCCGGTTCTGGACAACCGAGAACCAGCCGGAGCGTCTTGCCAAGCAGCAGGCGATGGCGGACGATTTCAACAAGGCCACCGGCCATACTGTCGAGGTCATCCCGGTCGAGGAGAAGGACCTCGGCACCCGCGCCACCGCAGCCTATGCCGCCGGTGATCTTCCGGATGTGATCTACCACACGCTGCAATATGTCCTGCCGTGGGCAGAGGCAGGCATTCTCGATGTGGAAGCCAATTCCGACATCGTGGATTCGCTGCAGAAGAACACTTTCGCCCCGGGTGCCATCACCATGGCTCAGTTTGACGGCATGACCGCCGCTGTTCCTGTCGACGGCTGGACACAGATGGTTGTCTATCGCAAGGACCTGTTCCAGGCAGCCGGCCTTGCAGCCCCGACCAGCTATGCCGCGATCGAGGCAGCCGTCGATGCGCTGCATAACCCGCCGTCCATGTATGGCTTTGTCGCACCGAACAAGGTCGACGAGAACTTCATGAGCCAGGTTCTGGAGCATGTGTTCCTTGCCAACGGTGTGTCGCCTGTGAGCGGTGACGGCTTTGCCGCCCTCGACGAGACCGCTACCACCGAGGTTCTGGACTTCTACAAGAAGATCTCCAAGGCATCGCCTCCGGGTGAACTGTACTGGAAGCAGTCCCGCGAAATGTATTTCGCAGGTCAGGCCGCGATGATCATCTGGTCGCCCTTCATCCTTGACGAGCTGGCAGGTCTTCGTGACTCCGCCCCGCCGACAATCAATGATGACCCGACCTCGCCCGAGCTGGCATCGAAGACCGGCATCGTCACTACCTTTGGCGGCCCGTCGAACGCGAGCGGCGCAGCCTGGGCCGACATCCGCTATTTCGGCATCACCAGCGACGCCAACACCGATGTGGCGAGCGAGTTCGTGACCTATTCCATGAAGGATGGTTACACCGCGACACTGTCGATCGCGCCAGAGGGCAAGTTCCCGGTCCGCCGCGGCGAAGTCACGGACACCGCCCGTTACATCAACGCATGGTCGAAGCTGCCGGTTGGTGTGGACCGCAAGGCTCCGCTGTCCGACTTCTATGACGCGGCCACCATTCGCCGTATTGTCGGCGGCCTCGAGACGGCCGACCGCTGGGGCGTTGCCGAGGGTCAGCTGTCGCTGGCTTCGAAGATGATCAACTCGCAGGTGATCAACCGTATCGTCCGTCAGTATATCGACGACGAGATCGGCGCTTCCGAGGCGGTTGCCAAGCTCAATGCAGAGCTGGCTGCTGTAGAATAAAAACTGCGAGGGCAGCCGGTATGCGCTGGCTGCCCTCTCATTCCTGCTTTATCCATTTTTATCATGGCGACCGAAGATGAGTGATGGCGCAAGGCGCAGAGGCGAAGGAGCGCTGGCACGCCGCGAGAAGCGGCTTGCCTACAGCCTGCTGCTGCCGACATTCGCGCTGGTTCTCGGCGTCATCCTGCTTCCGTTGCTGGCGAATTTCTGGATTTCCTTCAAGCCGGTCACACTTGCCGACCTGCGCCCGCCACAGCTGATCGTCAAGGAACAGCTTCGCGGCAAACTGGCGGCGGAGGGAGACACGGCGCGCATCGAATACCGCTTTCGCAATTCGTCGATCAAATACCCGCTTGGCGAGGTATCCTTCACAGACACGCTGCCGGACGGCATCAAGATCACCGGGCTGGATGAGGCCTGCCGGATTGATGAAACCACCGCAAAGCTGACCTGCGAGCTTGGCGATCTGGACGCCAAGTCACGGGGCCGCATCCGGATCGAGATCGAGGCGCTGACCGGCGATCCGCCGGGCAAGGCAGATTTCAGGGCGAGCGCGCCGGCGGCGACCTTCAGCGCCTACAATGTGATGACATCGTTCGACTTCACCCTCGGCAATTTCCAGAAGATTTTCTCCGCTGCGGAATTCTGGGACGTTCTGAAAGTGTCGGTCTATTACACCGTGTTCGGAACGGCTGGCGCGCTGCTGTTCGGCCTGTTCGCCGCGCAGATCATGCAGAAGGCCTTCTTCGGTCGGCCAGTGATCCGCGGGCTGATGCTGTTTCCCTATGTGGCGCCGGTGATTGCGGTCGCCTTTTCCTGGGTCGTGCTGTTCGATCCGTTCTCCGGGGCGGTCAATGCCATGCTGCAGCAGATGGATGTGGCGTCAGGGCCGATCAATTTCTTCGGGCAGCGAATGATCGAGGTCAGCTTTTTCGGCGTGGCCTTCAACCTGCCGATGGCGCTGACCATGGTCATATTGTTCGAGGTCTGGCGCTATTTTCCGCTGTCGTTCCTGTTTATTCTGGCACGCATGCAGTCGATCCCGTCGGACATCTATGAGGCGGCCGAAATTGACGGTGCCACGCCGATGCAGCAGTTCCGCTTCCTGTCCCTTCCGCATATCGCCGGGATCCTCGCGGTACTGTTCCTGCTGCGCTTCATCTGGACCTTCAACAAGTTCGACGACATTTTCCTGCTGACCGGCGGCAATGCCGGCACGCGCACTTTGACAGTCAATGTGTATGAACAGGCCTTTGCGATCTCGAACCTTGGGGCCGGCGCGGCGGTGGCGGTGGTGATCTTCGTGCTGCTGCTGGTGTTCTCGATCATCTTCATTCGTTTCTCGCCAAAGGATGCCGGCTGATGAAGTTCTGGATGCATGGCATTTTCGGAGCGGTTCTCGCCGGCGGCCTGTGGGGCGGGATCTGGCAGATCGTGCTGACGATGGCGCTGATCGTCTCGACCGGGGCCGGGCTGTCACTGCAGACCGGACCGGCGGTGCTGGCGGGTGCCAGTGCCGGGCTGTTTGCCATCCTGTTCCGTTCGAAAAGCACGATGTTGCGCCATATCTGCGGTGTGCTGGCGATGGGCGTGCTGATCTGGGGGTTCTCGCTCGGTGCGCCCTATGATCCCAGAGCCATCCTGCCGGCCTGGCAGAGCTGGCTGACGCTGGTCATCGCTGCCGGGGCCGGCTGGTTCAGCATCGCGGCGGCGATCGGCAATATGAGCCCGGCACGGCAGGCGCGCTACGCCGCCGAGAAATTCTATCTGCGCCTTGTCTGGGGTCTCGGCCTCATCATGTTTGTGCTGATCGTTGCCATCCCCTTCTATGTGATGGTGATGACCAGCCTGAAGAGCCAGCAAAGCCTGCTTGGCAATCCGCTGGATTTCTCGATTGATCCGGGTGTCGGCGGTGCGGTGCTCTTCCGCTCCTATATCGAGCTTTTCACCAAATATGATTTCGGCACGCTGCTGATCAACTCGACCATCGTGTCGGTGATGACTGTGTTGATCACCCTGCTGTTTGCGGTGCCGGGCGCCTATGCGGTGGCGCGGTTGCGCTTTCCCGGACGCAAATGGCTGTCAGGGTCGGTGCTGCTGATCTATCTGATCCCGGCGATCATCCTGGTGATTCCGCTCTATGCCGTGTTCAGCCAGCTCGGGCTTCGCAACTCGCTTCTCGGTCTGTGCATCGTCTATCCGGCCACGACCATCCCGGTCGCGCTCTACATGCTGCGCGGCTATTTCGCCGGCCTGCCTTCGGAACTGGATGATGCCGGCCTGATGGACGGGCTGTCGCGGCTGCAGATCATCACGCGGATCGCCATGCCGCTCTCGACGCCGGCAATTGCCTCGGTTGCGCTCTATGTGTTCATGATCGCCTGGAACGAGTTCCTCTTTGCCTTCATGTTCCTCGATGATGTGAAGCTCTTTACCCTGTCGCGCGGCATCGTCTCTTTGAATTCTTCCGAGGTGCCGCGCCAGCATCTGATGGCAGGCGCGGTCATCGCAACAACTCCCGTTCTGGTGATTTTTCTGTGGTTTGAGAGGTTCCTCGTTTCCGGCCTCACCGCAGGCAGTGTGAAAGGATAAGTCATGGAAAGCCGTATCGAAGAGGCGATCAAAACCATCAAGATGAATGATCGTGGTGGGTTTACCGTGCCGACCAACAGGCTTTACCCCTATCAGTGGAACTGGGATTCGGGCTTCACCGCTCTTGGCATCTGGCATTTCAACAAATGGCGCGCATGGCTCGAAATCATGGCGCTGCTCGACGCCCAGTGGGAGGACGGCATGGTGCCCCATATCGTCTTCCGGCAGAATGATCCCGACTATTTCCCCGGGCCCGGGGTATGGCAGACCAACACCGAACCGGCATCCAGCGGCCATTCGCAGCCGCCGGTCCTGGCAAGCATGATCCTGCGGATGGTGCAGAACGGCACGGCCTATGACATGCGCAAGGCGCGCGAGGTCTTCCCGCGGCTGATGGCCTATCACCGCTGGTTTGCCTCGGCGCGCGACCCGCAGGGCAGCGGCGTCATCGGGATCATTCACCCTTGGGAATCCGGTCGTGACAATTGCCCCGACTGGGATATCGGAATGAACGCGATCACCGTTCCCGGCAACCTGATGAGCTACAAGCGTCGGGACACCTCGCATGTGGACAGCGACCAGCGCCCGACGCAGGAGCAGTATGACCGCTTCATCACCATCGTTCAGTTCGGTCGCGAGACCGGCTGGGACCACCACAAAATCCATGCTGAAGGTCCGTTCCTGATGGCCGATCCCGGTGTGCAGTTCATCTTTCTGCGCGCGACCCGTGACCTGCTGGCGCTGGCAGAGATGCTTGGCATCGACGAGGTCACGGATGAGCTGCGCGGGTTGATCGCCCGTGTGAGCGAGGGGTCCAACTGGCTATGGAATGACAATGTTGGCGGCTATTGCGCGCGCGATATCCGCACCGGCGCGTTCAGCGACGCGATTACCAACGCATCGATGCTGTGTTTCTATGGCGATGTCGGCTCGCCCGAGCAGAGAGCGAGCATGGCGGCGCATTGCCGGCGTATCCTGGCAGCCTGCCAGTATGGCATGCCGAGCTGGGATCCCGAGCATCCCGATTTTGAATCGCGCCGTTACTGGCGTGGTCCTGTATGGGCGATCATGAACCATATGCTGGTTACCGGCCTTGCCGATGCCGGCGAGGATATGCTGGCGCAGCGCATCCGGTCAGACACACAGAAGCTGATCGAGAAAGAAGGCATGGCCGAATATTTCGACCCGCTCGACGGGACCGGCCTCGGCGGCATGGATTTCTCATGGACGGCTGCGATCTATCTCGACCATTGTCAGGACCGCGTCGCCGAACTTTTGAAAGAAACGGGATAAGGGTCAGCATCAGATGGCTGCGATCCGCCTTCAGGCAATCGAAAAATGGTTTGATGACGTACAGGTCATCAAGGGACTCGACCTCGACATTCAGGAGGGCGAGTTCATTGTTCTCGTCGGGCCGTCCGGCTGCGGGAAGTCGACGCTACTGCGCATTCTGGCCGGGCTCGAGGATGCCACCTTCGGGTCCATCCTGATCGATGACGAGGATGTGACAGACAGGCTGCCGTCCGAGCGCGGCCTGTCGATGGTGTTCCAGTCATATGCGCTTTACCCGCATATGGATGTCGCGGCGAATATCGGTTTTGCGCTGAAGACGGCGGGTGTCGGCCGGTCAGAAATCGACAGCCGTGTGGCACAGGTTGCAAAGATCCTGCGGCTCGAGCCGCTGCTGGACAGGCTGCCGAAACAGCTGTCCGGCGGACAGCGCCAGCGTGTGGCCATCGGCCGTGCCATCATCCGTGAACCCAAGGGATTTCTCTTCGACGAGCCGCTGTCGAATCTGGATGCGGCGCTGCGGGTGAATATGCGCCTCGAGATCTCGCGGCTGCATGACCAGCTCGGCATCACCACGATCTACGTCACGCACGACCAGACCGAGGCGATGACACTCGCCGACAGGATTGTCGTGCTGAATGAGGGAGTGATCATGCAGGCAGGAAGCCCGCGCGAGCTCTACAACAATCCGCAGAACAAGTTTGTCGCGGAATTCATCGGCAGCCCGAAGATGAACCTGATGCCTTGCCGCGAAGAGGGTGGTCAGCTCAGCCTGCTGTCGGCGAGTATTCAGAAATCAGGCATCCCGGCAACGGGCAAGGGCGTGGCCTGGCTTGGCGTGCGGCCTGAACACATAACCCTCTGTGATCCGAAACAGGGCATGCTGGCCGGCAAAGTCATGGTGACCGAATATCTGGGGTCCGAGCAGTATGTCTATGTCGATTGCGGGTTCGAGGATGTGACCACGGTCAGGATCGATCCGGCAGAGGAGTGCACGGTCGGCAGTGACGTCGGGCTGATGCTGGCACAGGATGCTCTGCATCTGTTCGATGAAGGCGAGAGCCGGCTATAGCCGGAAGCACCCGGACTGATGCCCTAGGCGACCCGTTGGCGCGAGGCCAGCCGTTCCCGTTGTTCCTGATTGTCCGCCTCGACCGCCTGCCGAAGCCGGTAGGCCATGTCGGGGATGGCTGAATTGATCCGCGCCCAGGCCGGAATGAAGGGCGTTTCCATCGGCACATAGGTGAATTCGTCACCGGCGCGCATGATGTTTTCGGCGAACATCTCGATGGCGCGTTCTTCGCTGTCGATATCATAGGACAGGCCATTCAGCTCGGCATCGGACTGGTAGAAGGCGGCCATGTCCAAAGCCTGGCGGTAATAGGTCGCCTTGATTGTCCGGAAGGTGTCCTGCCCGAAGCAATGGCCTTTTGTCGCCAGCTTGCGAAACAGCACCTTGGTTATGTCGATCGACATGCGCGACAGGCCGGCGCTCCTGTCCTCGGGAGACAGCGGCTGGTGCTTGTGATCGTAGCTGTTGGCCAGATCGACCTGGCAAATGCGGGCGCTCGCCTGATTGCGCTGCATTTCCGACAGGATGCCGACCTCGAGTCCCCAGTCCGACGGAATGCGCAATTCGGGTATCAAGGAGCGGCGGAAGGAGAATTCGCCGGCAAGCAGATAGCGGAATCCCCGCATGAAGGACAGATATTCATTCGGGCCGAGAACGCGTTCGAGCGCCATCAGCAGCGGCCCGACAAGCAGCCTGTTGACCCGGCCGTTCATCTTGCCGTCGGCGACCCGCGGGTAATATCCCTTGCAGAATTCAAAGCTGAAATTCGGATTGGCCACCGGGTAGAGAAGGCGGGCAAGAAGGCGGCGGTCATAGGTCAGCACGTCGCAATCATGGAGGCCCACCGCGTCGGCCTTGCCGCGGGCATTCACCATGCCGATGCAGTACCAGACATTGCGGCCCTTGCCGGCCTCGGTCGGCCCGAGGCCCTTGTCCTCGAGCTCGTGCTGTATGGCTTTCAGGCGCGGGCCGTCATTCCACAGCATTGAAAAGGGCTGCTTCAGGCGGGTGAAGAACTCAAAGGCGTATTCATACTGGTCACGGTCGGCGCGATCGAGCCCGACAACCACATGGTTCAGGTAGTCCGTGCAGGCGATCTGCTCGACGATGTTCGGCAGCGCATCGCCTTCCAGTTCCGAGAACAGGCTGGGAAGGATGATCTCCATCGGCCTGTAGGCGGAAAAGAGTTTCAGTTCCGCTTCCAGTTCCGCAGTGGTGCGCGAGTCGAAATCGTGAAGCGTCGCGATTGTTCCGTTCTGGAAAAAGTCCCCCATTCAGGCCTCCATCTCTGGTTGCAACCGCCTGAAGGCGGCATTTGCCGCAATGATCCATCCCGCCGGTGCGGGTTCCGGGGCGATGATCACATTTTCAGGCGGGTCGGGAAGGGCCGGCAACGGCGCTCCCGGGCGCGGCACGACGCAGGCCACATCGGACGCGCACAGCAGCGAGACGTCATTCTCGCTGTCGCCGAATCCGATGACCAGCGGGGCCGGGTGCTCTGCCGGACAGGCGCCGCGGATGATGTGGTTGAAGGTGGATTTGTCATGCCGGCCCGACAGGCAGCAGACGCGCCCGCCGCGATGAACGGCGAGGCCGGCATCCTGCAGCTGTGATCGCAGGCGGAGGAATTCCCCCTCCTCACCATTGAACAGGAACAGCACCGAAAACTCGCGGGCGAGTGCCCTTGCCAGATGATCTCCCGACAGCCCGAGGATGCGGGATTGCTCCGCCTCCTCCATCGCGTCGAGGAAGTCACAGCGAATCCGGAGCCCCGGTTCAACCGCGTGAACCCACATGCTCATCAGCCGTTCAACTGATATTCCGGCGTCGATCTGGCGAGGCGCCAGGGCGTCAGGCGTGCCCCACAGGAGATTGGCATTCACGAGGGCGGCGCCGTTTTCGCATACAAAGGGAAGCGTGACACCCAGCTCGCCGCAAAAATGCTCGATCTCCCGGCGCGTCTTGCTCGAATTCGGGATGATGGCCACGCCGCGCTCGAGGAACGACAGGATGTCGTCGCGGATCACGGCAAACCCGAAATCGTCATGGCCGAGCAATGTCCCGTCGAGGTCTGTGATGAAAATGGTTGGCACGCTGCTGGTCTCGCGACTGTTGAATGTCTGGCTCTCGGCCAACCAAACTCCTTCAAACATCCGGAAAGTAAAATGTTTAAATTTGCATGGTGACGATGCAATTTTTGCAGCGGTTTGGCGGGTGGGCCCTTTCTGTCTGCTGCCGTCACCGGTCCTGACATTTTGCGCCGCGATCTCCTGCGCGCTAGACTGGCGGGCCCCAGTGGTCGGATTGCAAGGAGTGGCGCGTGCTGAAGGATGCTTACGGGAACGGGTTGTCCACCACCTCCGCCGATGCGCGCGATGCCTATGATCTCGGTGTCCGCCGCTTCCTCGGGGCCGAACCCGGGGTAGAGGCGGCATTCAACGCGGCCATCGAGGCCGATGCGGATTTCGCGCTTGCCCATATCGGGCTCGCGCGGGAGTTGCAGCTCCGCGCCGAACGTGACCGGGTGAATGCGTGCATTGCCCGCGCTGACGAGCTGTCGGCCGGCCTGACCTCGAGAGAGGCATCACATATCCACACATCGAAATTGCTGCTGACCGGCAAGGGGGCCGATGCCAGACGCCATGTGTATGAGCATGTCAAAGAGTGGCCCCGCGACGTGCTGATCGCACAGATGTGCGCGGGCGTGTTCGGGCTGATCGGGTTTTCCGGCTCGCCCGGACGGGAGTCGGAGCAGCTGTCATTTCTGTCGGGGATTGCCCCGGCCTATGGGGATGACTGGTGGCTTTTATCGCAGCTGGCCTTTGCCCAGCTGGAGGTGGGGCAGCTGGAGCAGGCGGAAACCAACATCGAGGCGGCGCTGGACGGCAATTCCGACAGCGCCCATTCGAAACATGTGAAAGCCCATCTGTTCTACGAGCAGTTGCGGGATGACGAGGGGCTGGATTACCTGACCGGCCAGTGGAAGGCCTATGACCCGTCGGCATCGCTCTATAATCATATCTCGTGGCATGTCGGCCTGTGGTCGCTCGAGAGCGGCCAGCTGGATCAGATGTGGCAGGTGCTGGATGACCATATCGCGCCGGAGGTCAGTTCCGGACCGCCGCTGAATGTGCTGACCGATCATGTCGCGCTGCTGTTCAGGGCCGAACTTGCGGGCGTGGACGTGCCGGCGGAACGCTGGACCAAGCTGAGCGACTATGCGCTGGCAAAATTCCCCAAGCCGGGGCTGGGCTTTGCCGATATGCATGCGGCCATCGCCCATGCCAAGGGCGGACGCCCCGACCGGGTCGAAGATATCATCGAGCGCGCCAGAGGGCCGGTCGCCGACCTGACGAAGCTGCTGGCGAGGGGCTTCCTGCAGATGGCGAGCCAGAACTGGCGCGAGGCGGCCGGCGCCTTTGTCGAGG
Organism: Rhodospirillaceae bacterium; assembly: GCA_011522725.1. Lineage (GTDB taxonomy): Bacteria > Pseudomonadota > Alphaproteobacteria > Puniceispirillales > Puniceispirillaceae > UBA8309. The sequence goes on from WTIL01000066.1 coordinate 12,835, forward strand.
TGCAGCCTGGGCATGCCCGCCTCGGGGGATCCAATGCGCAGCGTGATCTGATCGATTTCTCCCTTGCCGTCTGCCTTGCCAGGGACGGGCGCCGCCAGGAGGCCCGCACGGTGCTTTCGATCACCCGGCCACGCGCGATCCGGAAGGAACTGCTGGCCGGGGTCTGATCCCGGCGGCCGTCCCGCCGGGGAAGTTGATCAGCTTCGTCGCGACAAAAGCTGGTCGAGCGCCTGCGAAAAGCGGCCCCGGTCTGCCTTGGAAAACGGTTTTGACCTGCCATGCTGGCCGGCGTTCTGCTGTAGCGGGTCGGCCGCGCGCATATCTGCCATCAGGTCGCGCGTGGCAAGTATGCTGCCGATATTGGCGGCAGTGATCGCGCTGCCGTCGGGGCGCAGAACGCGGGAATCACTGGCGACGCATTTCGCCGCCAGCGGAATGTCGTTGGTGACGACGATATCACCTGCGGCCACTGTCCCGGCAATCCAGATGTCGGCGGCGTCAGGCCCGTCATCCACGATCACAAGGTCGATCAGCGGGTGCGGATTGGGCCTGATCCCTCCATTGCAGACCATCACCGCGCGGCAGCCATGGCGAATGGCGATGGCGGTAACCTCGTCCTTCACCGGACAGGCGTCGGCATCAACGTAAATGGTCGTCATGACCGGACCAAAGGGCAGTCCGCCGATGCGCAAGGTAAGGTGATGTGGCCGGCCGGTCTGTTGCCTTGTTCTGTCACGGCATCGCTCTGGAGGCTGTTTACTGTCCGGCCGCTAGTTATGTGGCCGATCCCTATTTGTAACCGGCTCCGGCTTCAGGACAAGCTCCCGCCGCCAGATATAGAGACCGGCACCGATCGTCAGCGCGCAGCCGAACATCATCATGCTGTTGACTTCTTCGCCGAGGATGATGATGCCGACGGCAACCGAGAATAGCATGCGGGTGTAGCGAAACGGGCTGACCACCGACATCTCGCCTTGCCGCACGG
>WTIL01000063.1 GCA_011522725.1 Rhodospirillaceae bacterium
GGCACATAAAGAAGCGATCTGAAGCAAACTTCTGGGAGGAAACAATGCTCAGCACCAAGAAAATTCTGTCAGTCGGCGTCGGCATTGCGTCGATGGCCGGCGTCATGGCGATGTCCACGGCTCCTGTCGCGGCCGCCGAAGGCACAATTGAAGTTGTGACCCATGCAGGTGCCGGTGGCGGTACCGACGTGAACTCGCGGATGATGATGATCCGGACACGTCGTCACCTGAAGCAGGACATGGTTGTCGTCAACAAGCGTGGCGGCGGCGGTGCTGCCGCGATGCAGTATTTCAAGAGCCGTCCGGCTGATGGCAACACCGTCCTGACCTTTACCGTCGGCCACGCCATCACCATGGCGAAGGGCAAGACCGACCTGACCGTCGAGGACATGGCCCCGATCGCGCGCGGCACCAACGACCCGCAGATCCTGATGGTTAACTGCAAGACCAGCCCCTACAAGACTCCCGAGGAGTTCGTGGCCGGCATGAAGAACGGCGATGCGATGAAGTTCGGCGGCACCTCGTCGGGCACCATCGACCACCTGACCGTCTTCCTCTGGGCTAAGCGCCTTGGCGTCGACATGCCGACCTACATTCCGTTCGGTGGCGGCGGCGAGCTGGCAACCCAGGTTGTTGCCGGTGCTGTTGACGTTGGCACGCTGAACCTGTCGGAAGCTTCGGCTCCGATCGAGGCCGGCGACCTCTGCCCGCTGGTGATTCTTGGTGAAAACCGCATGGATCCGATCCCGGCAGCGAAGACCGCCAAGGAAATGGGCATCGACCTCGTTCTGTCGACCACCCGTGGTTTTGTGACCCACGCCGGTGTGGCCGAAGAGCGTCGCGCCGAGCTGGAAGCAGCGATGATGAAGGCCATGGGCCACTCGCTCTATCAGGCATATCTGATGAACTCCGGTCTTGATAACACCTCGCCGATGGCCTCCGAGGCATGGGGCAAGCAGATCAAGATGATGGTTGGCGAATTCGGTCCGGCCCTCAAGGAAATGGGCCTTCTCGAATAGGTTTCTGACCTGAACAATCCGGTGGGCGGCGTTCGCATGCGTCGCCCGCCGGTGATTTCCGGGGGACCCACATGATGCGACCGTTAATTGTTCCGGGGATCATCGCAGCGTTTTCTGTGGTGATCATCTATCTTGCTCTTCAGCTCAAGCTGTCTCCGCCGATGATTGTCGGTCACAGCATGCAGCCGCGCTCCTTTCCGATCTTCCTGATGGTGATCAATCTCGTACTTGTCGGGATTCTGGCATGGGACTGCATGCGCAATCCGCCAAAGCCGATCAAACTTGAGGGAATGACGACCTGGGTCAGCATCTCGTTGTTCGCCGCCTTTTATGTACTGACCACCTATGCCGATTTCTTCATCGCCATTGCCGTGGTGATGTTCCTGCTCTGCACCAGCTGGGGCGAGAAGCGCTATCATATTGCGGCGCTGGTCTCGGTCACCGTGCCGCTGACGCTCTTCCTGCTGTTCGATGAAGTTCTCAAGATCAGGTTCCCTCGCGGGCTGATCACCAACTGGTATTACGGCTAGGGGGCCGGGGATATGCTTGAAGCCATCACGGCCATGGCGTCTGTCATCGGGGATCCCTATCTCCTGATGCTGATTGCCGTCACCACTGTTCTGGGCATTGTCATCGGCGTGCTGCCGGGGCTGGGTGCCACAACGGGCGCGGCCCTGCTGCTGCCTTTCACCCTGACCATGTCACCGGTCAACGCCATCGCGGTGCTGGCGACACTTTATGTTTCGGCGACGTTCGCCGGGTCGATCACCGCCATCCTGATCAACACGCCGGGCACATCGGCGGCGGCGGCCACGACCTTTGACGGGTTTCCGCTGGCGCAGCGCGGCGAGGCCGGGCGTGCCCTCGGCATTGCCGTCGTCTCGAGCACGATCGGCGGCATTTTCTCGATCATAGTCCTGTGCCTTGCGGCGCCGCTGCTCGCCCGTGTGGCCTATGAATTCAGGCCACCGGAGTATTTCGCGCTGACTGTCTTCGGCCTGTCGATGCTTGCCAGTATCGGCGCCGGGGGGGCGGTGAAGAACCTCATCGGCGGCATTTTCGGTGTCTGGCTCGCCACCATCGGTGCCGAGCGCGTGACCTCGATCGAGCGCTTCATGTTCGGCAATTACGAGCTGTATGAAGGCCTGTCCTTTGTGCCGGTGATGATCGGCCTGTTCGCCATCTCCGAACTGCTGGTGCAATCGAAACATGCGCACCGGGTCGCCGACATGGTGACGCTGAAGGCGGTGAAACTGCCCACGCGCGAGGATTACAGGAAAATCTGGAAGACCATCGCGAGATCGTCCGGCATCGGCACCTTTATCGGCATCCTGCCTGCCGAAGGTGCGACTGTGGCCTCGATGATCGGTTATTCCGAGGCGCGGCGCTGGTCGAAAAACCGCGAGGAGTTCGGCAAGGGATCGGTCGAGGGCATTGCCGGTGCCGAGGCGGCGAACAATGCCGCCACCGGCGGAGCGATGGTGCCGACCATGGTTCTGGGCATTCCGGGAAGCGGTACCACCGCCATCATCCTTGTCGGCCTGATGGTGCACGGGCTTCGCCCCGGCCCCTATCTGTTCACCGAGCAGATCGGAACCGTCTACCAGATCTTCGGCTCGATGCTCGTCGCCAACGTCATCTTCCTGGCGATGGGCCTCTATGCCGCCAAGCTGTTTGCCCGCATCTCGCTGGTGCCAACGGCCATTCTCTGGCCGATCGTTTTCGCCCTGTCGGTCATCGGCGCCTACGCGCTGAGCGCCTCGCTGCTCGATGTCTGGATCGCGCTGATCTTCGGTGTCGTCGGCTTCTTCGCGCGGCGTCACGGCTTCTCGGTCGCGCCGATCGCTGTCGGCCTGATCCTTGGCCATATGGTCGAGGTCAATCTGCAGAACTCGCTGAAGATGTTCGACGGGGCCTGGTGGATGATCCTGACCCAGCCGCTGGCACTGCTGTTCCTGATCCTGGCCTTCCTCGGCCTGTTCGGCTCGCAGATCGTCAAGCTGATTACTGGTGGAGGGAAGGCAGCCGACTAGGCGGCCCTTCGGTCAGATAACGTAACGCTCGAGGCGTCCGGTGTTCAGCTCAAAGCCGAGACCGGGCGCCTCGCTCATTTTGAACCATCCGTCCTTTGCCTCGGGAAGCCCGTCATAGATCAGGCGGCAGGCCTCGACCGACGAATAGTGCCATTCGA
>WTIL01000051.1 GCA_011522725.1 Rhodospirillaceae bacterium
GTCGGCTGGTAATGCAGTTCTGCATCAAGGTCGAAAGCAGGTTCCATCTGGTCATCCGTGACCACAGCGGCAGATTTGTAGCGCTGGTTCATTTCCACGCCATGCGCATCGAATTCATATTTCTTAAAGGCGATGGCGTCGCGGATCGCGGATCGCTGCTTCTCGCCATCAACGCCGGCATTGGTGCGGGCATCCATGCTGGCCTTGATTTTCTCGATATCTTCGCCGCCGGTCATGCCGAGCGCCTCGAAGATCGGGCCGAATTCACCGATAGACTGGTTGGCGCGGGTCACGATCTGCTTGGCAATCGGCGCGCGTTCTACCGAATAGCTGTCGAGAAGCGCGTCGCCAGCCTGGCCCTTCAGCACTGCTGCCAGCTTCCATGAGAGGTTGAAGGCATCCTGAATAGAGGTATTTGAGCCAAGGCCGTTTGACGGCGGGTGCCGGTGGGCGGCATCTCCCATGATGAAGACGCGGCCCTTTTGCATATGCGTCGCATAGGCGTCATTCACTGTCCAGACATTCGCCGACAGCAATTCAATCTCCAGCTCAGGATCGCCGACTAGCTGCCGCGCCACACCGGTTGCGAACTCCTCGTCAACCTCGGGCGCCGGCTCATTGATGTCATACCCCCAAACAATAAGCCATTCGTTCCAGGGCCGGATCATGCGGACAAGACCCATGCCGATCCCGCCAACATCCGCACCGGGCTGCATCACCCAGTAAAGAACACTTGGCCGATGCGCGACATATTTCGACAGGTCGGCGCGAAACAAGATATTCATCGACCCGCCAACGCCCATCTTGCCCTCGATCGGGGTGCCGATATGCTCTGCCACGAGCGAATTGCCACCATCGGCGCCGACCAGATATTTCGAGCGCACCTCGAACTCCCGGCCAGACAACCGGTCACGAAGCGTTGTTGTGACCCCGTTGGCATCCTGTTTGTGGCTGACATATTCGGTCGACATACGACCCTGTGCCCCACGTTTACAGGCGGTTGAATACAGCAGCGGTTCCATGAAGGTCTGTGGCAGATCGTTCATATGACTTGGCGATGACAGCTGGTGTTCGGCGCGTGAAAGCGGGTGTTTGCCCCAGCTCTTCATGCGGCCTATTTCTTCACCGGCAAGGCTCTCGCAGAACACGTTCTCACCCATCAGATCCTGCTCCGTAGCATGGAGATAGGCTTCAGCCTCGACCTCTTTGCCAAGGTCGCGAAGGACCTCCATCGTGCGCTGGTTGGTGATGTGCGCCCGTGGTGTGTTGGCGAGCCAGCGATAGCGGTTCACCACCATGGTTTCGATGCCATAGCTCGACAACAGCGCTGCTGTGGCGGAGCCCGCCGGGCCGGTACCAATTACAAGAACGTCAGTGGTAATTTCAGCCATTGCCTATCTCCTTTTTAGAGGTGCTAACAGTTTCCAGCCTTCGCCTGACGGGGAAGAACTGTATCCCGGTTCGCTCGGTAAACAAGCCCCACAGGCCACGCGGGGCGAACAACATGATAAACACGCCAATCAGGCCAAGTGCCATCAAATACCAACTGCCATAGTCGGCAAGGGTCGATTGCAGCAGGAAAAATACGATAACGCCGATGATCGGACCCTCGATGGTGCCGATGCCCCCGATCACAACGATAAAGATGATATATGCCGTCCAGTCGAGAACGCTGAAAGCCGCATCTGGCGAAATTCGCGCCTTTTGCAGATATATCAGGCCGCCGACAAGTCCCGTACCAAAGGCGGAAACAAGATAGACCGCCCATTTGATGGCGTTAGCGTCCACCCCGACAGAACTGGCGGCGTTGGCGTTGTCACGAACGGCGGACAGCGCCAGCCCGCGGCGTGTTCGCAACAGCCAGTAGATCGCAGCGATCGTCAGTACCGCCAGGGCCAGCGCCAGCCAGTAGGCGAGGATGTCGCGCGCCGCCGATGTTTTGACTTCAAGAAGCGCCTTAATGGCGTCGACAAACCACATGTCCTTTGTCGCCGCGCGTGGAAGCGATGTGCCGGTTCCGCCGCCAACCTGTTTCCACTGCGCAACGACAAGCCGCACCACCTCGGCTACAACCCAGGTGCCGATGGCGAAATACGCGCCTTGCAGCCGGAATGCGAAAAACGCCGTGGGCACAGCCAGAACCAGTGCCGCAACGCCTGCAACCAGGATTGATGGCACCGGATCCAGCCCATACAGAATCACAGTGCCAAACATGGCGTAGGCACCGATCCCGACAAAGGCCTGCTGCCCGACTGAGACAAGACCGCCATAACCTGCCAGCAGGTTCCACCATTGCGCCAGCGCCAGCATCGTTAGGATGAAGAACATGTCCTGAACCAGCGCCCGCCCGGCAAAGGTCGGCAGCAGGATGGCGACAACCAGAGCGCCAAGCGCCGCCATGCCTGCAATGCGCGAGGCGCGCGTGGATGTTTCGACGCGATATCCCATCAGTCCACAGCCCTTGGCAACAGCCCGCGCGGACGCAGCACCAGCACCACAAGAAAGGCGACATGGCCGGCGAGGATCTGCCATTCAGGATTGATCGCCGCACCAACAGTCTGGGCCACGCCGATGATCACGCCGCCAAGAAGCGTCCCCCAGAGCGAGCCAAGCCCGCCGATGATCACCGCTTCGAAGGCATAGATAAGGCGGGCGGGCCCGATCGTCGGGTCGAAATTCGCCCGCATGCCAAGATAGAGCGCGGCGATTGTCACCACGATCATGGCAATGCCGGTGGCGGTGGCGAAGACACTGGCAGGTTTGATCCCCATAAGGCTTGCCGTGACCGGGTCATCGGAGGTGGCGCGGAAGGCGCGACCAAGAGCGGTCCTGTAGAACAGTCTGTTTAGCACGAAAATCACGAGCACCGCTGACAGGAATGTCAGAAGCGGCATCAGGCCGATATTGACCCCTCCAAGGCTGAGCGAACTTGTTTCGAGGGCCCCGGCGCTAAGCCGACGGCTGTCAGCTGAAAACCCTTCGAGAAGCGCGTTCTGCACCACAATCGACAGTCCAAATGTCACCAGTAGAGGTGGCAGAATGTCGTCGCCAAGGGTGCGGTTCAGCACTAATTTCTGAAGTCCCCATCCAAGTGCGAACATCAGCGGCGCGGCGATGGCTGTGGCCAGAAACGGATCAAGGTTCAGAAGCGATACGAGCAGCAGGATCATATAGGCGCTGAATACAATTAGGTCGCCATGCGCAAGATTGACAAGACGCATGATCCCGAAGACCAGTGACAACCCGGCCGCAAAAAGCGCATAGAGCCCGCCAAGCAAAACTCCCTGGATGATGGTATCAACCCAGATCATGCCGCCGCCCCACCGAAATAGGCCTCGTGGATGGCATCGCGTGTCAGATCGGCAGGGCGGCCCTGAAGGGTAATCCGGCCTTCCATCATGCAATAGACATGATCGGCTACCGCCAGCGCCTGTGAGATGTCTTGCTCGACAATGATGATGGAGGCGCCGGAGTCTCTGATATGTGGCATGGCTGCATAGATATCGCGGATCACGACAGGGGCGAGCCCAAGGCTAATCTCATCGCAAAGCAGAACACGAGGGTTGGACATCAGAGCGCGGCCGATGGCCACCATCTGCTGCTGCCCACCTGACAGGGCGGTGCCCGGGTTGGATCGCCGTTCCGCGAGTATCGGGAACAGCTCATAGACGCGGTCGAGCGACCAGTATCCGTGTCCGGCGCGCCGGTGTGCCCCGATCAGTAGATTCTCCTCGACGCTGAGCGAAGGGAAAAGCTTGCGGCCTTCTGGCACCATCGCAATACCGCGGCGTAGCACATCATCCGCTTCAAGATGGCCGACCGGCTCACCGTCGAACTGGATGGCCGCGCCCGGCGATGCCAGAACGCCGGAAATGGCGCGAAGAAGGGTTGTCTTGCCGGCCCCATTCGCCCCGATAATGGCAACGGTCGCTCCCGCATCGAGAGTGATGTCGACGCCAAACAGAGCCTGGAAATCGCCATAAAATGCCGTCAGTCCATGTGTCTCGAGAAGGGCCATCACGCTTCCATCCCAAGATAGATTTCACGGACCTCATCCATCATAATAACCTTGTTCGGCGCGCCGCTGGCGATGATCCGCCCAAAATCCAGAACAACCAACCGTTCGACGACGGATGTCAGGGCGTGAAGCACATGCTCGATCCAGACAATCGTCACCCCGCGGGCGTGGATGTCCCTGATGGTTCCGACAAGGGACTGGCATTCCGCCTCGGTCAGCCCGCCGGCGATTTCGTCGAGAAGAAGGAGTTTGGGCCTTGTGGCGAGCGCCCGCGACAGTTCGAGGCGCTTGCGCTCCAGAAGCGAGAGTTTGCCGGCCGGCAGGTTGGCCTGGGTGAGCAACCCGGTCTTTTCAAGGATTTCCGCGCATTCATCGACCAGCTGGGCTTCAGGCCGGTCCTGGCCAAAGGCGGCGGCGGCCAGAAGATTCTCGAAGACCGTCATATTTTCAAAGGGCTGAGGAATTTGGAAAGTACGTCCAATCCCGGCCTTCGTGCGTTGCATTGTCGGGGCCGATGTCACGTCGGCGCCATTAAATTCGATGCTGCCTGAATCCGCGGAAATATTGCCAGCAATCAGGTTGAACAAGGTCGATTTTCCAGCGCCATTCGGACCGATAATGCCCAGCGCTTCGCCTGCCATCACATCCATTGTCACACTGTCTGCGACAACCAGTGCGCCAAAAGACTTGTTCAGATTTACAAGGCGAAGAACAGACATGAGTAAAATAATGATACCAGCCCGACAGGTGCCGGGCCGGTATATTGTCTCCCGGTAATCAGGAAATGGGTTCCATCTTGCCGCCGGTAGGGATGTTCGGCGCTGTCTGGTTATCAACGATCACCAGATCATAGCCACCGCCATCCTTGAGGCGCCACTGGCCACCGACAAGCGGGGTCTTTGCGACATTCTTTGCCGCAAAAGGCGGAAGTCCGGCGCCATCCCAGGCAAGCGGGCCGACAATGGTGTCCATCCTCGTTGCGCCTATGGCCTCGGCAACTGCATCGCCGTCGCCCGCATCCGACACGCGGCCCATGACATTAGCGGCGACTTCGAACAGCGCATGTACAAAGCCGATTGGTTGTGTCCACTGGCGGCCAGTGGTGGCGCTGTAGCCAGATGCGAGATCGCCGGCAGACTGACCGTTCAGCGAGGATGCAAACGGATGCGAAGGCGACCACCAGACTTCGGAGCTCAGATTATGGCCGGCGTCTCCAAGCGCCTCGACAGCCACTGGGAACAGGATCGCCTTGCCGATGGATGCGCATTTCGGGGTGAAGCCCTGCTGCTTCATCTGTGTCCAGAAGGTTGTGAAGTCAGGCGGGATTGGCACGCCGGTCAAAATCTCGACGTTGCTAGCCTTGAAGGCATTAATCTGCGCTGTGAAGTCATCCGTCAGGTTCTGGTAGCGGCCCGGATCGGTCAGCTTGTAGCCAAGCTTGTCGAGAACCGGCGGGAAACCGACATTAGGATCACCCCAGGCATTGCCATCCCCGTCATTCGGGAACAGGCCGCCAACCGACTTGTTGGTGTCAAGCTGACCCCACATGTTGGTGAAGACCGAGATGACATCCTCGAGTCCCCAGAAGAAGTGATAGGAATAATCGAACGGCGCCCATGATCCCGGATCACCGGGGTTGCCCTGCTGGCCGATAAAATAGGGTTGCCATGGCGCCACAGTGGAAAGGCAGGGGATTTCTTCGGCCTCGCAGGTGGTTGCAACCGGGTTGGTTGTCTCTGGTGTCGAGGCCACCAGCATCATGTCGATTTCGTCATCGACAATGAGCTCCTTGGCAACTTCGGCAGCGCGGTTCGGGTTTGACTGGCTGTCCTTGACGATCACCTCGAATTCCTTGCCGGAAGAGGAGGACATGAAGCCGTCAATGATGAACTTGTCGGCCTCGGCAAAGGCGGCGAGCGGACCGGATTGCGGGCTGACATAGCCGAGTTTGATCTTGCTTCCCTTGGCGATAGCCGGCATCGCAATGCTGCTGACCGAAAGGGCAAGGCCGGTAGCAGCGGATGTTTTTAAAAGTCTACGACGTGAAATCATTTCAAGTTCCTCCTTACGTGTTTTATTAACAAGTGCCGGGAGCGTCGCCGCTCCATGCATTCTGCAGAAGGGCCCGGATGCCAGCCCGGTCGATCTCCCGCGGATTCCAATAGGGGTTTCGTGTGGCAATCTCGGCAGCCCGATCAAGATCGCTTTCTTCAAGACCGATTTCTTTCAAAGCCAGCGGCGCACCCATGTCCCTGGCAAAGCCCCAGAGGGCCATTCCGGATTGGTCTCCTCCAAAAATTTTCGCGACCGGCGCCAGCAGGTCAGGCACAGCCGCCTCATTGAAGGCGGTGGCATGCGGCAGTAGGATCGCGTGTGTCTGCGCGTGTGGCAGGTCGAAACTGCCGCCGATTGTGTGGCATAGCTTGTGGTGAAGGGCCATCCCCACCCGGCCAAGTACAGTGCCGCAGGCCCAAGCACCACGCAAAGTGGCCTCGCGCGCGGCAAGGCTGCCCGGATCTTCAAGAACCCGGGTCAACGAACCGTTGAAATCCTCAAGCCCCTGAATAGCAAGCCTGGTGGTCTCGTCGTTGCGATCCTTCGCATAGAGCCCTTCAACAGCATGCGCCATGGCATTAAGCGCACTGGTTACAGTCAGGTCCGCTGGCAGCGAGGTCACAAGCTGGGGGTCATAAAGCACAACGGATGGCAGAATACCGGGGTCGGAGAATGTTGTCTTGATGCCATTCTCAGTCTGCCCGAGGATCGGCGTCGCCTCGCTGCCCGCATAGGTGGTCGGAACGCAGATATGCGGGATGTTCATGCGGAACGACAGCGCCTTTCCAAGGCCTGTTGTAGAACCGCCGCCAATGGCCACGATGCAATCGGCTTTCACGGTCACGGCATGCTGCAGCGCGTCCTCTGTCACATCTATCGGCGTGTGCATGGTCGCACCGGAAAACACACCACCTGCCCTGTCACCAAGTGTTGCCGCCACATCCAGCGCCATATCGGATTGCTGCGGGGTCGACAGGACGATGGCACGTGCGCAGCCAAGTAGATCCATTTCCGCCCCGACCTCGTGCCTGAGGCCGGTGCCGAAGCGAACCCTTTGGTGTGCCAGCGGATGTGCCTGCGTGTTCATTGGTGTGGCCCGGATACATACATCACCGAAAACCCTAGCATCAGATTTTACGCAACTTGATCCAATTATATTTGGATAATATACCACTATGTTATGAAAATTGATCCGCGTCATTTGGAAATTCTCGCCGCTATTGTAGATGGGGGTGGCCTGACCGAAGGGGCCAGCGCCCTTGGAAAGTCGCAGCCGAGCGTTTCTAGGTCACTGACCATGCTGGAGCAGCGGCTTGGTGTGAAATTGTTCGAGCCCAACAGGCGACCCTTGCAGCCTACTGAATTTTGCCTGTCGCTTGCCGCTGAGGGGCGTCGCATCCTCGAAGCAGGGCAGACAGCGGGCCAGCTTGCGAACAGATTTCGAAGCGGGCAGGCGGGGGCAGTCCGTATCGCCGGAACGCCGATCTTTATGGATGGTGTGGTGTCACCCAGAATCGCTGCTTTCCAGTCCGGACATCCTGATATCCGCATCGACCAGAGCTATGGCTATGTGCCGGAAGTGATCGAGGGATTGACCAAAGGAACAATTGATCTTGGCATCCTGCCGATCCGCGCCGAGGAGATTCCGGATCATCTGGTGTTCACCGAAATTCTCAAAGGACGCAATGTCATTGCCTGTCGTGTTGGTCATCCGCTGAATGGCAGGGGGTCGGTAAAAGTTGCCGATATTGCGGAATTTCCATGGATTGCGCCGCCTGCAAACAGCCCGCTCTATCATGATCTGAGGGCCGTGCTTGCCGGGATCGGTGTGCAGAATTTCAAGATTGCCTTTACCGGCGGGTCTCTCAGCACTGTGATCAATCTTCTGACCGGGTCGGACGCGCTGACCGTTCTTCCCTATTCGGTTGTTTTTACGCTCCGGCGGCAGAATGCTCTGGATACCCTGTCCATTCGAATTGGTGATCCGGACCGGCATCTTGGAATTTTGTCAAATCCGGAGCTCGGCCCACGCCCTGTCATTTCCAGGTTTGCTCGCTTTATCGAGACTGAGTTCAAATCACTTGCTAACCTGATCTTGCGGCGCGAACAGAATGAACTCTGGCGCCCTTGAAATCCCGTCGTGAACTTCGGTATGCAAGACATGTCGCAAAAGAATATCCTCTTCATCATGTATGACCAGCTTCGGTTCGACTATCTGAGCTGTGCCGGGCACATGACGCTGACCACCCCTAATTTTGACCGGGTGGCCCAACGTGGGGTCCGATTTACCAATGCCTATGTCCAGTCGCCGGTCTGCGGGGCGAGCCGCATGTCGACCTATACGGGCCGCTATGTGGCAAGCCACGGAGCCGGCTGGAACAAGTTTCCCATCCGCGTTGGCGAGGTCACGCTTGGCGACCATCTGCGGCAGAACGGCATGTCCTGCTGGCTTCTTGGCAAGACGCATATGCAGGCCGACGAGGAAGGTATGGCGCGGCTTGGCATCCCAAAGGACAGCATCATCGGGGTGCGCCAGTCTGAATGCGGGTTTGACCCGTGGGTGCGGGATGACGGACTGCACGGGAATGGCTGGGATGGCGACTATGGCGAGAATGACGGCCCTTATAACCGCTATCTCAAGGAAAAGGGGTATGACACGGCTAACCCGTGGGCAACCTACGCCAACGGGTCTGTCGAAAACGGGCGGCTGGCCTCCGGCTGGTTCATTGAAAATGCCGACAAGCCGGCCAACATCCGCGAAGAGGACAGCGAAACGCCCTGGCTGACACGCGAGGCCATCAGGTTCATCGACCAGGCCACCGGCCCGTGGTGCGCGCATGTCAGCTTCATCAAGCCGCACTGGCCCTATATCGTGCCGGCGCCCTATCACGACATGTACGGGCCGGACGACATCCAGCCGCTGATCCGTCACGAGGCGGAACGCGAGAACGCCAACCCCGTCTATGAATCCTTCTTCACCAACAAGATCGCCGAGACCTTCCGCGACGACGAGGCACGGAACAAGGCCATCATCGCCTATATGGGGCTGATCAAGCAGTGCGACGACCAGCTCGGTGCTCTTCTCGACCATCTCGAGGCGACCGGGCGCGACAGGGACACGGTGATCGTCCTGACCTCGGACCATGGCGACTATCTCGGCGATCACTGGCTTGGCGAGAAGGACCTGTTCCACGAGGTTTCGGTCAAGGTGCCGCTGATTATCGCCGACCCGGACCCGGCCTGTGATGCCACCCGCGGCACCGCAAGCGACGCTCTGGTCGAGCAGATCGACCTTGCCCCGACCTTTGTCGAGATGGCGGGCGGAACCCCGCCGATGCATATTCTCGAAGGACGCTCGCTTGTGCCGCTGCTGGCCGGTGAGCGGCCTGCAAACTGGCGCCAATATGTTATCAGCGAATATGACTATGCGGTCACGCCGATGGCAGGCCGGCTTGGCATGGCGAGCCGCGATGCGCGGCTGTTCATGGTGTATGACGGCCGCTACAAGATGATGCATTCCGCCGGCGGGCACCGCCCGATGCTGTTCGATCTCGAGAGTGACCCGGACGAATATCACGACCGCGGAGACGATCCGGCGTTTCGCCCGGCTCTCGACAGGCTTTACGGCTATCTTCATGAATGGGGGCTTCGCATGTCGCAGCGGGTGACCATGTCGGAGGCGGATATCGACAGGAAGAAGGGCGAGCCGCAACGCGAAGGCGTTCTTGTCGGGGTAAATCGCGAGGATGATCTTGGCGAGGATTTCACAAGGCATTACACAGGCCCGGCACGGCAGATCCATTTCGAGCGCGAGGAAGACAGGCGGGTGCTCGGCGGACTGTCATCGACAGATGAAAGCGAATAGGACGTCGCCAGGATGACGGACAAGAACGACAGGGACGCCGAGGGCTGCTGCACCGGACCGGATGCCGCAAAGGGGTCTGGCGGGGCCGAGAGCGTGACCATGCCGCCGCCGGTTCCGGGGCGAAGGCAGGTGGCGGGTCATGCCGTGCAGGTTCCGGGCGGCCGCGCCTATGTCGGGACCAGCCTTACCGAAATTGCCGATGATGGCGAAGGTCCCGTCCGGCGGGTCGGCGTGAAGCCGTTCCTGATGGGCGCGACATCGGTCACCAACGCCGAATTCGCCGCCTTTGTCGAGGAGACGGGGCATGTGAGCGAGGCGGAACGCTGGGGCTGGTCTTTCGTGTTCTGGTCGGATGTGCCGGCAAGTGCCGGTCCGACCGAAGGCGTTGTCGGCAGTGAATGGTGGCGGCGTGTCGGCGGGGCCAACTGGCGTGACATACACGGACCCGGAACGGCGGATGCGACCTGGAACGCCGATCATCCGGTTGTGCATATGTCGTGGAATGACGCGGCCTGCTATGCGGCGTGGGTCGGCGGGCGGCTGCCAAGCGAGGCCGAGTGGGAACATGCGGCGCGCGGCGGGCTCGGCGATGTGCGGTTTCCGTGGGGCGATGACGAGCCCGACGATACCGGCTATTTCCCCTGCAATATCTGGCAGGGCCGGTTCCCGCAGGCGAACAGCGTGGCGGACGGGCACGCCGGTACGGCGCCGGCGCGATGTTTTGAGCCGAACGGGTTCGGCCTCTACAACATGGTCGGCAATGTCTGGGAATGGACGGACGAGCTGTACCGCATCCGCTCGCTGAAGAAACGCGTTCAGGAACGGCTGAAGGCGATGCAGGGATACCGGCTGTCGAAAGGGGGCTCGTTCCTGTGCCACCGCAGCTATTGCTACCGTTACCGGATTGCCGCGCGATCCGGCATTTCGCCTGATTCGACGGCGGCGCATCAGGGATTCCGTGTCGTGTGGGATGTGTGAGCTTTCGCCAATTGACGGCCGCGGCTGGCGATTGCTAGCGTCGCGCCATGACTGATTTCGATTATGAGCGGATTGCCGATGCCCGAAAGGCCCTTGCCGGGCGTGTGATCCGCACTCCGGTGATGCCGCTCTGTAGCAGCAAAATCGCCCCCTATATCCCCGACAACGCCGAGCTCTTTATCAAACTTGAGCTGTTCCAGCATACCGGCTCCTTCAAGGCGCGCGGGTCCTGCCTTGGCATCGACTGGCTTGACGATGCGCAGCGGCAACGCGGCGTCGCCGGATTTTCCGGCGGCAATTTCGCGCTGGCGCTCGCCTGGGCGGCACAGTCGGCAGGCGTGCCGGCGAAGGTGGTGATGTCGAAGACGGCCGATCCCTACCGGATACAGGGATGCCGCGACCTTGGCGCCGAGGTTGTGCTGGTCGACGGGATAGCCGCCGCCCTGCCGATGCTGGACAGGATCGAGGCCGAGGAAGGCCGCAGGATCCTGCACCCTTTCAACGACATGAACATGGCCTATGGCGCGGCCACCTGCGGCGCCGAGATGGTCGAGGATATGCCGCCGCTCGATATGGTGGTGCTGCCTGTCGGCGGCGGCGGACTGATCGCCGGCATGGCGGCCGCCATCCGGAAAATGAGCCCGGACACGCTGATCATCGGCGTCGAACCGGAAGGGGCGAACAGCCTGTCGCGCAGCTTCGCATCCGGCAGGCCGGAGACGCTGGACAGCATCAACACAATCGCCGACAGCCTCGGCGCCCCGATGGCGCTCGCGGAATCGATGACTCTCGCCAGAGAGAATGTGGATGAGCTGATCACCATTCCGGACAGCCTGATGGCGGACACCATGCTGCTGATGCGCCATACGCTGAATATAGTTGCCGAGCCGGCCTGCACGGCATCGCTTGGGTCGGTCCTGGGACCGCTTCGCGAGCGGGCGGCAGGCAAGCGGGTTGGTGTACTGGCTTGCGGCTCCAACATCGGTCCGGAACGGTTCGAAGCCTATACCAGCGGCGCCAGAATGCCAATGCCGCCTGTCTGAGGCCGGACTTCAGGCGCGAGCAGACACACAGTGTAACGCAAGCAGATTAATCAAATTAAAATCTGAGAGGCGGATCCTGTCTTCAGGCGGCCGCGCCGTCGGCTGTCGCCTGCACCAGCGCCTCTATGAACAACTCCTTGCCACCACCGAGAGGTACGAGCTTGATGTCCTCGCTGATCTCGATGCTCACACTCGTGGCGCCAGCCTTTCGCGCACGTTCCTCGGCCAGCTGGCCGGCGACCTCGCGGGCCGAGGCGAGCGCCTCATCCATGACGCCGAGGTCCCTGGGCCCTCCCGGAAGATGCACGCGGTAGCGTCCCTCGGAAGGCTGGGTTACCGAGATCATCACGCGCTGGCGAACAGAGCCGGCAGCCGCGCCGACGGCGCCGGCCACCTCGGCGTGATCTGGAACCGTGAGCTCCACCCCCATGCGGCGGGCCACATGCGGATAATGCGTCGCGGCCGAAGCGCCAAGGGCGACAAGACCGGTGCCGAGTTCCAGTGACAGCTTCACAAGGCTGTCCTTGCCGGTGGTGCCATCCCGGTAAAGATTGGCCAGAAGCGGATTATTGGTCGCCTGCATCTCGCCGGCGCCGTCATGCGCCAGCGCGGCATCCATCAGGGCGAGGCCGGTGCGCCGGTGCAGCTCGGACAGTGTGCGCCGCGCCAGTTCCTCGGGCGTCTCGGCGATCGGCTGGCCGATCCCCGTCTTCTGGCGCGCGATCAGCTTTGCCCCGAGCATCGCCGCCTCGGCATCGAAGCCGGTGAAATCGCCGGTGACATGAAGGGCATCCGTCGGAGTGAAGGTGGCGAGTGTTAGCAGCCCGCGGCCGATCAGTCTGTCGACGGCGCCGAGGGCAAGCTGCGTGCCGGCAATCTCGGCCACGCTGGATGGTCCTATCTCGATCGACTTGGCGGCAAGCCGTGCCTCAGAGCGGGTCAGCCAGGCGGGAACGCCGTTCGGCATCAGCGGCATGACAAAGCGGGCATCTGTCGACATCGGCACGGCAACGGCCAGCTGCTCGGCCAGCTTGTCCTTGACCTCCGGCCATTGCGTGGCAAGCAGTGACAGCGGCACGGCGCGCCGCGGGCCGAGAGTCAGGCCGCCCGTGGTGCCGCGGCCGACCGGGGTGACCTCGCTGTCGCCGCCAAGCCCGCATGTGCGGATATCGGCTGCCTCGACCATGGTCTGCCAGCCGCCGACCAGCGCCCCGTCCGCCTTCAGCCGTGGCGCGCCATTCTGCAGCAGGGCGATGTCCGTGGTGGTGCCGCCGATATCGGCAACCATGGCGGTGCGGGTTCCGGCAAGGAAGGCGGCGCCGGCAAGGCTGGCCGCCGGACCGGACAGAACGGTTTCCACCGGGCGGGATCGCGCATAGCCGGATTCGAGCAGCGAGCCGTCACCCTTCACCACCATCAGCTGGCAGGACAGCCCTTCATCCGCCATGATCCCCTCGGTCGCGGCGACCAGCCGGTCGAGAAGATTGATCAGCCGTGCGTTCAGCACTGCCGTCAGGGCACGGCGGGGGCCACCAAGCGAGGAGGACAGCTCGTGGCTGCAGGTCACCGGGGCGCCGGTCAGGTCGCGAAGCAGATCGCGGGTGCGGCTTTCATGGGCGGGATTGCGGGTCGCAAAATGTCCGGCGAC
>WTIL01000090.1 GCA_011522725.1 Rhodospirillaceae bacterium
TCCCGGCGCGCATCCCGGGGGCGGCATCGCCGGAAAGCTGCATCTTCATGCCTGGCGGCTGCGGCTTGCCGACGGAACGCTGATCGAGGCGCCCCTGCCGGCCCATTTCCGCGACACACTGGCCACACTCGGCCTTGCGGTGCCGGGCGCGGACTGGCAGTTTGCCGCCAGAGGATAACAGCACCAGCTTCAGGGCGGGGTTCCATGTCAGCGAAGAAACGCTTTTACAAGTCAGTCACGACCGCCGGCGAGGGGGATGGTGTCGCCATTCATCTCGACGGGCGCGCGGTGAAGACACCGGCGGGAAGCGCGGTGCGGCTGCCGACATCGGCGCTCGCCGCGGCCGTCGCGGCGGAGTGGGACGCACAGGGCGAGGAGATCGACGCCGGCAGCATGCCTGTCTTCAGCCTTGCCGTGACGGTGATCGACCGGGTGACGCCGCAGCGTGATGCCATATTGTCCGAGCTCACCGCCTATGGCGGCAATGATCTGATCTGCTATCAGGATGGCGAGGATGCCGATCTCGCCGCCCATCAGGCCCAGGGCTGGGGCCCTTGGCTCGACTGGGCGGGAAGCGATCTGGGCGCGCCGCTGCAGGTGGCGCGCGGCATCATGCCGGTGATGCAGCCGCAGGCCAGCCTCGATGCGCTGGGTGCCGCTGCCGCCACGCATGATGACTGGGAGCTCGGCATGCTGTACCGGGCGACGACGCTCGGCGGCTCGCTGGTGCTGGGCCTTGCCATGCTGCGTGGCCGGATGGATGCCGCCGCACTGTTCGAGGCGGCCTTCCTCGACGAGCTTTGGCAGGCGCAGAAATGGGGCAGCGACTGGGAGGCCGAGGACAGGCGCGCCATGATCCGCGGCGAGATCGAACAGGCGCACCATTTCCTCTCCCTTCTTCGTGACGCCGGCTGACGATGCTGGAGCCCGGCCTTGAAACACGCCTGTCGGGCTTTGATGCCGGTGATCTCGGCCCGCATGCGGCGGCGCTGATGGACGAGATGCGGCGCGCGGTGCGTGCCGGGCTGCCGCTGTCGGCGCTGTTGCTGGCGGCGACGCTGGTCGATGTGGTGGCGAATGAGGAGGCTGGCCCTGCCGGTTTTGTCGACGGCGTCGATTTCGCCTATGCAGGCAACAAGGCGGCGCTTGGCTGGCTTCGCGGCCGCCGCAATGAAATCCTGCATCATGAAGGGCCGACCGACGGGCTGATGGGCGAATCCGTGGCCGCCGAATGGCACTGGCGCGATGCCGCCAAGGGCATCACGGCGCTGCTGGATTATCTCGAGGATCTGGAAGGCTATTGATCAGCCGTCACGGGGCTCGGGGAAATGCGCGGCGAAACTGTCCGTCAGCGCCGCATCCAGCGTTGCCATATCGATATCCAGCCCCAGCCTCCGCAGCGATGTCACGCCGCCGTCGCGCACCCCGCAAGGGATGATGGCCCCGAACCCGTCCATCGACGGGTCAAGATTGACCGCGATGCCGTGCCAGGTGACCCAGCGGCTGATCCGCACGCCGATGGCGGCCACCTTGTCCATCCGGCCGTCGCCGTCGACCCAGATTCCGGGATGCCCGTCGCGCCGCCGCCCGTCGATCCCGAAGCTGGCGAGGACATCGATGATCCAGCCCTCCAGCGCGTGGACATAGGCGCGCACATCGGGGTTCCGGCGCTGCAAATCCAGCATCACATAGGCGACGCGCTGGCCCGGGCCATGCCAGGTCCACTGCCCGCCACGGCCGGTCTGGTGCACCGGAATGCCGCCGGGGTTCACCAGGTCCTCGGGCCTTGACGAGGTGCCGCCGGTCAGCACGGA
Organism: Rhodospirillaceae bacterium; assembly: GCA_011522725.1. Lineage (GTDB taxonomy): Bacteria > Pseudomonadota > Alphaproteobacteria > Puniceispirillales > Puniceispirillaceae > UBA8309. The sequence continues at coordinate 1,815 of WTIL01000090.1, forward strand.
GTGATGCTCGAGAAGCCACACTTCCTCGCCCGCGCCGCCATTGCGGATGGCGGCCGCATGCGCCGCCATGGCGGTGACGGTCTCTTCATAGGGCGCGAGGCCCTCAAGGGTCCTGAAGACAGGTGCCGGCATGGTGGTGTCAGCCCGCCCTCATCAACCCACCGGGGCTGAGCGGCATATGCCGGTTGACGTCCTTGTAGAGAAGATAGCGGAACGGCTCGTCGCCGGTGGCACGGCAGGCCTGCGGGCAGAAAGCGCGAAGCCACATGAAGTCACCGGCCTTCACCGGCACCCAGTCGCGGTTCAGCAGATAGTCGGCCTCGCCCTGCAGCACGAACAGCCCGTGCTCCATCACATGCGTTTCGGCAAAGGGGATGGTGCCGCCCGGCTTGAAGGTGACGATGTTCACATGCATATCGTGGCGCAGATCATCCGGATCGACAAAGCGGGTCGTCGACCAGACCGCGTCGCAATCCGGCATCGGTGTGGGCGGGGTAGCGGCATCGCTGGTGACAAAGGCCTCCGGCCGGTCGATCCCCTCGACCGCGGCGTAATGCTTGCGCACCCAGTGGAAGACGGCGTCGCGCTCGCCGGACGCGTGGGCGCTCCAGTCCGCGCCGGACGGGATATAGGCATAGCCGCCCGGCCCCAGGTCATGCGCAGCGCCGTCGATGCTCAGCCGCAATTCGCCGCCGGTGACGAAGATCACCGCCTGCGCGTTGCGGTCGGGCTCGGGCGCGGTGCTGCCGCCGCCCGGCGCCAGCGCGCACAGGTAATGCGAGAATGTCTCGGAAAAGCCGGTCATCGGACGCGCCAGCACCCAGGCGCGCAGCCCCTGCCAGTGCGGCAGGAAGCTGGTGACGATGTCGCGCATCACCGCCTGCGGGATGAAGGCATAGGCCTCGGTGAAGACGGCGCCGTGGCTCTCGACCGGGCCCTGCGGCGGCAGCCCGCCCGGGGCGGGCGGGTAGCGGTAGGTCTCCGGCGATGGCGGCAAGGGTTTGTCTGTGCTGTCGGGGGGCGTCATGAATCTGGCCTCGAACGGCGGATGATGTCTGGTCCCGAAAAGGATAGCACAGGGAGGGAACGGCGGAAATGACCGGAGGACGGCCGGGCGGACGGCAGGGTGGAAGGGGCTGTGAAACGCCGTGCCGGCAGGGCATCTGGGGGCCGGTTGCAGGTCAATGACTGGCCAATGACAGGCCTGTGACAAGCCGGCAACGGGTCGAGGAAATTGCTTGATTAACGCCGCCCACGGTGACATAAACACCGCACCTCGCGTGCGGCCGTGGCGGAATTGGTAGACGCGCAGCGTTGAGGTCGCTGTGGGCTAATAACCCGTGGAAGTTCGAGTCTTCTCGGCCGCACCAT
>WTIL01000117.1:0-10386 GCA_011522725.1 Rhodospirillaceae bacterium
GTCGCGGCCAGCCTGTCCTGAAGGGACGGGCTCATCACAGTGCCGGGGCAGATGGCATTGCATCGCACGCCGCTCTTCACATAATCGCTTGCGATCGATTTTGTCAGTCCGATCACCGCCGCTTTTGTCACGCCATAGACGAATCGGTTCGGCGCACCGATCACTGACGATGCGACGGAGGACATGTTGATGATCGACCCGCTGCCGCGCTCGAGCATCGCCGGCAGGGCGGCCCGTGACGTCCAGAACATCGAACGCACATTCAGGTCGTGAGCAAAATTCCATTCATCATCGGTGGCGTCGAAGATGGTGCCGTGATGAACGAACCCGGCGCAGTTGAACAGAATGTCCGGATCGGCCTTCCCGACACCGGCAATGACGGAGTCGTGGTCCATCACATCGAGGATGAAGGTCGTGATGCCATTTTCACCGGACAGGCCGGCCAAAGAATCCCCATTGATGTCGGTGGCACAGACCTCGGCGCCCTCTGCCGCCATCGCCAGTGCCGTGGCCCGTCCTATGCCCTGGCCCGCCGCTGTAACCAGTGCCCGCTTTCCGGTCAGTCGTCCTGTCATTGTCATCCCTATTTCACTCCTGTCATTCTGCGCCGTGGAAGCAATTCCCGACTTCAATCCTTACCCTAACCGGGTGAGGCAAAATGCAGCGCCTTGTCCGTTCCGGGCTCTTTGAATGTCGCGCGCTAAAAGTGATTAGAGCAGCGGACCACATTTCAACCTATTCAAGGGGTTCCACCTTGACAAGGTAACAGTGCCGCTACTTACTGGACCTCCTGGATGGCTAGGCAGGCATAAGGCGGGACTGGCGCAATCATTGTTTGCAAGCTGACAACGACCGCCGCCCCCGTTCGGTCATTCAGCTCGGTTTCCATTCCCTTTGCTGAAAGGCCCGTTACTATGTCAATGACCATCCGCCTCGACCCGGCAGACAATGTCGTCACGGCCACCCGGACGCTGGAGATAGGTACTGCCGTCGACGACGTTGTTACCACAGCGATCATCCCGCGCAATCACAAGCTTGCAAGCCGTGAGATCAAGGCTGGAGAGGCGGTGCGAAAATATGCCCAGGTAATTGGCTACGCCACCGAATTGATCGTGGCCGGTGGGCATGTTCACACACACAATGTTGAATTCCGCAACACCGAGGAAGATTACGAGATTTCCACCGATCTGCGCCCGGCAGTCACTGTCGCCGAGGCGGCGCGCGATAGCTTTATGGGATATCGCCGCGAAAATGGCCGCGTCGGCACCCGCAATTATATAGGCATTCTGACGTCAGTGAATTGTTCAGCTACGGCGGCGCGAATGATTGCGTCGGCCTTTGGGCCTGAGGAAATGGCGAGGTACCCGAATGTTGACGGAGTTGTGGCGTTTGTCCATGGAACCGGATGCGGAATGGCGGGTCAGGGCGAGGGTTTTGAAGCCTTGCAGCGGGTGATGTGGGGCTATGCCCGCAACCCGAACCATGGGGGGGTGCTGATGGTCGGGCTTGGTTGTGAAATGAACCAGATCGACTGGCTGCTGGAGGCTTATGGGCTGAAGCAGGGCCCACTGTTTAAAACCATGAATATTCAAGACTCCATGGGGCTGGCCAAGACTGTTGAGACGGGCATCGCGATGGTCCGCGAGATGCTGCCAGAAGTGAACAAGGCGACGCGCGAGTCCTGCCCTGCATCCGAGTTGATGGTCGCCCTGCAATGTGGAGGATCTGACGCCCTGTCAGGCGTCACGGCAAACCCTGCTCTTGGGTATGCCTGTGACCTGCTCGTGGCGCAGGGTGGCACTGGCGTTCTCGCTGAAACACCTGAAATCTATGGTGCGGAACATCTTTTGATACGGCGGGCGATTGATAACGCTACCGGCAAGCGGCTGATTGGACTGATCGACTGGTGGCAGGACTATACCGCCCGCAACCACGGATCAATGGACAACAACCCTAGCCCTGGCAACAAGAAAGGAGGGCTGACGACAATTCTCGAAAAATCCCTCGGCGCGGCGTCGAAGGGTGGTACGACGCCGCTGACCGGGGTTTTCAAATATGCCGAGCCGGTGACGGCGCGCGGCTTCACTTTCATGGACTCTCCCGGATATGACCCGGCATCGGTAACCGGTCAGATCGCCAGCGGCTGTAATCTCGTGACCTTCACCACCGGCAGAGGCTCAGCGTTCGGTTCAAAGCCGTCTCCTTGCATCAAGATTGCCACTAACACTGAAATGTATGAACGCCTGATGAGTGACATGGACATCAATGCGGGCGCTATGCTGACCGAGGGGCAGAGCCTCGAGGAGAAGGGACGAGAAATTTACGATATGTTGCTAAAGGTGGCGTCTGGCAACCCATCGAAATCAGAGGCTCAAGGGCTCGGAGACTATGAATTTGTTCCCTGGCAAATTGGCGCAACGATGTAGTTGTATCTCAATTGCCTTCGAAGGGGCTGCTTGACCTTAAATGGGGTTGTCCTTAGCGTTGATGTCAGTGTCGACGGCATTCGGGAGGGTGTGTGAGTAGCGCGTTGATGAAGCGACTTAATACTGAGATCGACCAGCGCAGTGAAGATCTGGTCGAAACCACACGCGCACTGATCCAAATACCCACTCTGAACCCGCCGGGCGACCATTACCGCGACATCTGCGAATATCTTGAGGCGCGGCTTGCGCGAAGCGGCTTTTCATCGACATTCGTCCGGGCCGAGGGATCTCTTGGCGATTCCGAAAAGTATCCACGTTGGAACATAGTCTGCCGCCATGAGGGGGCGGGAGCAGGTGAATGCGTGCATTTCAATTCGCATACCGATGTTGTCAGCGTTGGTGAGGACTGGACCCGCGACCCGTTCGGCGGCGAGGTAGATGGCGACCGGATTTATGGAAGGGGTGCCTGTGACATGAAAGGCGGGCTGGCGGCATCCATTATTGCTGCTGAGGCCTTTATCGCTGCCTGTCCCGACTATCGTGGCGCAATCGAGATCTCCGGCACAGCGGACGAGGAAACAGGTGGGTTCGGCGGCGTCGCGTATCTGGCCGAAAATGGCTGGTTCGATCCAGCGCGGGTGCAGCATGTGATCATCCCGGAACCACTGAACAAGGACCGTATCTGCATAGGTCATCGTGGTGTTTGGTGGGCAGAGATCGAGACTAAGGGCCGTATCGCGCATGGCTCTATGCCATTCCTTGGCGACTGTGCCGTTCGGCATATGACGGCGGTTCTTCAGGAAATGGAGGACAGCCTGTTCCCGGCGCTGGCCGAGCGGCGCACGGCGATGCCGGTTGTGCCCGAGGGCGCGCGGCAGTCGACACTCAATATCAACGCCATCCATGGCGGTCTGCCGGAACAGGAGGAAGGCTATACCGGCCTGCCGTCGGCCTGTGTTCCGGACCGCTGCGTGATAACCATCGACCGGCGCTTCCTTGCCGAAGAGGAGCTTGCCGAGGTGAAGGGTGAGATCACCGCATTGCTCGACAGGCTGGCGGCGCACCGGCCCGATTTTAGCTATGAGGTGCGCGACCTGTTCGAAGTCCATCCGGTGATGGCGGACCGCGACGCGCCCGTTGTGACGACCGTAAGCGCGGCCATCCGCGAGGTGATGGGGATTGATCCTGATTACGTCGTGTCCCCCGGCACCTATGACCAGAAACATATCGACCGGATCGGCAGGCTGCGGAACTGCATCGCCTATGGCCCAGGCATTCTCGAGCTGGCGCACCAGCCGGACGAATGGATCGGCATCACAGACATGAAGGAAAGTGCGGCGGTGATGGCGCTCTCGCTTGCGGAGCTGCAGGCACCCGATTATTCCATGAAGGCAGAAAAGGGAGGATAAGATGAAACAGCTTTTCTCAGGGCCGGCCCTGGCCACATTTGCGGCCGCGGCGGTGATGAATGTCTCGGCGGTGCTTGCCGCGCAGACATCAATCACGGTCGGCATGCAGCTCGAGCCGCCAAACCTCGACCCGACGGGCGGCGCGGCAGCAGCCATCGACGAGGTCGTCTACGCCAATGTCTTTGAGGGGCTGACCCGCTATCAGGCCGACGGCTCCGTAGCGCCGGCGCTGGCAAAGTCATGGACGATCTCCGATGACGGCCTTGTCTATACATTCTCCCTTCACAGCGGGGTGAAATTCCATGACGGCTCGGCAATGGATGCCGAGGATGTGAAATTCTCGCTGGACCGTGCGCGTGCCGAGGATTCGACCAACGCGCAGAAGCGTCTGTTCACCGGCATCGCCTCGGTCGATGCGGTGGATGCGCTGACGGTGAAGATCACACTGTCGAACCCGGATGGCGGCTTCATCACCAACCTTGCCTGGGGCGATGCGGTGATCGTCGCGCCGGAAAGCATCGAGAACGCGAAGACAGCGCCGGTCGGCACCGGCCCCTTCACATTCTCGCGCTGGGTTCAGGGCGACCGGGTGGAGCTTGCGCGCAATCCTGATTACTGGGGCGACGCGGTGGCGCTCGAGAAGGCCACCTTCAAGTTCATTTCCGATCCGACGGCCGCCTTCGCGGCGATGATGGCAGGCGATATCGACGCCTTCCCGGGCTATCCGGCTCCGGAGACGCTGCCGCAGTTCGAGGCCGATCCGCGCTTCCGCGTGATCGTCGGTTCGACCGAGGGCGAGACCATCCTGTCGACCAACAACAAGGCCGAGAACCTGTCGGATGTGCGCGTCCGGCAGGCGATTGCGCACGCCATCGACCGGCAGGCCATCATCGACGGCGCGATGTTCGGCTATGGCACGCCGATCGGCACGCATTTCGCGCCGCACCATCCCGACTATGTCGATCTGACGGGCGGGTCTGCGCATGACCCTGCCAAGGCGCGTGCGCTGCTGAAGGAGGCCGGGGCCGAAAACCTGACCCTGTCGCTGAAGCTGCCGCCGCCATCCTATGCCCGCCGGGGCGGCGAGATCATCGCGGCCCAGCTTCGCGAGGTCGGCATCGGCACCGAGATCGAGAATCTGGAATGGGCGCAATGGCTGGAGCAGGTGTTCCGCGGCAAGGATTTCGACCTGACCATCGTCTCGCATACCGAGCCGATGGATATCGGCATCTATGCCAATCCGGACTATTACTTCCAGTATGACAGCGCCGCCTTCCAAGGGTTGATCGAGGATCTGAAGCTGGCCACCGCGCCGGCGGACCGCACGCGCATCCTGCAGGCGGCCCAGAAGCAGATCGCAGGCGACTATGTGAACGGCTATCTGTTCCAGCTGGCGCGCACCGGCGTCGCCAATGCCAGGATCAACGGCCTCTGGGAAAATGCCCCGACGCAGGCCAATGACCTGACGGGTGTCAGCTGGTCTGACTGACCGGTCCCCGCAAACGAGATCCCGCCGGCCGCTTTGCCGGCGGGGTCCCGCCCTATCCCCGCCGCGATCCAGGCGCAAGGCTGACCCATGCTGAGTTACATCCTGTCACGACTTGTCGCGCTGGCGCTCAGCCTCGTCGTCGCCTCGCTCGTTATCTTCGTGATGATCGAGCTCGTGCCGGGCGACCCGGCCAGCTTCATGCTGGGGCTGAACGCGGCTCCCGACACGGTGGCGGCGCTGCGGGCCGAACTCGGCCTCGGCGGCAGCCCGGTCGAGCGTTACCTCCGCTGGGTCGGCGGCATGCTGCAGGGCGATTTCGGCACCTCATATACCTATCGCGCGCCGGTGGCCGAGCTGGTCACGGCGCGGCTCGCCGTGTCGCTGCCGCTGGCGCTGATGGCGCTGCTGCTGTCGACGCTGATCGCCATTCCGGTTGGGCTTTATGCCGCCAGCCGCCGTGGCAGGCCGGGTGACTGGAGCGTCATGGGGCTTACCCAGCTCGGCATTGCCATCCCGAATTTCTGGTTCGCGATGATCCTTGTGGTGATTTTCGCGATCAACCTTCGCTGGTTTTCGGCCGGCGGGTTTCCCGGCTGGGACCAGGGCATCTGGCCGAGCCTGAAGGCGCTGACCCTGCCGGCGGTGGCGCTGGCGCTGCCACAGGCCTCGATTCTGGCGCGGGTGATGCGCTCGGCCGTGCTCGAGGTGCTCGGCCAGGACTATATCCGCACGGCGCGCGCCAAGGGGCTGAGCCGGCGGCGCACCCTGACCGACCATGCGCTGCGCAACGCGCTGATCCCGGTGCTGACCATCATCGGGCTGCAATTCTCCTTCCTGATCGCCGGCGCCATCATCATCGAGAATGTGTTCTTTCTTCCCGGGCTCGGGCGCCTTGTCTTTCAGGGGATCACCCAGCGCGACCTGATCGTCGTGGAATCGGTGGTCATGCTGCTGGTCTTCGCCGTGATCCTGGTGAATTTCCTTGTCGACATCGCCTATGGCCTCGCCGATCCGCGCCTGCGGAGGCGGTCATGACAGCGCGGCTTCCCCTGACGCTGGTGGTCGGGCTTGCCCTGACGGCGGTGTTCGTCGCCGCGGCGCTGCTCTCGCTGGTCTGGACGCCGCATGCGGTGGAATCGCTGAACATCGCGGCGCGGCTGCAACCGGCCAGTGCCGAGCATCTGCTTGGTACCGACCATTTCGGCCGTGACATGCTGTCGATGCTGATGGTGGGCGCGCGGACATCAATCGCTGTGGCCATCGTCGCGGTGGGTATCGGCATGGCGCTCGGCGTGCCGCTCGGCCTGCTGGCGGCGGCCAACCACGGGGGCGTGATCGATGATCTGGTGATGCGCGGCAACGACCTTGTCTTCGCCTTTCCGGCGCTGGTCATCGCCATCCTGATCACCGCCGTCTTCGGGCCGTCCGCCTTCAACGCCATCCTTGCCATCGGCATTTTCAACACCCCGGTCTTCGCCCGGGTGACACGCGGCGGGGCGCTGGCGGTCTGGACACAGGAATTCATCCTCGCCGCGCGGGTCAGCGGCAAGGGGGTAGTGCGGATTTCGCTCGAACATATCCTTCCCAACATCGCCAGCCTGCTGATCGTCCAGGGCACCATCCAGTTCAGCCTCGGTATCCTGGCAGAGGCCGGGCTGTCCTATGTCGGGCTCGGCGCGCAGCCGCCGCTGCCGTCATGGGGCCGGATGCTGGCGGACAGCCAGACCATGATCAGCTTCGCCCCGCATCTGGCGGTGCTTCCGGGGCTGGCCATCATCGCCACTGTTCTGGGGCTGAACCTGACCGGCGACGGGCTGCGCGACCATCTCGATCCCAGATTGCGGAGGCGGCGATGAGTCCCCCGCGCCTCGCCATCGACAATCTGTCCGTGCGCATCGGCGGCATCGACGCCGTTCGTGACGTCAGCCTGTCGATCGCGCCGGGGCAAATCTTCGGTGTCGCCGGTGAATCCGGCTCCGGCAAGTCGATGACGGCGCTTGCGGTGATGGGACTGCTTCCGGACGGCGCGCTTCGCGGCGGCGCGGCGCGGCTTGACGGCGAGGATCTGTTCGCGCTGGACGAGGCGGCGATGTGCGGCGTTCGCGGGCGGCGCATCGGGATGATTTTCCAGGAGCCGATGACGGCGCTGAACCCGGTTCGCACGATCGGCGCGCAGGTCGCCGAAACGCTGGTGATCCACGCCGGCACAAGCCTTTCCGAAGCGCGCGAGATCGCCGCTGCCAAGCTCGACCGCGTCGGTCTTCCCGCCGCGCGATACGGGCTGGACCGCTATCCGCATGAATTGTCCGGCGGCCAGCGCCAGCGGGTGATGATCGCGCAGGCCATCGCGCTGCAACCGGCGCTGCTGATCGCCGACGAGCCGACGACGGCGCTGGATGTGACGACACAGGCAGGCATCCTCGATCTGATGGGCGGGCTGGTCGAGGACGGCGACATGTCGCTGATGCTGATCACGCATGATCTGGCGGTGCTGGCCGAGCTCAGCAGCCGGATCGCGGTGATGCAGCAGGGGCTTGTCGTCGAGACGGCCGATACCGAGACCCTGTTCCGGTCGCACCGCCACGCCTACACAGGGCGGCTGCTTGCTGCCTCCAGCCACCAGCCGCAACGTCATGAACAGCCCGGCTCTCCAGCGCCGCTGCTGTCCGTCGAGGACCTTCATATCGGCTATCGAGGCCGCCGTTCCAGCCTGTTCGGCGCGCCGGAGATGACCGAGGCGGTACGCGGCGTCTCCTTTACAATCAGCGAGGGCGAGAGTGTCGGGCTGGTCGGGGAATCCGGATGCGGCAAGTCCACCCTGGCCCGCGCCATTCTGGGCCTGCAGGCACCGCGGGCGGGCAGCATCCGGCTTGGCGAGCAGGCGGTCACAGGCGGGGCGGTTCCGGCATCGATGCGCGCCGCCATGCAGATCGTTTTCCAGGACCCTTACGGGTCGTTCAATCCGCGGCACCGGGTGGAGCGGCTGGTGGCGGAGCCCTTCCATCTCCTCGCCGATGCGCCGCAGGGCGCAGCACGCAAGGATGCAGTTGTTGCCGCGCTCGAGGCGGTGGGGATGACGGCGGCGGATGCCGACAAATATATTCATGAATTCTCCGGCGGACAGCGCCAGCGCATTGCCATCGCAAGGGCGCTGGTCATCCGGCCGAAGCTGATCATTCTCGACGAGGCGGTCTCGGCGCTGGATGTGTCCATCCGCGCGCAGATCCTCGATCTGCTTGCCGAGCTTCGCGACAGCCACGGCCTCGCCTATTTGTTCATCAGCCATGATCTTGGCGTGGTCACCTCGATCACCGACCGGGTGATGGTGATGAAGAACGGCGAAATCGTCGAGCATGGGCCGACGGCGGATGTGATGGGCGCGCCGGCACATGATTACACACGCGAGCTTGTTGCGGCGCGGCCGCAAATTCCGCCAGAATGGTCACAAGACCGGAAGGCAGGAAGATGACAGCAGGCAGGAGCAGGTGATGACGGGACGACTTGACGGAAAGACAGCGCTGGTCACGGGCGGCGGATCCGGCTTCGGAGCCGGGATCGCAAGGCGCTTTGCCGGGGAGGGCGCGCGCGTCCTTGTGGTGGATATCAACGCGGATGCCGCGGCAGCCGTTGCCGCCGAAATCGGCGCGGCATCATGCGGTGCGGATGTGGCCGATGCGGCTTCGGTGGCGGCCATGGCGGCGGCGGCGAAGGAGCATCTCGGCGCGCTTGATATCCTCGTGAACAATGCCGGCGTCACGCACCAGTCCGGCCCGCTGGAGGATGTGGACGAGGAGTCTTTCGACCGGGTGATGGCGGTGAACAACAAGGCCGTCTATCTGGCGGCGCGGGCATTCGTTCCGGCGATGAAGGCCGCCGGCAGGGGCTGTATCCTGAACATCGCCTCGACGGCCGGGGTGTCGCCGCGCCCGAATCTCAGCTGGTATAACGCCTCCAAGGGCTGGATGATCACCGCGACGCGCGCGATGGCGGTGGAACTCGCCCCGTACGGGGTGCGGGTAAACGCCGTCAATCCGGTGGCCGGAGAGACACCGCTTCTGGCAAGTTTCATGGGCGAGGACACGCCGGAGATGCGCGCGAAGTTCCTGTCCACCATTCCCATCGGCAGGTTCTCGCAGCCCGAGGACATTGCCAACGCCGCCCTTTATCTCTGCTCCGACGAGGCCTCGATGGTCACCGGGGTGGCGATGGAAGTGGATGGCGGACGCTGCATCTAGGGCAGGACAGGCATGAAACCCGGACCACGCAACCTGATCACTGATGTCGACGGACTCCGCGTCGGCAATGCCGATGACGGGTCAGTGAAATCTGGCGTTACGGTGCTGGCGGCCGACCGCCCGATCACCGCATCGGTTCATGTGATGGGCGGGGCGCCCGGCACCCGCGAGACCGATCTGCTGGCACCCGACAAGCTGGTTCCCGCCGTCGATGCGCTGGTGCTGTCGGGCGGGTCGGCGCTTGGCCTCGATGCGGCGTCGGGGGTTGCGAACGCCCTTCGCGCGGCCGGTATCGGGTTTGATGTGGCCGGGCAGAAGGTGCCGATTGTGCCGGCGGCCATCCTGTTCGATTTGCTGAATGGCGGTGACAAGGGCTGGGATGAAAACCCCTATGCGGCGCTTGGCGCTGCCGCATGGCGCGCACGTGGCGAGACATTCGCCCTCGGCACGGCTGGTGCCGGAACCGGTGCCACCGCCGGACCATTGAAGGGCGGGCTCGGATCAGCCTCGGCAGTGCTGGACAACGGTGTGACGGTCGGCGCGCTGGTCGCGGTGAACGCGCATGGCGCGGCGGCGCCTGACGGGGTGGCGCATCTGTGGGCCGCGCCGTGGGAACAGGGCGATGAATTTGGTGGCCTTGGCCCGGTGCCTGCCGGTGCCGGAACCTATGTGGCGCTGTCTGGCGGTCTGACACCTGCCCAGAATACGACCATCGGTATCATTGCTACTGATGCGGCGCTCGACAAGGCGCAGTGCCAGCGACTGGCCGTTGCCGCGCATGACGGCTTTGCCCGCGCGCTGGTGCCGAGCCACACCCCCTTTGACGG
>WTIL01000117.1:10486-13399 GCA_011522725.1 Rhodospirillaceae bacterium
CTTGGCGTGCGTGACAACGGCACCGAGATCGGCATGGCCTTCCGCGCCGAGCCGGGCTCGGCAGCAGCGACGCTGCGCTACTATGCCGAGGTTTGCGACAAGATCTACGGCGAGGTTGCGCCGACACCGGACGGCATTCTGGGTATGATCCACAAGGAGCCTGTCGGTGTTGTCGGGGCCATCATCCCGTGGAATTTTCCGTTGATGATCGGGGCGTGGAAGCTTGGTCCGGCGCTTGCTTGTGGCAATTCGGTGGTGATCAAGCCTGGCGAGAGCGCGTCGCTGTCGCTGCTGCGCATGTGCGAGCTGGCGCATGAGGCGGGGCTGCCACCCGGCGTTCTGAATGTCGTCACCGGACGCGGCGAGACCGTCGGCGAGGCGATGTCGCTGTCGATGGATATCGATGTGATGGTGTTCACCGGCTCCGGCCCGGTGGGACGCCGGATCATGAGCAATGCCGCGGCCTCGAACCTGAAGCGCACCTATCTCGAGCTTGGCGGCAAATCCGCCAATATCGTCTTTGCCGACACGCCCGATTTCGACGCCGCCGTCGCCGGCGCGGTGTCCGCCATCTTCCGCAACTCCGGCCAGGTCTGTGTCGCCGGATCGCGTCTTCTGGTCGAGGAATCGATCCATGACGAATTCGCCGCCGCCGTCAGCGCCGGCGCGGCAAAGCTCAAGATCGGCGATCCGCTGACGGTCGGCAATGACGTTGGCGCGGTCCACAGCGCCGCGCAGCTGGACAAGAACATGGCGGCGCTGGCCCGTGCTGGCGACGAGGGATGCCGGATCGAGGGCGGCGGCGCACGGCTGCATGCCGAGAGCGGCGGCTTCTATATGGAGCCTGCCGTGGTCACGGCGGTGACGCCCTCGCATGATTTGTTCCGCAACGAGGTGTTCGGGCCGGTGCTGGCGGTGACCTCCTTCAAGGACGAGGCCGACGCGCTGCGCCTTGCCAACGCCACCGATTACGGTCTTGCCGGTGGTGTCTGGACGACCGACCTCGGGCGCGCGCACCGGATGATCGCCGGCATGAAGACCGGCGTGATCAATGTGAACGGTTATGGCGCGGTCGATGTGACGGCGCCGCTTGGCGGGGTGAAGCAGTCCGGCAACGGCCATGACAAGTCGCTTCATGCCATCGACAAATATATCGATCTGAAGACCGCCTGGATCCAGCTCTAGGACGGTCATCGCTGGGGGCGGTGAGTCGGCCTCAAACCTTTCCGAGTCACACGCCATGAGCCGCCGTGTCACAAGGGCCGGCACGCTGTCGACGGACAAGCTGTTTGGTGAAATTCCTACCCGCCGAGGGGGAGTGTGAAGAGGCGGCCGCGATCCGCGAGCCTATCCCCGATGCCGGCGAGGCGCAGGCAGTGCCATGCCATGGCATGGTTCGAGGATGTCACGGGAAGGCCGGTCCGTTCCTCGATGCCGGCCACCGCGTCGGCAAGCCTGACCGAGGTGCAGGAGACGAACACCGCATCGATCTCGTGGCCGGCGCGGATGGTGTCGATGGCGCTGACGAGGCTGTCCTCGTCGATCGTCGCCACCACCGGGTCCATCTCCTCGTTGAAGGAGCCGAAGACCGGCACCTCATAGCCATGGCGGGTGATATAGGCGCGCACCTGCTCGTTCACATCGCGGCGATAGGGGGTCAGCACGCCGATGCGCCGCGCGCCGAGCGCGTCGAAGGCGGCAAAGGCGGCGCTGATCGGGTTCGAGACCGGGGTGTCCGGCTTTGCCGCGGCAAGGCGTTGCGAGACCCGGTCGGCGCCGAGCACGACCGAGGCCGAGGTGCAGCCATAGGCCAGCACATCGAGCCTGTCGCCGGGAAGGATGCGCGAGGCCGTGTCGGTCAGCAGCGGCTCCATCGCCGCCAGCGTCTCCGGCGTCACCCGCGGGTCGTTGGCGATGCGGGCCATGAACAGATCGACACCTTCCATCGCGATCATGGCGCGGAATTCGTGTTCGATGGTGTAGTCGGAGGCCAGCACAACCAGCCCGATCCTTGCGCGCGCGCCGATCACCTTGGCCGTGGTGAAGGGAAGATGCTCGATCAGCGTGTAGCCGCCGTCGGTAGAGGTCTGGGGCCCAGCGGTTTCAGGCGAGGTCATATTGAAGCCCTTTCACATCGAAATTCGGTGCGCGTCCGTCGATCAGGTCGGCGATGATGGCGGCGCATCCGCCCGACATCGTCCATCCCAGATGCCCGTGCCCGACATTCAGCCACAGATTGCCAAGCGGTGACTTGCTGACTATCGGAGCGCCATGCGGCGTCATCGGGCGCAGGCCCACCCAGTATTTCGGGTTCGAGAAATCTGCGCAATGGCCGAACATCGGCCGGGCCTTGTCCAGCAGCGGGGCGAAATTGGCCTTGGAAAAGCTGCGGTCATACCCCGCGATCTCGGCCGTCGCCGTCACCCGCAGCCGATCCCCCATCGGGCAATAGGCCATCAGGTTTTCGTAATCGACACCGCCGATGCGCGGGGCGGCCGCGGCATCGGTGATCGGTACCGTCATCGAATAGCCGCGCACCGGCCAGATCGGCAGGTCGATGCCGAGATGGCGAACCAGGTCCGGGCTGTGGACACCGGCGCACAGCACATAGTCGTCGGCGGTGAAATCGCCATTGTCGGTTTCAACCCGAAGCAGGGCATCGCCGCGCCGGACAAGGCGGGTGATGCGGGTGCCGAAATGAAAGGCGACGCCCATCTCCTCGGATTTTTCGACCAGCGCGTTGGTGAAGAGATGCGCATCCCCGCTTTCATCCCCCGGCGCATAAAGAGCGCCCGCGGCATGGGCGGCGAGCCCGGCAAGCCCGGGATCGCGCGCCACCATCTCGTCCGAGGACATCAGGTCCAGCCGGATGCCCTGGCTGCGCAGCATCGCGGCTTTCCTGTCCGCGTTGGC
>WTIL01000022.1 GCA_011522725.1 Rhodospirillaceae bacterium
GCGATCAGCGGGGGGAGGGCATTGACCACCCCCATATAGTTTACATCCATATGCCTGGCATAGACGGCCGGATCGATTTTCAGGCTGTCCTGCGGGACATACATGCCGGCATTCAGGATGGCGCAATCGACCGGCCCCTGCTTGTCGACAGCGTCCTCGATGGCCGTGGCGAGAGCCGCGGCGTCGGTGACATCACAGGCCGAACCGTGAAAATTCCCGCTGCTGTCATCAAGCGCGGCCAGCCGGTCTTCGCGGCGCGCCATCGCGGTGACCTTGTCGCCGCGCCGCAGCAGCGCTGTCGCCAGCGCAGCGCCGATGCCTGAGCTAGCTCCTGTCACAAGGTAATGCGGCATGGGTGATCCTGTCGTTCATTCGCTGCCCGCATGCGGGCCTGTATATTCGGGCCTGTACCTGAAGTGGGGGCAGGACAGCGATATGTGAAGGGGCAGGGCGCGGGTGACATGGCGTGGTCGGCGCGTCGGCGGGCAAGCATCCGTTTGACCTCGAAGCAAGGCGCGATAGGATGCTGGCGTGAGCGGAGGCGTCTATGTGGTCGGATCAGGAAATCGGGTTCTGGAAGGAATATCTTCAGGCTCATCACGGGCTCGATGGCGAGCTTGAACGGCTCGACGGAGAGTTCGACCTGAACATCGCCGTCCGTGTTGACGGGCGCATTGATGCCGTTCTGAAAGTGATGCGCGTTGGATGTGACTTTGGTCTTGTCGGGATGCAGGTGGAAGCGCTCGACCATCTGGCTGCGACCATGCCGGACCTGCCGGTGCCGCGTGTCATTCGCCGGCATGACGGAGCTGCCGCCGCCGCCGTTACAGACCTGTCTGGCGATGGCCGGATAGCGTGGGTGATTTCTGCTATTGACGGCCTGCCGCTCGGCGCGATGCGGCCCCACCCTGCGGCGCTGGTCCATGAAATCGGGTACACGCTCGGCCGCATGACTGCCGGTCTCGAGGGGTTTGACCATGCTGCCCTGACGCGTGATTTCAAATGGCACCCGCTTCAGCCGCATTGGGCCTTCACCGAAGTTTCTGAGATTTTGGATGAAGATATAAAATCACTTATAAATGAGTATTTTCAAATATTTGAAAATTATATTGAAAGTGAATTATTAAATCTAGAATATCAAACTATTCATTGCGACGGCAATGACTACAACCTCCTCGTCAGCCCGTCGCTGGACGGCCCGTCCCTTGCCGGGGTGATCGATTTCGGTGACATGGTCAGGGCGCCGGCGGTGTGTGACCTCGCGACGGCGGCAGCCTATATGGTGCTGGACAAGCCGCGGCCGATGGAGGCGCTGGCGGCGCTGGTCGAGGGTTATGCTGCCGCCCGTCCGATGACGGCGCATGAGATCGAGATGATCTTCCCGCTGATGATGGTGCGGCTTGGCGTGTCGCTGGTGAACAGCTCGATCATGGCGCGCGAGCATCCCGACGACCCCTATGTGACGGTCAGCCAGGCGCCGGCGCTGGCCTTTCTGCAACAGGCGCTTGGCTGGGACCGGCGCGAGGTGGCGATGCGGCTTCGGGTGGCGGCCGGGCTCGGCATCACCGACAGCGCGTCGCGAGTCTGCGGCTGGCTGGGGGCGAACCGGGACCGGTTTGCGCCGGTGATGGGGACGGCGCTCGGCGATGCGCCGGTCTGTTCCATCGCGGTGGGGGATTCGGTGCTGCCGACGGATCCGACGAACCTGACCCTTGACGAATGCGACCGGCTGGTCCCCGCCGCCCTTGATGGCAAGGCGGTGCATGTCGGCCATTATCTCGAGCCGCGCCTTGTCTATACGACCGATGGCTATCTGACGGCACCGACAGCCGTCGAGGGGCGCCGGACCATGCATATCGGCATCGACCTGTTCGCGCCGGACGGCAGGCCGGTCCACGCGCCGCTGGAGGGCGAGGTGGTGACCGCCATCGACCGCGCAAACCCTCAGGATTATGGCGGCACCGTCGTGCTGCGCCATACGACCGATGACGGGGATGCCTTTTTCACCCTGTATGGCCATCTCGATCCGGCCAGCATTGCCGGCCTGAAGACGGGCGACAGGCTTGGGTCGGGGACGCTGTTCGCGACCCTCGGCTCGTCGGCGGTGAACGGTGGCTGGCAGCCGCACCTGCATTTCCAGCTGGCGATGTGCCTGCCGGATGGCGAGACAGCGTCTGTCGATGACTGGCCCGGGGTGGCGGATGCCGACGATCTCGCCTATTTCTCGGCGCTCTATCCGAACCCTGCCGACCTGCTGGGACTCGCGCCAGACAAACTGGTCTATGACGCCGCCGACACCGACAGCCTGATCGAGGCCCGCAAGCACCGTTTCGGCGCCAATCTGAAACTGTCATACCGCAAGCCTCTGCAGATCCTGCGCGGCTGGCGGCACTATCTCTATGACCAGCATGGGCGTACCCATCTGGACGCCTACAACAACGTGCCGCATGTCGGACACGCGCATCCACGCATTGCCGCTGTAATCGAGCGTCAGAGCCGGCTTCTCAATACCAACACACGCTATATCCATCCGTTGCAGATGCAGTTTGCCGACGCGGTGAGGGCGAAACTTCCGGCGCATCTGACCCATTGCTATTTCGTCACCTCGGGATCGGAAGCGAATGAACTGGCGCTGCGGCTGGCGCGTGCCCATTCCGGGCGGCGCGGCATGATCGTCCAGGACCATGCCTATCACGGCCACACGACCGGCACGATCGACATCAGCCCCTATAAATTCAACGGGCCCGGCGGAGACGGCGCGCCGGACTGGGTGGAGATTTCCGAGCTTGCCGACCCCTATCGCGGCCGCTTCGGCTATGACGATGCGAAGGCCGGCGAAAAATACGCCGCCGATGTCGAGCGGGCCATCGGCGCGCTGGCGGAACGTGGCCATGGACTGGCAGGGTTTATCGCCGAGAGCTTTCCGAGTGTCGGTGGCCAGATCGAGCCGCCGGCCGGCTATCTTTCTTCCGTCTATGAACGGGTGAGGGCGGCCGGTGGCCTGTGTATCGCCGATGAGGTGCAGACCGGGCTTGGCAGGCTTGGCGACGCCTATTGGGGTTTCGAGACGCAGCAGGCCTCGCCGGACATGGTGATCCTCGGCAAGCCGGTCGGCAACGGCCATCCGCTTGGCGTCGTCGTCACGACCGA
>WTIL01000073.1 GCA_011522725.1 Rhodospirillaceae bacterium
GGCCATACCGGCCGGCACGGTGCCTTTGCCGAGCTGGCGGCGGAGGCCGGCATGCTGTCGGTCCTGATCGGCGGCGGCAACCGCGCTGTCTGGCGGCAGGTGGCGCCGCATGGCGGGGCGCAGGCGAAGCTGCCGACAAACCCCTGGTGCCTCGGCCTTCCCGGGGGCGGGAACGGGCCCTTCATTCTGGATTTCGCAACTTCGACGGTCGCCGGCGGCTGGATCTACGCCGCCGAGAGCGCCGGGGCACATCTGCCGGAAGGCTGCCTGATCGATGCCGACGGCAATCCCAGCACGGACCCGAAAGCCTATTTCGAGGGTGGGGCTATTCTTCCGGCCGCCGGGCAGAAGGGATATGCGCTGGCGCTGGCGGCCGAACTGATTGCCGAAGCGCTGATCGGGCCGGTGGCGACCGAGGCGAACTGGCTGCTGATCATGGTCGACACCACCCGCATGACGGGTGGCCACACGCTTCAGGAACGCGCCGAGGTGATCCTTGCCGACATGCGCGGCTGCCCGCCTGCACGCGGATTCGACCGGGTGGAGGTTCCCGGCGAGCGCGAGCGCCGAATCCGCGAGGAGGCCGGCGGCGTCATCCATATTCCGGAAAGGACCTGGACGGATATTCTGGCCCTTCGTGACGAGCTGGCCTGAACCGGATCAGGGAAACAGATGAGGTGGCAGAGGTCAGGCAGGCTTGAGCGCGGCCAGCACCCGGCGCGCCGCGGCGACCACCGGATCATGCGTCTCTTTCAGGATCTGCACCCGGTCGAACCGGTCCGGGTCCGCGCCCACCGCTTCGCGAAGCGCCGCGCCGAAGGCCATGCGAAGCTCGGTGCCGATATTGTATTTGCAGATGCTGGAGGTGCGCGCCAGCGCGGTGCGCTGTGCCACCGGCACGCCGGAGCCGCCATGGATGACCAGCGGTACGTCCGTAACCGCCTCGATCGCACGGATACGCCCCTCGTCCAGCCCGTCGCCGCTGGAGGTCTGCAGAT
The DNA here is from genome assembly GCA_011522725.1 of Rhodospirillaceae bacterium. Taxonomy (GTDB): domain Bacteria; phylum Pseudomonadota; class Alphaproteobacteria; order Puniceispirillales; family Puniceispirillaceae; genus UBA8309. The sequence goes on from WTIL01000073.1 coordinate 999, forward strand.
GCACATTGCCGACCGAGATCGCCATCGCATCGACGCCCGTCTCGCGCGCGAATTGCGCCGCCTCGTCCGGATCGGTGCCGGCGGACTCAGCCCCGCCATGATAGCCGACAAACCCGATCTCGCCTTCGCAGGAGATGCCGGCTTCATGCGCCATCTCGGCAATGCGGGCGGTCTCGTCGATGTTCTGGCTCAGCGGCTTCTTCGAGCCGTCATACATCAATGAGGTGAACCCGCAATCAAGCGCGATGCGGCATTCCTCGAAGCTGTAGCCATGATCGAGATGCGCCACCACCGGCACCGACGCCCCCTCGGCCAGGGTGCGGAACATCGCGGCCAGCACGGGAAGCGGCGTGTGCTCGCGGCAGCCCGGGCCGGCCTGAAGGATCACCGGCACATTCTCCGCCTCGGCGGCGGCGACATAGGCGCGCATCTCCTCCCAGCCGAGCGTGACAAGCCCGCCGACGGCATAGCCGCCTTTCAGCGCCGGTTGCAGCACATCTGACAGGGTTGCGAGGCTCATGCCGACAGCTCCGTCATTTGAATTTCGCGATCATGTCCTTGATGCCCGGGATCGTCTCGATCTGATAGGCATGGGTCGGCTGGAAATACTGCACCAGCGAGCGCTGCGTCAGCCCGCCAAGAATGGTGAAATAGTACATCTCGTAGCCCGGCAGCACGGCGCAGGGGTGATAGCCGTTGTCGATGCAGATCGTCGAGCCGTCGACAATGTGATAGGCGTCGCCAGGCTGGCCGTCCTCGCGCTGCAGCATCTGCAGCCCCGATCCCCAGTTCGGCTTGAACCGGAAATTGTAGGTCTCGTCATGGCGGGTTTCGTCCGGCAGGCGGTTGGTGTCGTGCTTGTGGCTCGGGAAGCCCGACCAGCCCCCCGCCCCGACGGTGAACAATTCCGAAACCAGCAGCCTGCCGACCTTGTCATGCTGCTTCTGGCCGAGGATATGCTTGATCTTGCGGTGCGTCTTGGTGTCGTCGGAGCCATACTGGACAAGGTCGGGTTCGCGCACGTCGAACGGCTCCAGAACCTTGTCATATTTCGCGCCGGCGATGAACGTCTCGGTCTCGTCTGACATGCAGACGATGGTGACGCTGGCCCCGACCGGCACATAGACACCTTCAGGCTCGCCGTCCCACACATCCTCGCCTCGCCGGCCGAGGCTGGCAAAGGCAACACCCTCGACATCGACATCGACCGTGCCGGTGGCCGGAACGATGCAGGTCTCGTAGCCCGGCACCCGATAGGTGAAGGCCTCGCCCTTCTTCAGCTTGACGATGTTGAAATAATTCAGCGGAACGGTGCTGTTTTCGGCATCGACGATGGGCTTGTTGCCGTTGTCATAGGGGGCGATATGCATCTTGCTTGTCTCCGGTCAGTCTGTTGCCGCGTCTGTGCTGTCCATGGCATGGCTTTCCATGAAGCTGTCTATTTCCCCGGCGGTCGGCATGGCCCGCGCGCAGCCCCGCCGTGACACCCCGATGGCGGCCGCCGCCGCGCCGCGCGTCACCGCGGCACTGATTCCCGGCCCGGCAGCGAGTGTCGCCATGGTGGTGCCGAGAAAGGCATCGCCGGAGCCGAACGGCTTCAGCGCCGTGACGCGGAAGATGCCGATATGGGCCTCGCCTCCGCCCTCGAGGATATCACACCCGCCCTCGCCCATCTTGTAGAGCACCAGCGCGCCACCCTCGGCCAGCCCAGCGGCGAAATCACGGCCACCACCGCCGGCGATCAGGTCGAATTCCTCGTCATTGCCGACCGGCATCTGAACCCGCCGCGCCATGCCGGCGAGGATCTCGCGCGCCTCGTCGGGACTGGCCCAGGCCTGTGCCCGGTAATCGATATCCAGAACCACCGGACAGCCTGCATCGCCTGCGAGTTCGACAAGCCGTTCGCAGGCGCTCCGCGACGGTTCGCGCGAAAGCGCCGTTCCGGTGATGATGATCGCGCCGAGCGCGGCGACATCCACCGCCTCGGCATGCGCCGGGGTGATGGCAAGGTCGGCAGCGTCATTGCGGTAGATGGTGACATCCGGACTGTCGGTCGTGGTCTCTGCCATGGCGAGCGAAGTACGCTCCAGCCCCGTGGTGACGAAGCAATGCCGGGTGTCGACCCCGTACTCGCCAAGCGACCGCGTGACAAAACGGCCAACCCCGTCATTCGAGACGGCGCTGAGCAGCATGACCGGGTGCCCCTGCTTGGCGATGCTGACCGCGATGTTGCCGGACGAGCCACCGACGTCATTGACCAGTTCGTGCGCATCCTCGACACGGGTGCCGTCGGGCATGGGGTAGATATCCATCCCGGCCCGGCCGACGACCATGATCGGGCGTCCGGCAAGGTGGTCGGCGATGCGTTCTGACGGCAGCGTCATGCGAGGCTGTACCCCGCATCGTGAAGCGCCTGATGCAGCTTGTTATAGCCCATCTTCGCGTATTCCAGCGGATTGGCCTTGGCCGGGTCCTGCTCGGCCTCGATGATGACCCAGCCTTCATAACCGGTATCGAACAGCCGTTTCATGATGTCGTCATAATCGATCATGCCGTCGCCCGGCACGGTGAAGACACCTTTCAGGACGCAATCAAGGAAGCTCTCGGCGCTGCGGTCGATTCCGGCCAGCACGTCGGGGCGGATATCCTTGGTGTGGAAATGGTTGATCCGCTTGCCATGCTTTGCAATGACCGAGGCGTTGTTACCGCCGGCAAACACCAGATGGCCGGTATCCAGCAGAAGCCCGACAGCCTCGCCGGTGGCGTTCATCACCGCGTCGAGCTCGGCCTCGGTCTCGACCGCCGTCCCCATATGATGGTGGAAGGTCAGCGGCACACCCTCGCCGGCGCAATGTTCGGCCAGCGCCGTCAGCCGGCGGCCATAGGCGGCGACGTCGTAATCATCCAGCTTCGGACGGCTGGAAAGCGGACGCTCCTGCCGGTTCTGGACCGTCTCGTATGTCTCGCCATAAACAATGACCGAGGCACCGACAGCCTTGAACAGGGCCAGCTGGTCGGCGATGCGCTCCAGCTCTGAATCGAGGTCGTTGTTGATCAGCGTGCCGCTGTACCAGCCCGACACCAGCGCCAGATCATGCTCGGCAAGCACCGATGACAGCGCCCCGGCTTCCTTCGGGAACTTGCCGCCGGTTTCGGTGCCGACGAACCCGGCCTCGCGGGTCTCGGACAGGCAGACCTCGAGCGGCGTATCGCCGCCAAGCTGTGGCAGGTCGTCATTCGACCAGGAAATGGGAGACATCCCGAGGCGTAGTTTCATGCGGGGATACCTTTCACGGGCAGGTTGAAGATCATGTTCAGGATATCAGGCGCTGCGGCCTTCGGCATTGCCGGCTTCCGTATCCTCAAGCAGTTCGGGATAGCGCAGATCAACACCCAGCAGCTGGCGCAGCTCAGGCGTCGCGGCGTTCAGCACATCGGTGCGGACCGACCGGTCGAGAGCCTCCATCGGCTTGACGAATTTCGGCAGATACTGGCCGAGCACCGAGGTGCGCTCGCCGGCGCTGTTGTTCGGCATCGAGCAATGCCAGATCATGCCGACAAACAGAAGCAGGCTGCCGGGCGGGCAGGACAGCTGGATATGTTCCTTCGCGAAATCCTGCTTCGACGGGTAGGCGCCGCGGGTCTGCGATCCGGGCACCACGGCGGTCGCGCCATTCTCGGCGGTGAATTCATGAAGGCTGATCAAAGACTGGCAGTTCATATGGAACCCGGCGTTGATCCCGGCCGGGAACTCGCCCGTATCGTGAAGGTCCCAGTAGGGATAGTCGATATGCGGCTCCTGCCCCGGCGCGCCCGGGAGCAGCCTGTTCGCGGCGAAGGAGCCGAGGATGAACTGGCGGCCGAGGATCGGGCCGAACACTTTCATCACCAGCGGATGCTGCACCATGTCGACAAAGACCTGCCCCTTGTTCAGCAGGTTCCAGACACGGCGCTGGAGATGGATCTTGTCGGCATGCTCGCCATGGAAATGGGTCGCGGCCTGCGCCTCGTCGGAATGGGCGTTGATGATGCGGTTGGCCTCCGCCACCTGCTCGGCGGAGAAGACGCTTTCGGCCAGATAGTATCCCGGCCCGTTCAGCAGGGCATCGATGGCCTCGTCGGCACGCTGGTCCCAGTTGGTCGACATTTCATTCATGACAGCATCCATTCATGCGCCGGATCGTTTTTGAACTTCCAGATACGCTTCGGCCCGGCCATGACGTTGAGGTAATAGCTCTCATAGCCATGCGGGGCGCCCACCGGGTGATAGCCACGCGGGACCAGCACCACCGTCCGGTCCTCGGCGGCCATGGTCTCGTCAAGCTCCCGGCTGTCATCATAGACCCGGTGCAGCACATAGCCCTGCGGCGGGTTCACACGATGGTAGTAGGTTTCCTCAAGATAGGATTCCTCGGGCAGATTGTCCGTGTCGTGCTTGTGCGGCGGATAGGATGACCAGTTGCCGGCAGGCGTGATCACCTCCACCACAAGCAGGCTGTCGGCAGGCTCGGTCTCGGGAAGGATGTTGCAGACATGGCGCACATTCGATCCGGTGCCGCGCGTCTCGAGCGGCATGTTCTGCGACCCGATCAGGCGCGGCGGCAGCTTGCCCTCGGTCCCGGGGGCCCGGCAGACGGCGAGTTCGGAATCGCTGCCTGCCTCGACCCGCCATGCGGTTTTCATCGGCACATAGACGGCATGCGGCGCGACCTTGTCGAACACGCTGGCGCGCCCCTGAAGCATGCCGGTATCGAGATCACCGGCAATGATCCGCACGCTTCCCGACAGCAGGACAAGGCAGATTTCGTCAGCCGTGCCGTCTGACCCGACGCTCGTGCCCGCGGCGAGGTCATGCAGCCCGAAGCCGACATGCGACCAGCCGGCCGATGCCGGGGTCACGTCATGAATCGGGCCATCGCCACTCAGGTCGGGCTGAAGAAGCAGGTTCGACATCCCTATTCCCCCCGCATCAGCTGACGCTTCTTGCCGTCGAGCCAGCCTTCATAGGCGCTTGCAACCTCGGCCCGGTCCGAGACTTCGGGAACGCCGACTTCCCACCAGGTGCCGCCCGCCGCGGTCGATGGCCCCGGGTCGGTGTCGATGACGATGACGTCGACACCGTCACGGCCGATCGCCTCGGCTGCCATGCTCTCGAGCTCGGCAATCGAGCCTGCTTTCTGCGCACGCGCGCCCATCGAGGCGGCATGCGCCACAAAATCGATCTCGGGCAGAACCTCGTGACGGGAATCGACGAACAGGTTGTTGAAAGCGGCCCCGCCGGTGCCGGCCTGCAGCCTGTTGATGCAGCCGAAGCCACGGTTGTCGGTGATAATCAGCGTCATCCGCGTTCCCATCATCACCGCGGTGGCCAGCTCGGCATTCAGCATCAGGTAGGACCCGTCTCCGGCAAAGACCACATTCGGGCGGTCCGGTGCCGCCATATCGACACCGATACCGGCGGCCACCTCATAGCCCATGCAGGAAAAGCCGTATTCCATGTGGTAACCGTCGACAGCGCCGACCTGCCACAGCTTGTGAAGCTCGCCGGGCATCGACCCGGCAGCACCGACGACGATGGTTTCAGCCGGGCAGGCCCGGTTCACCGCGCCGATGACCTCGGAATCCGACGGCAGGCTGTTGCTGTCCGACGGGGCGCGGCAGACAGCATCCACAGCATCCGTCCAGCCCTGCCACTCGCCGGCAATTTCCGACTGGTAGGCATCATCTGTCCGGTAGCCGGCCATGCCGGCCGCAACTGCCTCGATGCCGTTCAGCGCATCGGCCATCAGCGGCATCGCGCCATGCTTGACCAGATCATGCGGCTGCACATTCAGCGCCACCACCTGTCCCGAGATCAGGCTGTTCGAGCCGGTGGTGAAATCCTGAAGACGGCTGCCAACAGACAGCACGACATCCGCCTTTGCGGCGAGGTTGTTCGCCGCCGACGCACCGGTGACGCCAAGCGATCCGACATACATGGGATGAGCCTCGACAAGGCTGGACTTGCCGGCCTGTGTCGCCGCCACCGGAATGCCTGCAGTCTCGGCAAAGGCTGTCAGCGCCTGTGACGCGCCGGAATAACGAACACCGCCGCCGGCAACGATCATCGGGCGCTTGGCGGATTTCAGGATCTCTATCGCACGCGACAGCTCCGCCGCGTCAGGCGAAATCCGGCGCATATGCCAGACACGCGGCGCAAAGAAACTCTCGGGGTAATCCCACGCCTCGGCCTGGACATCCTGGCACAGCCCGAGTGTCACCGGCCCGCAATCGGCCGGGTCCGTCAGCACCGACATTGCCTTTGGCAGAGCCTGAAGCAGCTGCTCTGGCCGGGTGATCCGGTCGAAATAGCGGGAAATCGGGCGCAGGCAGTCATTTGCCGAGACGGTGCCGTCGGCGAAGCTCTCGACCTGTTGCAGCACCGGGTCCGGCGCGCGGGTGGCGAAGACATCACCCGGAAGCAACAGCACCGGCAGGCGGTTCACATGCGCCAGCGCCGCGGCAGTGGCAAGGTTGGTCGCGCCGGGCCCGATCGAGGTGGTCACCGCCATCATCCGGCGGCGCTGCTTCTGCTTGGCATAGGCGATGGCGATATGCGCCATCGACTGCTCGTTATGGCCGCGATATGTCGGCAGCTGGTCACGCACGCCGTACAGCGCCTCGCCGAGGCCGGCAACATTGCCATGGCCGAAGATGGCCCATACCCCGGCAAAGGCCGGCTCGATGCTGCCGTCAAGCTGCTCGATGCTCTGCGCGGTCATCCAGCGGGTCAGCGCCTGTGACATCGTCAAGCGAACAGTTGCCATGATTTCCTCCTGCATCCCCGGGCAGCCGTCAGGCGGCGTTGTCCCAGGCGTCTATCAGCTGGCCGTAGACAGCTGTCATCATCTGTTGTGCGGCGTTGTCATCGATCTCGCCGGCGAACCAGGCCTGTGCCGCCTTGCTGAAGATCGTCCGGCCGATGGCAAAGCCGTTCACAAGCGGTTCGGTGCGCGCAATGGCCAGCACCCGGCAAAGATGCTCTTCCGGCATCTCCTTGCCAAGAACGATGATTCCCTGAAGATGCGGGTCGTTCGCGCGCACGATGTCGCCGGCGGCCGTCCAGAATCCTGTATCCTCGACCGGCTCCAGCTTCCACCAGTCGGGCGCCACCCCAAGGTCATAGTAGCGCTGCATCAGGGACAGAATCTGGTCCGGCGCCGCAGCCTTGCCATTGTTGCCGCTGATGATCTCGAACAGGAATTCATGTCCGGTCCTGCGGCAGGCGTCGGCAAGCCGCACGATTTCCCGCTCGTTATAGGCAGTCAGCTCGGCCGGATCGTCGGCGCGGATCGGGGCCAGCACCTTGACGCAGTGAGTGACCGGCCATTCGGCGAGACGGCTTCCCAGATCGGGACCTTCCTCGAAGGCCATCGGAAACACACCGGACTGCTCGATCGGCCGGCCGATCCAGATGTCATGGTCCGACGCGGCATGGAGCGCTGAACGGCCGAGCCTGTCATCCACCAGAAGTCCCACCCCGTCATGGGAGGCTGCCGTCTCGGTGACGGCTTGCAGGGCAATCAGCTTGAACCGGTCTATATCCGCCTCGGTCTTGCCGTTGGCCGCAGCCATTTCGACAAACTGGCTCCGATGGTCGAAGGCAAAGGCCAGCAACCGTTCATGCCGGCGGCGGCGTGTGGTCGCCCAGTGGATCTGTTCGAGCCGCCTGTCCTTGCGAAGGGCGAATTCCTCGCTGCCGGTGTCGATCATGTGGCGGAGCTCGGTCTGCGAAGGGTATGAAGGCGCACAGCCGTGACGCGAGACGGCCAGTGCCCCGCAGATATTCGCATAGAGCGCGCATTTGGCCGCCGGTTCCCCGCGCAGCCACCCTGACAGGAACCCGGCCATGAAACCGTCGCCGGCGCCAAGCACATTGAACACCTCGATCTCGCGCACCGGCGAGGCGACCCCGCTGTCCCAGCCGTCGATGTCGCCCTCAAAGACGACACAGCCAAGCGGGCCGCGCTTGCAGACAAGCGTCGCGCCGGTCAGGCCACGGGCCGCCTGAAGCGCCGCGATGGTGTCGGTGGTCCCGCCGGCGATGTGCCACTCCTCTTCAGTGCCGACGATCAGGTCGCAATGCGGCAGCACCGTCTGGAGATGGGCCGTCACCCGCGCGCTTTCGGCAAAGCGGCTTTCGCCATCCGCGTGCCCGCCAAGAGCCCAGAGGTTCGGCCGGTAATCGATATCGAACGCCACCTTCCGGCCAGCCTCGCGCGCCATGCGCATCGCCGCAAAGCTGGCTCCGGCGACAAGGTCGGTGCTGAAATGCGTTCCCGTGACGAGAACCGCCTTCGCCGAGGCAATGAAGTCCGGGTCTATGTCGGCTTCCGAGATCGCCATGTCGGCGCAGTTCTCGCGATAGAAAATAAGCGGAAACTGCGCGCTGTCCCGAATGCCGAGGATCACCAGTGCCGTCAGTCGCGCCGGGTCGGTGATCACATGGCTTGTCTCGACACCCTCGCCATCCAGCGTCTCGCGGATGAAACGGCCCATATGTTCGTCACCGACACGGGTGATCAATGCCGATTTCAGCCCGAGCCTCGCACAACCGACGCTGATATTGGTCGGGCTGCCGCCGATATATTTGGAAAAGCCCGACATGTCCTCGAGCCTGCCGCCGACCTGGCCGCCATAGAGATCAACGGATGAACGACCAATACAGATCACATCCAGCGCCGGGTCACGCATTCCTGACGTCCTTCTCGCGCTTCAACCCGGTCTCGATGGCGAGATACTGGGCAAGATTCATCGTCGCGCAGAGCGACCGGAACCCGAAAATGTTCTCCTCGGTCACAAGAAGGGTCGTGTCCAGAGCGACCGGGCTGACCATGGTATCGGTGATGCTGATGATCCTGATTCCCCGGCCGGCGGCTTCCTGCGCCAGCTTGACCGTCAGCTCGCCATAAGGCGCGAAACTGACAGCCAGCAGCACATCACGCGGGCCGACCAGGTTGAGTTCGCGCATCGCCTCGGCCGGGGCCTCGCGAAACTCCTGCGAGCGAATACCGAGCTTTGTCAGCACGTAGCTCATATAGACGGTCACCGGCTTGGATCGTCCGCCGGCGGCAAACCAGATGGTTTCGGCATCGGTCAGCTTCTGCACGGCGGCGTCGAGTTGCTCCATGGAAACGGTATTCGACAGCCGGTTGATTGATTCAACGGCAGACACCGACAGCGCCTCGAAATGGTCTGCCGGATCGACATCCGCCATATCCGAAAGCCGGCTCGCATATTGCGGCCAGCTGCTGCGAACCTGCTGGCGGAACAGCGCCTGCATCTGGCTGAAGCCGTCAAAACCCAGAGTTTGCGCGAAGCGTACGAAAGCCGAGGTGGCAATGTCGGTTTCCGCAGCGAGCTCGGCCAGCGTCGAAAGGGCAATCGCCTCCGGATGGCCAAGCACGAAATTACCGATTTCACGAAGCCGCTTCGGCATGCTGGCATGCTGCTGCTCAATCTGCGTCATCAGCTGATCGAGGGTCTCGGGCTTTGCCGTGACCAAAGCGGCGTCCATATTCAACCTCCTCCCCCTGAAGGCGTTAGTCGGCAAGCTCCTTGGCGAGATCTCCGATCTCCGCACCACCTGCCATCAAGCGCTTGATATCGTCCCCTTCAAGCTCTTTTGACGTGCCACGACCAATCACCTCGCCAAGGCTGAGGAAGGTGAACCGGTCAGCGATGAGGCGCGCATGGATTTCATTATGTGTAATGAGAATGATGGCGATATCGCCAAGTTTCTGTACCTTGCGGATGGTTTTCAGCACTTCCATCTGCTGTTTCTGGCCGAGCGCCGAAGTCGGCTCGTCGAGGATCAGCACCTTCGCGCCAAAATAGATTGCCCGGGCGATGGCAAGCGTCTGGCGCTGGCCGCCGGACATCGTACCCACGGGCTGGTTCGGATCGGCGACGTTAATGCCGATCTTGGCCATCTCCTCGGTCGCGATGCGGTCCATCTCGCCCATCTTCAACAGGCCGAAGGGGCTGGAGAAATGGGTTATCTCGCGCCCAAGGAAGAAATTGCGCGTCACCGATGTCAACGCATTCAGGGCAAGGTCCTGATAGACAGTGCCGATGCCGGCATTGGTTGCATCGCGCGGCGAGGCGAACGAGACCGGCCGGCCCTCGACGATGATCTCGCCGTCGGTGGGCTTGAACACACCCGAGAGGATTTTGATCAGGGTCGATTTGCCGGCGCCGTTGTCACCGAGAAGTGCATGCACCTCGCCGGGATAGACAGTCAGGTCCACCCCGTTCAGCGCGGTGAAGGAGCCGAACTTCTTCACCAGCCCCCTGGTCTCGATAAGCGGTGTTGTTGCGTTATCAGCCATATCAGAGCGTACCCATAATGCGCTTGCGGATGTTCTCGTTGAGCAACGCCGAGGCGATGATCACGAGGCCGAGGAAGACGCGGTAGAAGGATCCGTCGATCCCCGGAATGTAGAAGAAGGCTTCCTTGGCAAGCCCGAAGATGAAAGCGCCGACGATGATGCCGACGACCGTGCCGAAGCCGCCGGTCATCACGATGCCGCCGATAACCGCGGCCGCGATGGCTTCCAGCTCTTTCAGGTTGCCCTTGGCCGCATCGGCTGTGTTCACCTCGAACACCTGGCACGTCGCGAAAATCGTCGCGCAGAAGGCCGAGAAGACGAAGAGCGATATCTTCACCCGGTCGGTCGGCACGCCGTTCGCCTTGGCGGCCTGAAGGTTTCCGCCGGTGGAATAGATCCAGTTGCCGGCCTGGGTGCGGCTGAGCACGACATAGCAGAGGATCGCAAGGATCACCCAGATCATCACGCAGCTGTAGAGGCCCGGCGCGAACTGGTTGCCGAAATTGTTGGTGTTCCAGTCGACGGGGAAATAGAGGAAATCAAAGATCGGCTCGAGAATGTCACCGCCGAAGAAATTCGCGATCGGCCGCGCCGAGTGGATCGAGTCGATATAGGCGCGCGCCACATCGATATCCGTGATTTCCTTGGGAACGACCGGATTCACCACGAAAGTGTCGATCTTGTTGCGGATGGTCTCGGCCATCGTCTCGTTGCCGGATTCAATGGCGTTCTCGAGCGCCCGCTCAAGCGGCTTCACGCCCTTGGCCGCCATGATCTGCGTCTTCGCATCGGCAACACGCTGGGCGGTGTATTGAAGCCGTTCGGTAATGCTTGCAATGGTGTCGGCAGGAACGTCCTTCAGGATCGCCATCAGGTCCGCCTCGGGAAGCGCCTTTGCCGACTCGCGTTCCATCTCGCCATGTCCCGGAACATCGATGATGTTCTTGATGTCGGGAAGCTCCGTCACCGTCGTCGCGCCCTTGGTCTGGTCGGGACGGTGGTTGAAGGCGCGAAGCGACACCTCGGTCAGGCCCCGCAGGAAGAACAGGCCGCCAAGCGTCACGATGAATGACGGCAGGCCGGAGCGCACCACGATGAAACCCTGCAGCCAGCCGAAAAACAGCGTGAAACACATGGTGATCATGATCGCACCGATCGGCGATACATTGTCTATGTAGAAAAGCGTAAAGAATTCGACATGCATGCCCCCCTCGAACGAAATATAGGGGATGACGATGGCAAAGCCCCATCGCAACACCATGGCCATGCAGGCCCCCGCAAACCCGATCATCGAGCCGATCGAAAGGTCGAATTCGCCAGCGATAATCAGCAAGCCCGCACCAAGCGCGATGATGCCCAGCTGCGCGATGACACGCAGGTTGTTGCGGATGCCGAGGGCGTTGAAACCCTCTCCGGCGAACGGGTTGAGCGAGAACTCACCGGCCGGAATGGAGAAGTAACCGAGCATGCCAAAAAGCAGAAGCATCACCCCGATAGGGCCGATTTCAGGCCGCGCGAGGAGTGACTTCAGCCATGATTTGGACGCGAGGCGGTCCGATTCCTGACGGGTGCTTGCTGAGGAGTTCATGTCTGGATCCAAAAAAATGGTGGGTAGCGAGACGCTACCCACCTGATTGATCGGCCTATTACCGGTCTACGCCGGCAAGTGCCGCAACCGAAGAGGCGTTCGACTTGTCAACAAAGCCAGGGCC
>WTIL01000110.1 GCA_011522725.1 Rhodospirillaceae bacterium
CGCGCCAGCAGGCTGCGCTGTCAGCCCGTCTAGCGGGAAAAGCGCAACGCGTCCGCCGCCGCCCGCATCAGGGCCATGGCCTTGTTCTGTGTTTCCTCGAATTCGGCCTGCGGGTCACTGTCATAGACAATGCCTGCGCCTGCCTGGATATGAAGCTGGCCGTCACAGACCTGTGCGGTGCGCAGCGCGATACAGGTATCGAGGTCACCGGCGGCCGAAATATAGCCGATGGCGCCGGAATATACGCCGCGCCGGTCAGGCTCGAGCTCGTCGATGATCTGCATGGCGCGGATTTTCGGTGCGCCGGAGACAGTGCCAGCCGGGAAACCGGCGATCATCGCGTCGACAGCGTCGAGGCCGGGCCGGATTTCGCCCTCTACCTGCGAGGCGATATGCATCACATGGCTGTAATACTCGACCTCGTAATTCGATTTCACCCGCACCGTCCCCGGTTTCGATACGCGGCCGACATCGTTGCGGCCAAGGTCAAGCAGCATCAGGTGCTCGGCGCGTTCCTTGACGTCTCCCATGAGATCGGCCGCGTTCGCCGCGTCTTCTTCCTGTGTCGTGCCGCGCTTGCGCGTTCCGGCGATCGGACGGATGGTGACGACGTCGTCCCGCAGGCGGACGAGAATTTCCGGGCTGGACCCGACAATGGCAAGTTCATCAAAATCGAAGAAGAACAGGAAGGGCGAGGGGTTCAGCCGCCGAAGGCTGCGATAGAGATTGATCGCCGGCAGGTGGAACGGGATCGAGAAACGCTGCGAGAGCACCACCTGGAAAATATCGCCGGCCCGGATGTAATCCTTGGCCGCATCGACCATGGCCAGGAAATCCCCCTGTTCCATGTTCGAGCGCGGGTCGGGAAGGGGCGCGGTGCTTTCACCGGCCTCGGTCGGCGGCATCGGGGCATCAAGCGCGTCGAGCGCTGCCGCAATCCTGTCTTGTGCATGGCTCCACGCAGCCTGCGGTTCGTCCCATTCGGCCGGCCTGACCTGAACAACAAAGGTGATGCTGTCCTTCAGCCTGTCGAAAATGGCGATCAGGGACGGGCGGACCAGCATCGAATCCGGCGTGTCGATAACGGCCGGATTGGCGTCGGGAATGGCCTCGATATGACGGATCATGTCATAGCCGAAATAGCCGAACAGGCCGGCAGACATTGGCGGCAGGTTCCCGGTATCGGCCATGGCGGATTCTGCCATAAGCGCGCGAAGAGAGTCGATCGGGGCGCGGCTGTCGGCCGAAAATTCACCGCTGTTTGCCGGATCGCGATTGATTTCGGCAACACTGCCGCGACACCGCCAGATCAGGTCGGGAGACAGTCCGATCACCGAGAACCGGCCTCTGATCTCGCCGCCCTCGACAGATTCCAGAAGGAAGGTGTTGCGGCTGCCTGCGGCGAGCCGCAGATAGGCCGACACGGGTGTCTGCGTGTCCGCGACCAGCTCGCGCGAGACCAGCTGTGGCGTGCCGCCGGCAAAGCCCTCGGCGAACGCGGCGAAGGCGTTGTCAGCGGCGTCGTTGATCATTGGGTGCCGATCAGCAACTGCTGGACGCTGCCGAGCTGGACACGGAGGTCATGCGTTTGTGAAAGCTCGCCGGCCAGCGTGTTCAGCACATCCTGACGGATGGAATTGGCAATCACATCTCCCACCAGAGTGGTCGAGCGGTCCAGCTCGTCGCCCTCGGCCGGCATGACGGCTTCGGTCCGTACGGCGATTGCCTCGGTGCCGGTCTCGACGACCCGGGCCTCGCCGCTGCCCTGCTCGAACACGGCGGTCGCGATCAGCCGTGCGGCCTCATGGTCGAGCCCGATGCCGTTGCGCCGGAAATCTGTGGTGGTCTCGGCGCTGTCGAAGATGCCGCCGGCCTCGATGGCGCTTTCGGCGGCTTCCCGTGCGGCCTTGATCGCCTCGACGGTCTGCCAGTCGACAACGGCGCGGGACCGCACCTCGTCAAGGCTGCGCTCGCGCGGATCGCTCTCGCCGGTGACTTCGACGACGAAAAACATGTCGTCCGTGCCTTCTTCGACGACGCCGATTTCATCGATATCCGCGGCCCAGATGGCTTCAAGGACAAGGCTGTCCTGACTAATCTCGGATGCGTCCCCGGCAACCGGCTGTCCGTCGATATCGGCGCCGCGCCGGTCGATGTCGGTCAGCGTAACGACTGTGCCGTTGATCGAGGCGAAGGCCTCGTCGAGCGTGGCACCGGATGCGATCTTGTCCTCAAGCTCGTTGACCTTGTCGTAGATCAGGTCTGTGGCGGCTTCGAGGCGCAGCGCTGCGAGAATGTCCTCGCGAACTTCATCGAGGCTGGTCTCGCCACCCTCGATGATCTCGTCCACGACCAGAAGATGTACACCGAAGACGGATTCCGCAGGGCCGGCAACCTCGCCGGCACCGGCGTCAAACACGGCATCGCCGACAGCGCCCTCGAGATCGCTACGTGTCACGAGGCCAAGCGTGATGTCATCCTCGCTCCATCCGAGCATGTCGGAAGCGACGGCAGCAAAGTCCTCGCCGCCCGATACGCGCGAAAGCGCCGTCTGCGCGGTGTCCATGTCGTCAAACACCATTTGCCTGACACGGCGCGATTCCGGTGTGGTGAATTCATCGAGCCTGTCGGCATAGGCGGTTTCTATCGCGCTGTCGCTGATGTCGATGCCGTCCGCAAACATTTGCGGCTCGATGCTGCCGACACGTGCCGAACGCAGTGCCGGCGCGTCGTAGCGGCTCTTCACCTCCTCAAACCAGCTTGCCAGCTGATCATCTGTCGGAATGGCGATGCTGTCGGCGTCAACCGGGAAGGACACGATGCGGGCATTGCGCCGCTCGAGCTCGAAAGCTGTCAGCGTGCGTGCCACGGCAGCCGGTTGCGCGGCGCCGGCCGCCAGCGCGTCGACAATCTGTTCGCGGCGCAGCGCGGTGCTGACCCGCTCCAGATAGTCCGCCTCGCTGAGCCCGGCACCGGCCAGGACACTGATGAAACGTGTCTGCGAGAACTCGTCATTGGCGTCCTTGAATGACGGCTCGCGCGCCACCTCGGCGCGCTGCATGGCGCGGGTCACTGTCAGGCCGAGGCTGTTGGCCTCCGCCTTGAACACGACATCGCGCGCAAGGCTGCCGGCGACCTCGCCGAGCAATCCGGACTGCAGGGCCTCGCCCATGGTCGCGTTCGGCAGATAATTGCGGCGCGTCCGGTCGAATTCGACAGCCACCTCGCGCGGGGACAGGCTCTCGTCGCCTGCCGAAATTGCCTTGTCGCTGCCGCCGATCAGGCCGGTGGTCATGTCGCCGACACCCCAGAGGGCAAAGCCACCCGCGAGGAAAATAAGGAATACCTTCATGATTGGCGATTTGACGCCGTTTCGTAATGCCTGGAGCATGGCTCGTCCCTGAGGTGGCTCTTCGTGCCGGCCGGCCCGAAGAGAGCCATGGCACGAGGGTGAAAACGTGGCGGTATTTGTAAACATTCAACCATTGCGGGGCAATTGCCAATTTCGCCGCTTCGGGGGTGTTTCTTGCCGGCCGGGAGGTGACAAGCCTGCGGTGCTGGCGCTAGTCTTCCGGACAGGCCGGCGGCGTTGCCGGTCCGGTTGCCGACAGAGAGGGCGCTGCTTTGATAATTGCCGCGAACTGGAAGATGAACCCGCCGCTTGCCGAGGCTGGTGCGCTTGCCGCCGCCTATGCCGGTGCCACATTCAACGGGGTCACCCGGGTGCTGTTCCCGCCGGCGCCCTATCTGGTGCAGATGGCGATGCGCCTCGACGGCAGCGGTATCCTGCTTGGCGGGCAGGACTGCCACCAGGCTGTGTCGGGTGCGCATACTGGCGATGTATCGGCAGCCATGCTGGCATCCTGCGGTGCCGGCATGGTGCTGATTGGTCATTCCGAAAGGCGGGAAGCGCATGGCGAAAGCGACGGGCTGGTCGCAGCTAAGGCCGGAACCGCCCTGGCAGAAGGGCTGTCTGTGATGATCTGCGTCGGCGAAACGCTCGACCAGCGCGAGGCAGGAGATGCCGAAGCCGTGGTGACGGCGCAACTCGACGGCTCTGTTCCTGACGGCATTTCCGCAGACCGGCTGATGCTTGCCTATGAACCTGTCTGGGCCATCGGAACCGGCAAGGTGGCCGGCGTTGAGGAAATTTCAGACATGCATGGCGCGATCCGCAGCTGGCTTGCCGGCCGCGGCCTGCGGGGTGTGCCTGTTCTCTATGGCGGGTCGGTGAAGCCGGACAATGCTGACGCGATCTTTGCCGTGGCTGATGTCGACGGCGCGCTGGTCGGCGGGGCCAGCCTGAAGGCGGCAGATTTCGACGCCATTTGCGCCGCCGGGACGCGGGCCGCGGCCGCCCGCGGCTAGTCGAGTTGTATCCGCCCGCTACCGATGCGCTAAATGCCTTGAAATAGGCGGGCTGTCCCCATATAACAGCGCGATTGACGAGGAAGGCGTAGGTCCCATGGAAACTCTTGTCCTGACGATCCACATCCTGATTGCACTGGCGCTGATCGGCTCGGTGCTTCTGCAGCGCTCCGAAGGCGGCGGCCTTGGTATCGGTGGCGGCGGTGCCGGCGGCGGTTTCATGACGGCGCGCGGAACAGCCAACCTGATGACCCGGGTGACGGCGATCCTCGCGGCCGCGTTCTTTGCCACCTCGCTGCTTCTTGCCATTCTCGCCGGATCCCAGCGCGAGTCGGTTTCGATCGTCGACGAGGTGATCAGCGAGACGCCTGCGCCGGCAAGCGGACCGGTCGTTCCGACGACCGAATAAGGCGCTGCAACGGCTTCTGGTTTGTCAAGCACCGGAAGCCGTGAAAAACCACCATATGATGTGATTTTGCCACTTACATAAGGCCGCATCTTGCGGTAATACAGTGGCCCATGCCGAGATACATATTTATCACTGGTGGCGTGGTTTCTTCCCTTGGAAAGGGCCTTGGTGCCGCCGCTCTTGCAGCCCTGCTACAGGCACGTGGCTACAAGGTTCGCCTCCGCAAACTCGATCCCTATCTGAATGTTGATCCCGGCACGATGTCGCCGACCCAGCATGGCGAGGTGTTTGTCACCGATGACGGGGCCGAGACCGATCTCGACCTCGGGCATTACGAGCGTTTCACCGGCGTGCATGCGCGACGTTCGGACAATGTGACCACGGGCCGGATCTATTCCGACGTGCTGGCGCGCGAGCGCCGCGGCGATTATCTCGGCGCCACCATACAGGTGATTCCGCATGTCACCGACGCCATCAAGGCCTTTGTCCAGTCGAATCATGATGACGAGGATTTCGTTCTTTGCGAGATCGGCGGCACGGTAGGTGATATCGAATCGCTGCCCTTCCTCGAGGCCATTCGCCAGCTTGGCAACGAGCTTGGCCGCGAGCAGACCTGTTTCCTGCATGTCACGCTGATCCCTTACATCGCCGCGGCCGGCGAGCTGAAGACAAAGCCGACGCAGCATTCGGTGAAGGAACTGCAGTCCGTCGGCATCCAGCCGGACATCCTGCTGTGCCGCACCGAGCAACCGCTTCCAGAGGAGCAGCGCGGAAAGATCGCCCTGTTCTGCAACATCCGCCCGTCCGCGGTGATCCTTGGCATGGATGTGAACAACATCTATGAGGTGCCGCTGTCCTATCATGCGCAGGGGCTGGACGCCGAGGTGATGCGCCATTTCGGGCTGGCCGACGAGACGCCGGACCTGTCCGAATGGACCCGCATCTGCAATGGCGTCGCCAATCCGGACAGCGAGGTCACCATCGCCATCGTCGGCAAATACACCTCGCTTCAGGATTCCTACAAATCCCTTGGCGAGGCGCTGGTACATGGCGGCATCGCCAACAGCGCCAAGGTGAATATCGAGTGGATTGATTCCGAGCTGTTCGAGGCCGAGGACGCCGCCGTCGAGGCGCTGCATCATGTCAGCGGCATCCTCGTTCCGGGCGGCTTCGGAGAGCGGGGGTCTGAAGGAAAGATTCGCGCCATCCAGTTTGCCCGTGAGCACCGGATTCCCTATCTCGGCATCTGTTTCGGGATGCAGATGGCGGTTCTCGAGACAGCGCGCAATCTTGCCGGAATGGCGGGCGCCGGGTCGAGCGAGTTCGGCGAGCCGGAAATCCCGCTTGTCGGCCTGATGACCGAATGGACGTCCGGCAACCAGACCCAGCAGCGCAGTGCCGAGGATGATCTTGGCGGCACCATGCGGCTGGGGGCCTATCCCTGCCTCCTCGAGGAGGGGACACTCGCCAAAGGGCTCTACGGCGATGCCGAGATATCCGAGCGGCACCGCCATCGCTATGAGGTGAATATCGCCTTCCGCGAGAAGCTGGAGGAAGCCGGCATGCGCTTCTCCGGCCTGTCGCCGGACGGCAGCCTTCCTGAAATCATCGAGCGGCCGGACCATCCCTGGTTTGTCGGCGTGCAGTTCCATCCCGAGCTGAAATCAAAGCCGTTCGACCCGCATCCGCTATTCACTGGCTTTGTGGCCGCATCGATGGAAAAATCACGACTGGTCTGATGGATGCCGTATCCAGCGCATCTGTCGCGCGGTCTTCGAGGGAATGACTGATGTCCTTGCTTCATATTTCTGACATTCCGGTCGGCGGTGACAGCCCGTTGCTGCTGATCGCCGGACCTTGCCAGGTCGAGGGGCGTGATCACGCGCTGATGTGTGCCGAACGGCTGTCCGCCATGGCCCGCGATGTTGGAATGGGCTTTGTCTACAAATCATCCTATGACAAGGCCAACCGCACCTCGGCGAACGCGGCGCGGGGCGTCGGCATGGAAGAGGGGCTGCGGATCTTCGAGGCCGTAAAGGACGCGTTCGGCTGTCCGGTGCTGAGCGATGTACATCTCCCGGAACAATGCGCGCCGGCCGCCGAAGTGATCGACGTGCTGCAGATTCCGGCTTTCCTGTGCCGGCAGACGGACCTGCTCCTCGCCGCCGCGGCGACCGGTGCCGCGATCAATGTGAAAAAGGGCCAGTTCCTTGCGCCTTGGGACATGAAGCATGTCGCGGCCAAGATTACCGGTGCCGGCAATGACCGTGTCCTGCTCACCGAGCGCGGCACATCATTCGGATACAACACGCTGGTCTCGGACATGCGTGCCCTGCCGCAGATGGCCGGTCTGGGCCATCCGGTGATCTTTGACGCCACCCATTCGGTGCAGCAGCCGGGCGGCCTTGGCGGCAGTTCAGGCGGGCAGCGTGAATTTGTGCCGGTACTGGCACGCGCCGCTGTGGCGGTCGGGGTCAGTGGCCTGTTCATGGAAAGCCACGAGGATCCGGACAACGCACCGTCCGACGGCCCGAACATGGTGCCGCTGGATGCCATGCCGGCGGTGCTGTCGCAGCTCCAGCGGCTTGACGAGGCGCGCCGCGGCTAGTCTGGCCGCCGGCCCGCGCCGCCGCAAGGATTCGAACCCCCGGCAGGCCGCCGCAAGGCCTGTTGAAACAACCCGAAGGAAAAGGGACAGACCATGAGCGCCATCGAGGACATTCAGGCACGCGAAATTCTTGATTCACGCGGCAATCCGACAGTCGAGGTCGATATCATCCTCGAGGACGGCGCATTCGGCCGCGCTGCCGTGCCGTCAGGTGCCTCGACCGGCGCGTTTGAAGCGGTGGAGCTTCGCGACGGCGAGACGGAACGGTATGGCGGCAAGGGCGTGATGCAGGCTGTCGATGCCGTCAATTTCGAGATTTTCGACGCGCTCGTCGGCGCCGACGCCATGGACCAGGCCGGTCTCGACCAGGCGATGATCGAGCTCGACGGAACCGAGAACAAGGCCCGGCTAGGTGCCAACGCGATCCTCGGTGTCTCGATGGCGGCGGCGCGTGCCGCGGCCGACTCTGTCGGCATGCCGCTCTGGCGCTACCTCGGCGGCGTGCATGCGCATCTGCTGCCGACGCCGATGATGAACATCATGAATGGCGGGGCGCATGCGAACAACGCGCTCGACGTTCAGGAATTCATGGTGATGCCGGTTGGGGCTCCCGACTTCCGTGAAGGTCTGCGCATGGGCGCCGAGATTTTTCACGCGCTGAAATCGCTTCTGTCCGAGGCCGGCCACTCGACGGCCGTGGGAGACGAGGGCGGTTTCGCGCCGGCGATCAATTCGTCGGACGAGGCGCTGGATTATATCAGCCGTTCGGTCGAGGCCGCGGGTTACAAACTTGGCGAGGATGCGGTCATCGCGCTGGATGCGGCGGCTACCGAGCTCTACTGCGACGGCAAATATCATCTGGCAGGCGAGGACCGCAGCCTGACCTCGGCTGAAATGGTCGATATGTGGGCCGGCCTTGTCGGCAATTATCCCATCGTCTCGCTCGAGGACCCGATGGATGAAGAGGACTGGGACGGGTTTGCCGCCCTGACGGCCCGCATCGGCGACAGGGTGCAGGTGGTTGGTGACGACCTGTTTGTCACCAACCCGGTGCGGTTGTCGCGCGGCATCGAGGCCGGGTCCGCCAACGCCATTCTGGTGAAGGTGAACCAGATCGGCACGCTGTCCGAAACTTTGCAGGCCGTCGAGATGGCCCAGAAGGCCGGCTTCGGCGTCGTCATCTCGCACCGCAGCGGTGAAACCGAGGACAGCTTCATCGCCGACCTTTCGGTAGCGACCAATGCCGGCCAGATCAAGACCGGATCGCTGTCGCGTTCGGACAGGCTTGCCAAGTACAACCAGCTGCTGCGGATTGACGAAGAGCTCGATGCCTCGGGCCTCTATGCCGGCGGAAATATTCTCCGCGGCTGAGTGCATATTCCCTGAATCTTAAGGAATCCGGCGATTCGCTTTTTTCTTGACGCTGCGAATCGGGTTTGATTCACTCTGTGGTGTAAGGCGCTGTCAAGGACGGCGCCGCCAGCGACGGAGACCGGCATGTATGCAGCAAGGCAGCGGATCATGGTCATGATCGGAGGGTCCTTCCTCCTGTCTTCCGTGGTCATCTTCTTCGGCTTCCATATCTTCGCCGGAGAGCGTGGCATCCTCGCCCGCCCGGAACTCGACCGGAAAATCATGCTTGCCGAAGAAAAGCTCGACCTGCTGGACAAGCAGCACAACTTCCTGTCGCGCCGTATCAAACTTCTCCAGGCTGACTCGCTGGATGCCGATATGCTGGCTGAAACCGCCCGTGCCGAACTGGGGCTCTACGCGCCGAACGACGTGATAATTTCAATTGATCTGTCGAATTTGAAATTTTCGGACAGCAATGCCGAAGATGATGTAAACTGATATTCAGTTTATTTCAAATTTATACAATAAAAACATATAAATAAAATTATTGAAAAATTCCCCTTTTCGGTGAACCCTTCGCAAAACAGAATGCCGTCCAGGCGGCGTGCCGACAGAATTGCTTTGCGAACGGGGGGTGCCAGATGGCCGAAACGGTAAAAGCAACACGCAAGCGCAAGCCCGGACGGCCGCCGAAGGCAGCCAGCGGCGCGACGGCGGCCAACGACCTGCCCACGCAGGACGATCTGGTCGCCATGTATCGCGACATGCTGCTGATCCGGCGGTTCGAGGAAAAGGCCGGCCAGCTTTACGGCATGGGCCAGATCGGCGGCTTCTGCCACCTCTATATCGGCCAGGAAGCCGTGGTTGTCGGCCTGCAGTCGGTCAGCAAGCCCGGCGATACCGTCGTCACCTCCTATCGCGACCACGGCCATATGCTCGCCTGCGGCATGGATGCCGATGGTGTGATGGCTGAACTGACAGGCCGCGAAGGCGGCTATTCGCGCGGCAAGGGCGGCTCGATGCATATGTTCAGCCGCGAGAAGAATTTTTTCGGCGGTCACGGCATCGTCGGCGCGCAGGTGCCGATTGGCTGCGGCCTTGCCTTTTCCCACAAATATCGCGACGAGGCGAATGTCTGCCTGACCTATCTCGGTGACGGCGCCGTCAACCAGGGCCAGGTCTATGAGAGCTTCAACATGGCGGCCCTCTGGGACCTGCCGGTCCTGTTCGTGATCGAGAACAACCAGTATGGCATGGGGACGGCTGTGACCCGTGCCGCCGCCGGCCGCTCGCTTGCCGAGCGGGGCGCCGCCTATGGCATTCCCGGCCGTCAGGTCGACGGCATGGATGTGCTGGCTGTCCGCAAGGCCGGCGCCGAGGCGCTGGAACATTGCCGCACCGGCAAGGGGCCCTACATCCTCGAGATGAAGACCTACCGCTATCGCGGGCATTCCATGTCCGACCCGGCCAAATACCGGACGCGCGAGGAGGTCGATGCGATGCGCAAGCAGCACGACCCCATCGACCAGCTCCGCGAGGTGCTGCACAAGCAGAATGTCACCGAGGACAGGCTGAAGGACATTGATGCTGACGTGAAGGCGATCGTGCTTCGCGCGACCGAGTTCGCACAGACCAGCCCGGAGCCGGATCCGTCCGAGCTGTTCACCGATATTCTGATTCCCGTTGGCGGCCGCGGTGCCGGAATGGAGGGCTGATCCATGGCAATCGAAATCCTGATGCCGGCCCTGTCGCCGACGATGGAAGAGGGCACGCTTGCCAAATGGCTTGTTGCCGAGGGCGCGGAGGTGCGCAGCGGCGATGTGATCGCCGAGATCGAGACCGACAAGGCGACGATGGAGGTCGAGGCACTGGATGACGGCACCATCGGCAAGATCCTGATCGCTCCCGGAACCGAGGGCGTGAAGGTCAATTCACCCATCGCCGTGTTGCTGGAAGAGGGCGAGAGCGCGGACGCGGTTGCATCGGCCGCGCCGGCGGCGGCGCCTGTCGCCGAGATGGCGGCGCCTGCGGCACAGGCAGCGTCGGCCACGCCGGCTGCAGCGGCTGCAGAGGCTGTGGCTGCCGAGCCGGTGGCCAGCGGCGATGCTGTCGAAATCACGGTCCGCGAAGCACTGCGTGATGCGATGGCCGAGGAAATGCGCGCCGACGACCGTGTCTTTGTTATGGGCGAGGAAGTGGCCGAATATCAGGGTGCCTACAAGGTGACCCAGGGCCTGCTTGCCGAATTCGGTGCCAAGCGGGTCATCGACACGCCGATCACCGAGCAGGGCTTTGCCGGTCTCGGGGTCGGGGCCGCCTTTGGCGATCTGCGGCCGGTGATCGAATTCATGACGTTCAATTTCGCCATGCAGGCCATCGACCAGATCATCAACTCTGCCGCCAAGACGCTGTATATGTCCGGCGGCCAGATGGGGTGCCCGATTGTCTTTCGAGGCCCGAACGGTGCCGCCAGCCGCGTCGCCGCTCAGCATTCGCAATGCTATGCCAGCTGGTACGCGCATTGCCCTGGCCTGAAAGTGGTGTCGCCATGGTCGGCCGCCGACGCCAAGGGTCTGCTGAAGGCCGCGATCCGCGACCCGAACCCGGTCATTTTCCTCGAGAACGAGGTGATGTACGGGCAGAGCTTCGATGTGCCGACAGATGATGACTGGGTGGTTCCGATCGGCCGTGCCAATGTCCTGCGTGAGGGCAGCGACGTGACCATCACAGCCTTCTCGATCATGGTCGGGCGCGCGCTCGAGGCTGCCGACAGGCTGGCAGAGCAGGGGATTTCGGCGGAAGTCATCGATCTTCGCACGATCCGTCCTCTCGATACCGATACCATTGTAAATTCAGTAAAAAAGACCTCGCGCCTGATCACTTGCGAGGAGGGCTTTCCCTTTGCCGGGGTCGGCTCGGAGATTGCCATGCAGGTGATGGAGCAGGCGTTTGACTGGCTGGATGCGCCGGTGGCACGGGTGACGGGCAAGGATGTGCCGATGCCCTATGCCGCGAACCTCGAGGCGATGGCGCTGCCGCAAGTCGACGACATCGTGGCCACTGCGATCGCCACCTGCGAAGGCTTCAGGGGGGCTTAGAGATGGCTATCGAAATTCTGATGCCGGCCCTGTCCCCGACCATGGAGACGGGCACACTCGCCACATGGAATGTCGCGGTCGGCGACGCGGTGCGAAGCGGCGATGTGATTGCCGAGATCGAGACCGACAAGGCGACCATGGAGGTCGAGGCTGTCGATGACGGTGTTCTGGCCGTCATCCTCGTCGAGGCAGGCAGCGAGAATGTGGCCGTCGGCACGCCGATCGCGCGTCTGGCCGAAGATGGCGAGGCCGTTGATGATGTGGCCTCGGCACCCGTTGCCGCCGCGCCTTCGCCGCCTGTTGCCGAGGCAAAGGTCGAGAGTTCGGCACCAGCTGCCCCAGCACCAGTTGTTCCGGCTCCGGCAGTAGTTCCGGCACCGGGTTCTGTGGCCGCTGCCGCGCCCGGGGCAGGCAGTGACACGCCGCGCCTGTTCGCCAGTCCGCTCGCCCGCCGCATCGCCGGCGACAACAATATCGATCTTGCCGGCCTCACGGGAAGCGGGCCGCATGGCCGGATCCTGCGCCGCGATGTCGAGGCGGCCATGTCTGCCCCGGCGCCGGCAGCCGCGCCTGCGATGGCTGCTGGGGTGACGGCGGCAATGACCTCGGCAAGCGCTCCTGCCGCGCCCGGGGCCAGCAGCCTCGAGCCGAACAGCCAGATGCGCAAGATCATCGCCCAGCGTCTGCAGGAATCGAAAGCCAACGCCCCGCATTTCTATCTGACGGTGGATTGCGAGATCGACACGCTCCTCGCGGCGCGCAAGGTGATGAACGAACAGTCGCCGGATGATGTTAAGATTTCGGTGAATGATCTGGTGATCCGCGCGGCCGCGATGGCGCTGGTCAAGGTGCCGAAGGCGAACGCCTCCTGGGAGGGTGACAACACACGCCTGTTCCATCACGCCGATATCGCCATGGCGGTCGCGGTTGATGGCGGGCTGGTCACGCCTGTCATCTGGGCGGCTGAGCAAAAAGGCCTTGCCGAGATTGCCGCGACAAGCCGCGATCTGGCGACCCGCGCGCGCAACGGCACGCTGGCGCCCGAGGAATTCGCCGGCGGCAGCTTCACCATCTCCAATCTCGGGATGTTCGGCATCCGCGAGTTCGCCGCCGTGATCAATCCGCCGCAGGGCGCGATCCTGGCGGTCGGAGCCGGCGAGGAGCGCCCGGTTGTGCGCAATGGCGAGCTGGCTGTGGCGACGGTGATGACGGTAACGCTGTCGGCCGACCACCGGGTGGTGGACGGTGCCGTCGGCGCCGAATGGCTGCAAGCCTTCAAGGGCTATATCGAAGCCCCGGTCACAATGTTGCTGTAGGGCGAGAGGACGGGATCATGGCAGGCGAGACGAATTTCGACCTTGTGGTCATAGGCGGCGGCCCCGGCGGCTATGTTGCCGCGATCCGCGCGGCGCAGCTGAAGATGAAGGTGGCGCTTGTCGAGCGCGAGCATCTTGGCGGCATCTGCCTGAACTGGGGATGCATTCCGACAAAGGCGCTTCTTCGCGCAGCGGAATTGCGCCACTCGATCGACGAGATGAAGGATTTCGGCATCACCGTCAGCGGCGAGGTCAGCATCGATCTGAAGGCTGTGGTGAAACGCTCGCGCAATGTCGCCGGCCGGCTGTCGACGGGCGTCGCGCACCTGCTGAAAAAGAACAAGGTCACCGTATTCGACGACCGGGCGGTGCTTGGCAAAGCCGTGTCCGGCCGCCGCGAGGTGAAACTGGCCGGTGGCGGTGTTCTGTCGGCGAAACACGTCATTCTGGCGACCGGCGCGCGGGCACGCGCGCTTCCCGGGATCGAGGCCGACGGCAGTTCCATCCTGACCTATCGCGAGGCCATGGTGCCGGAAACCATGCCGAAATCGCTTGTCATCATCGGATCCGGCGCGATCGGTTCGGAGTTCGCCTCCTTCTATCTGGATATGGGTGTCGAGGTGACCCTGATTGAGGCGATGGACCGGATCCTGCCGGTCGAGGATGCCGAGATTTCGGATTTCGTGAAAAAGGCTTTCATCAAGCGCGGCATGAAGATCATCACCGGCGCGCGCCTTGCCGGGATCGACAAGGGCAAGACCGGTGTGACCGCGCGGTTCGAGGGCGAGATCGCCCCGGTCAGTGCTGACCGCGCCATCCTCGCTGTCGGCATCACCGGCAATACCGAGGAGCTGGGGCTCGAGGGCACGAAGGTCACCGTCGACCGCGGCCATATCGTCACCGACCAGTGGGGGGCGACCGGTGAACCGGGCCTCTATGCCATCGGTGACGTGACGGGTCCGCCCTGGCTGGCGCACAAGGCAAGCCACGAAGGCATTATCTGTGTCGAGAAGCTGGCTGGCGAGCCGGATGTCCACGCCATTGGCGAGGGGGCTGTTCCGGGTTGCACCTACTGCCGTCCGCAGGTCGCTTCTGTCGGCATGACCGAGGCAGCGGCCAAGGATGCCGGCCATGACATCCGTGTCGGCAGGTTCCCGATGCTGGCCAATGGCAAGGCCATCGCGCTTGGCGACGACCAGGGGCTGATCAAGACCATCTTCGACAAGAAAACGGGCGAGTTGCTGGGCGCGCATATGGTCGGGCCCGAGGTGACCGAACTGATTCAGGGCTATGCCGTGGCGCGGACGCTGGAGGCGACCGAGGCGGAACTCATGCAGACCATCTTCCCGCATCCGACTTTGTCGGAAGCCATGCATGAATCCGTTCTTGACGCATATGGTCGCGCCATCCACTTCTAGGGTGCCGACAGCCGGTTACCCGTGGTACGACACCGGCGTTGAATGTGAAGGACCGACTGACAGGCATGCCGCAAGTCAACACAAGCAAGGGCGCCGAGCGCCATCCCGAAAAACGCCGTAATCCGGACCGGCCGCAACCGCGCCGCCCGGAATGGCTTCGCGTCAAGGCGCCGGTATCGGCCGAATATGCCGAAACCCGCTCGCTGATGCGCGAGCACAACCTCGTCACCGTGTGCGAGGAGGCGGCTTGCCCGAATATCGGCGAATGCTGGGCGCAGAAACATGCGACCATGATGATCCTCGGATCGGTCTGCACCCGTGCCTGCGCCTTCTGCAATGTGGCGACCGGCCGGCCGGACCTTCTCGATCCGCATGAGCCGGAAAATGTCGGCGCGGCAGTGGCAAAACTGGCGCTGCGCCATGTCGTGATCACCTCGGTAGACCGTGACGACCTCGATGACGGCGGAGCCGGGCATTTCGCCCGGACCATCACCGCCATTCGCGAACAGTCGCCCGGCACCACCATCGAAATCCTGACGCCCGACTTCCTGCGCAAGGATGGCGCTCTCGAGATTGTCGTCGAGGCGAGGCCGGACGTGTTCAACCACAATATGGAGACGGTGCCGCGCCTCTACCCGTCGATCAGGCCCGGCGCGCGCTATTTCCACTCGCTGTCGATCCTGCAGCAGGTCAAGAAGCTCGACCCGTCGATCTTCACCAAGTCCGGCATCATGGTGGGGCTTGGCGAAAGCGACGAGGAGGTCGGCCAGCTGATGGACGACCTGCGAAGCGCGGATGTGGATTTCATGACCATCGGCCAGTATCTGCAGCCGACGCCAAAACATGCGCCGGTGGACAGGTTTGTCGAGCCTTCGATCTTCGAGAGCTATGCCAAGCAGGGCAAGGCGAAGGGTTTTCTGCTGATGTCCTCGACCCCGCTGACGCGCTCCTCCTACCATGCGGATGCGGATTTCGCGGCCCTGCAGGACGCGCGCAACGCCGCGCTGGCGAGAGCCTGAGATGACCGTTCATGCCGAAAAGCGGGTGATCCCGCATCGCCCGGAAGAGCTCTATGCGCTTGTCGCGGATGTGCGGCGGTATCCTGAATTCCTGCCATGGTGCATGGCGGCGCGCATTCGCGAGGAAAGCGATGCCGCGCTGACGGCTGACCTGATCATCGGTTTCCAGATGTTTCGCGAGCGGTTCACATCATATGTTGAGCTCGATCAGCAAAATCTTGAAATTAATGTGAAATATGCAGAAGGGCCGTTTCGTTATCTGACGAATAAATGGCGGTTCCTGCCGCATCCCGACGGCTGCGAGATCGATTTCTATGTCGACTTCGAATTCAATTCACGGCTGTTGCAGTCGGTCATTGAAACGCTGTTCACCGAAGCGGTGAAACGTATGGTCAAGGCGTTCGAGGACCGTGCCGATGTTCTCTATGGACGCCCGGCGCCCCGCATCAGCGGCGCGAGCGCGACCCAGTCTTAAGGCCTTAATCCCCCGAGAAGAAGTCGCAGCGCCTCGTTCGCGGCCTGCGTCCTGATCGCGGCGCGATCACCGTCAAACAGGTGGCGGCGGGTTTCAACCGCTCCGCCGCGCACCGCCAGCCCGAACCAGACAAGTCCCACAGGTTTTTCCGCGCTGCCGCCGCCAGGTCCGGCAATACCGGTGATGGCCACCGCCACATGGCTTTGCGGCGCGGCGGCAAGGGCGCCTGCTGCCATCTCGGCGGCGGTTTCCGATGAGACTGCGCCGTGCGACGCCAGTGTGGCCCCAGCCACGCCGAGAAGGCTTGATTTGGCGTCATTGCTGTAGGTGACCAGCCCCCGGTCCAGCACCGCAGAGGCGCCGGAAATGTCGGTCAGCGCCGCGGCCACCATGCCGCCGGTACATGATTCGGCCGTCACGACCATTTTGCCGGATGCTGTGCCTGCAGCCACAATTTCTGCGGCCAGCGCCATGTCGATAGGGGTCGTCATCCTGTTGCTCCGGTCATCATTATTTGCACCACCAGCAACAGGGCGGCGGCCAGAACACCGGCGACAACATCGTCCGCCATCACGCCAAGGCCGCCGGGAAGCCGTTCGGCCATTCTGACAGGTCCGGGCTTGACGATGTCGAACAGGCGGAACAACACAAAGGCGGCAAGCCACCAGCGCCAGTCCAGCGGCACCACGAGAAGGGCGATCCACTGGCCCGCCAGCTCGTCGATCACCACTTCCGAGGCATCCTTCTTGCCGGAGTGTGCTTCATAGATATCGGCGGCCTTCACGCCGATGATGCAGGCGATGACAACACCGACCTCGAGCAGCCAGTTGCCGCCCAGGGCCAGCGCCGCCGCCGGCAGCAGCGCCGCTGCCGATCCCCAGGTCCCTGGGGCCGGCCGGATGCGGCCGACCGGGCCAAGCGTGGCAAGATTGATCCAGACCTGCCTGTGCATCGCTACCCGTCCATTCCTAGCCGCTGCCGTCGGCATCGCCGTCAGTATTTGCGGGTGCAAACAACAGTGTGGCTGACGCCTGCGCCGCAATGCCTTCGCCGCGGCCGGTGAAGCCCAGACCTTCGGAGGTGGTAGCCTTGACCGCGACCCGGTCGACGGAAATGCCGGCAAGTGCTGCCACACGCTCGCGCATGGCGTCGCGATGCGGCCTGATCTTCGGCCTCTCGCAGATCAGTGTCAGGTCGAGATTGAGGATGGTCGCGCCGCGCGCCGCGCATCGTTCCGCCGCAAAGGAAAGGAACTGGCCGCTTTCCGCATCTTTCCAGCGGGCCTCGGATGGCGGGAAGTGCGATCCGATATCGCCATCGGCGAGGGCCCCGAAGATCGCGTCGCACAGCGCGTGAAGTCCCACATCGCCGTCGGAATGGGCAGCAAGGCTGCGGTCGTGCGGGATGCTGACGCCGGCCAGCATGACCGGCCCGCTGCCATCGCCGAATTTGTGAACGTCGAACCCGGTACCAGTCCGGATGTCGGGGACGGGTGTCTGTGCTTCCATCTGGGCGGTTCCTTCCGGTACGGTATTGTCGCCGGCGAGGGCCGACAGAATGGCAAAATCCCGAGGCGCCGTCAGCTTCCAGAGCCGTTCGTCACCGGCGATTGTCGCGATCCGGCCGCCATCGGCCTCGACAAGCTGGATGTCGTCGGTGATCTCGCTGCCATTATCATGCGATTCATAAAGCGCCTGCAGATGCGCGCGACGGAAAATCTGCGGTGTCTGTGCCCGGCCAAGACCGGCGCGCGGTGTGGTGCCTGTCACCCTGTCGTCTTTGACGCTCTTCAGCGTGTCGGTGACGGGAAGCACGGGAAGGGCGGCCATGATGTCATGCGCACCGCTCTCTTCCATCGCCGCAACCAAGCCGGTGATGATGCCTTGCGGCAGCAATGGCCGTGCCGCGTCATGAATGGCCACCAGCGCTGCGTCGTCTGCGGCCAGCGCCAGCCCGGCGCGCACCGAATCCTGGCGGCGGTCTCCACCGGCGGTGATCAGGACCCGTTCATCGCCAGCCAGATCGCCGATCGCGGCCTTGGCGGTGTCCATGCGGGTCTCGGCGGCGACCACGACCACCCGCTCCGTTGCCGGATGTTGCAAGAACGCCTCGACGGAATGCGCCAGCACCGGTTTTCCGGCGAACAGGCGGAACTGTTTTTCGACTTCGCCGCCCATGCGTGTGCCGCCACCGGCCGCGACGATGATGGCGGTCAGGCGTGCCTTGGCTGCGGCGGTCATGATCTTGCGCTTTCCATCGCCCCGTTATCCCCAATGCCCGTCGGGAAGTCCATCGGTTATCGACCGATCCTGATCGGCAAGCCTGATCCGGGTCTCTGGGTATGTGGTGCCGCAAAATGGCCGAAATGGCTGGCAATCCTGCCTGTATTTGGGGCAATATGCCCGAAATTTCAGCAGCCGGTCTCGGGCCTGCGACGGCGGGTCGCCTGAATCCCGAAAGGCTGAACTGCGAGCCAGATGAAATGAGCCAGACGCAATGAGTCTCACCATTGGTGGAATCACAGTGCCGCATGCCGCCATCCTCGCGCCGATGTCGGGGGTGACGGACATGCCGTTCCGCCGCGCGGTTCGCCGTGCGGGCGGCGGCCTTGTCGTGACCGAGATGGTGGCGAGCGCCGCCATCCTGCGCGAAGTGCGCAGCGAGATGCGCAAGCTGCGCATGGACACGGTCAGCGAGGTGCCGCTGTCCGTGCAGCTTGCCGGCTGGGACCCGCAGATCATGGCGGATGCGGCGCGCATCGCGGCGGATCTCGGTGCCACCTTCATCGATATCAATATGGGCTGCCCGGCGAAAAAGGTGACAGGCAAGCTGTCAGGCTCGGCGCTGATGCGTGACGAGCCGCTGGCCGGGGCTATCCTGGCGGCCGTGGCGGCTTCTGTAGATGTGCCGGTAACGCTGAAGATGCGTCTTGGCTGGGATGATGACAGCCTGAATGCCCCTGTGATCGCCCGCATGGCCGAGGATGCCGGGATCGCCATGATCGCCGTTCATGGCCGCACCCGCTGCCAGATGTATAACGGCTCGGCCGACTGGAAAGCCGTTCGCGGCGTTGTCGATGCGGTGCCGATGCCGGTAATTGTGAACGGGGATATCCGCAGCCTCGAGGATGTCGACAGCGCGATGCGCGACAGCGGGGCTGCCGGTGTGATGATCGGGCGCGGCGCGCAGGGACGTCCCTGGCTGCTGGCCCAGGCGGGCGACCGTCTCGAGGGGCGCGCGGTGCGGCCGGACCCGTCCATTGCCGAACGTCACCGGATGATGAAGCTGCATCTCGACGACATGCTGACGCATTACGGCGCGCCGGCGATGCGTCTGGCGCGCAAGCATATTGCCTGGTACGCGCACGGCCTTCCCGGTGCGGCAGAGCTTCGCGATGTCGCCAACAACACGACGGACGCCGAAGCAGTATTCGAGGCGGTCGACCGGTTCTTCGCCGAACTGGACGAGGGCGCAGCAAGGGAGGCGGCGGCCTGATGGACGAGATTGCTTCGCCCGACTTGCAGCTTGAGGCGACCCACATCCTCGCCAGCCTGCCGAATCCGGTCTTTCTCCTGGATGGTGCGGACCGTTTCGTGTTCCTGAACCACGCGGCCGAAATGTTTTTCGATTCCAGCGCGACGATGCTGACCGGCAGTGAGCTGTCACAGCAAATTCCGGCCGATTCCAGCCTGATGGCCTTGCTGGCGCGCGCCCGCTCGCAGATGGCGTCCGTGGCCGACCAGGGCATCGAGCTGGCGAGCCCGCGGATCGGCATGAAGCTGCTGAATGTGCAGATCGCGCCGTTTGGCGACCGGTCTGCGCATGAAGGCCGGATGCTTGTGACATTTCAGGAGCGTGCGCTTGCCGAACGGTTGCGGGGGCAGTCGCTGTTCCACGGGGCGGCGCGTTCGATCTCGGCGATGGCGGCGTTGCTGGCGCATGAGGTGAAGAACCCGCTGGCCGGCATCAAGGGCGCGGCGCAATTGCTGCAGGCCGACCTGTCGCCGGAAAATCAGGAATTCGCGCGGATGATCGTCGAAGAGACAAACCGCGTTACGGCGCTTCTCGACAGGATGGAGGGGATCGCCGGAGGCGGGCAGGTAACGCTGTCACCGGTCAATATCCACGAGGTGCTGGACCACTGCCTGCGGATCGCTTCGGCGAGCTACGGCGCGCACATGACCGTCAAACGACGCTATGACCCGTCGCTGCCGCCGGTCGACGGGCATCGTGACCTGCTGATTCAGGCTTTCTTAAATATGATTAAGAACGCTTTTGAAGCCACTGAAAACAAGTCTGAATTGACGATAGTCACATCCTATGCACGGGGGCGGCGGCTGAGTGGGGCAGGTGCCGGGCGGCTGCATGTGCCGATCCAGGTCGAGGTGATCGACAACGGCCCCGGTATTTCCCCCGAGCTTCGCGACAATATCTTTGACCCGTTCGTGTCCGGAAAGCCGGGCGGCAGTGGCCTTGGCCTTGCGCTGGTGGCCAGCGTTGTTGCCGACCATGGCGGTCTGGTCGAGGTTGATTCCGCGCCCGGGCGGACGGTGTTCAGGATCAATTTCCCGCCTGCCGGCCAGGAGGTGTCCTGATGAGTTCGCGTTCGGCGCATATTCTGGTGGCAGAGGATGACAAGTCGGTCCGGCTTGTCGTGCAGCAGGCGCTTGCCCGTCAGGGCTACACCGTACAGTCCAGCGGCACGGCGGCAGGGCTGTGGAAGCTCATCGAAAGTGGTCGCGGCGATGTGCTGATCTCGGACATCGCCCTTCCGGATGGTGACGCGCTCGACCTGCTGCCACGGATCCAGCAACACCGGCCCGATATGCCGGTGATCGTGATGAGCGCGCGCTCAACCCTGCTGACGGCGGTCAAGGCGCAACAGACTGGCGTCTTCGAATATCTGCCGAAGCCGTTTGAGCTGCGGAGCCTTGTCGAGGCCACCGAGCGCGCGGTTGGCAGCATTGGCCAGTCGCGGCCGACGGCGCAGGCACAGCCCGGTGTCGAGGAGGGCGGCCCGCTCGTCGGCAGGTCGCGCCCGATGCAGGATATCTTCAAGGCGATGGCCCGTGTCGTCGGCACCGACCTGACGGTTCTGATCACTGGCGAGAGCGGCACGGGCAAGGAGCTGGTGGCGCGCGCCCTTCATGACCTTGGGTCCCGCCGTGCCGGCCCGTTTGTACCGATCAACATGGCGGCCATTCCGCGGAACCTGGTGGAGTCGGAGCTTTTCGGCCATGAGAAGGGCGCCTTTGTCGGTGCCGACAGCCGTATGTCGGGACGTTTCGAGCAGGCCGAGGGCGGCAGCCTGTTTCTGGACGAGGTCGGCGATATGCCGCCGGAAGCGCAGACACGGCTTCTTCGGGTGCTTCAGGACGGCGAGTATCTGCCGGTCGGGGCAAATCGCCCGGTCAAGGCGAATGTGCGGATCATCGCCGCAACCAACCACAATCTTCAGCATCTGATGCAGCAGGGGCTGTTCCGCGAGGATCTGTTCTACAGGCTGAACGTCGTGCCGCTGCGCCTGCCGCCGCTGCGTGAGCGGACCGAGGATATCGCCCCTCTGGTCAACCATTTCCAGAAACAGGCCGCCGCCGGCGGGCTGCCGGCAAAACGCTTTACCCCCGAGGCCATCCGCGCGCTGGCGGAATGGAACTGGCCGGGGAATGTGCGCGAACTGGAAAATCTGGTGCGCCGGCTTCTTGTTCTGGTCGGCGAGGACAGCATTTCGGCCGAAATGGTCGAGGCGGAGCTCGCATCCGTGCGCCCGGCTGAAGCACAGCCGATCGAGGTCGACAGTCTTGCGGAGTCAGTCGACCAGCATGTGCGCCGGTATTTCAGCACACTCGACGGCGCCGCGCCGCCGGCGGGCCTGCATGGACGCATTCTTCGCGAGGTGGAATATCCGCTGATCGTCGCCACGCTCGAGGTGACGCGGGGAAATCAGGTGAAAGCTGCCGAAATTCTGGGGATCAACCGCAATACGCTTCGCAAGCGCATCCGTGAACTTGGTATATGGTCGGGCCGATGAGTATCGAAACGAAGACACCGCCGCGCCAGGGCAAGCTGCTGAGTTTTTCGGAAAACCGCTTTGGTTACCTTGCGGTTCTGGCCGCGCTGGCGATCGGCATCTACACGATCTACACGCTTGCCCAGTTCGATCCGGCACAATCCGACAGCGGTCAGCTGGCGACCCTGATTGCCGTCGATGTGCTGGCGGTGATCATTGTCGGTGCCTTTGTCATTCGCCAGATCCTGCGCCTGTGGGTTGAAAGGCGGCAGAAACTGGCCGGCTACCAGCTCCATTGGCGCCTCGCCCTCCTCTTTGGCGGTGTGGCGGCCCTGCCTGCGGTCATCACCACGGCCTTTGCCCTGTTTGTCGTGGATTACTCGCTTCGTGGCTGGTTCGCCGACCGCATCTCGACCGCGGTTACCGGCTCGGTTCAGGTCGCCGACGCCTATTTCGAGGAACATGCCAGCTCGATCCGGAGCGATGTCCTGACCATCGCCAATGACGTGAACCGAGAGGCCTTCAAGTTTCGCGACGAGCCGGCGCTGCTGAACCAGTATCTGACAAATCAGGCGGCACTGCGCAATCTGTCGGAAGTCATCATTCTGGACGGGACCGGTCAGGTGGCGGCCAAATCGCGTTTTGCCTTTGCCGTGACTTTCACCAGCTTCGGCGAAGACTGGCTGGAACAGGCCCGGCAGGGCGAAGTCGTCATCCTGCGCGGTGACGAGACGAACAAGCTGCGTGCCGTGGTCAAGCTGAACAGCTTTGTCGACGCCTATCTTTTTGTCGGCCGGTTCATCGACAGGTCGGTGCTGGACGCCGTCGACGGCACCAGGCTTGCGGCCGCGGACTATCAGCAACTTGGCATCCGCCAGCTCGATCTGCAGGTCAGCTTTGCCTTCGTCTTCGGCTTGATACTCGTCCTGCTGCTGATCACGGCGTTGTGGATCGGCCTGAACCTTGCCACCGCCATTGTGGAACCGCTCGGGTCGGTGATTTCCGTTGCCGAACAGGTGCGTGGCGGAAACCTGTCCGAACGCGTTCCGGCCGGGCTGGAACTGGACGAGGTGGCGCGCCTCGGCCTGTCCTTCAACAAGATGCTGGATGAACTGGTCAGAAGCCGCGAGCAGCTCGTGCATGCGAATATGCAGATCGACCGGCGGCGGGAATTTACCGAAGCGGTTCTGGGCGGTGTGTCATCCGGCGTGATCGGTCTGGACAGCGACCAGAGGGTGACCCTGCCGAACAACAGCGCCTGCCAGCTTCTCTCGCTTTCCGACAGCGACATGATCGGACGCAAGCTCGCCGATGTGGTGCCGGAATTCGCCGGGCTGATTGCCACAGGCACTTCGCGCCGGCGCAGGTTCGCCGAGGAACAGATCATACTGGAGCGGGACGGGGCGATCCTTACCCTTCGCGCGCGGATCGCAACCGAACGGGTGGATGGGCGCGTGATCGGCTATGTCGTTACGTTCGACGATGTGACCGACCTGCTGACGGCGCAACGCAAGGCGGCCTGGTCGGATGTGGCCCGCCGTATCGCGCACGAGATCAAGAATCCGCTCACCCCGATCCAGCTTGCGGCGGACAGGCTGCGGCGCAAATACAGGCCGGAAGACGAGGCGGCAGGTGCGCAATTCAGCGAGTATCTTTCCATTATCGGCCGCCAGGTCGACGATATCGGCCGCATGGTCGACGAATTTTCTGATTTTGCCCGTATGCCTCAACCGGCGATGGAGGAGCTGTCCCTTGCCGAGCTGGCGCATGGTCAGGTTGCCCTCTTCGAGGCGCAGAAGGTGGAATTCAGCACCGATCTCGATAAGGACCCTGACGGCGGTATGGTGATGGGCGATGCCGGCCTGTTACGCCAGGCGCTGACCAACATCATCCAGAATGCCATCGACAGCCTTTCCGGAGCGAGGGTGGCGGAGCCGCAAATCCGGTTGGCGCTGTCGGTAAATGATGGTCAGGTCTGTCTCGAGGTTTCCGACAATGGTCCGGGTTTTCCGAAGAAGGGCCGCTCGTCGCTTCTCGAGCCCTACGTGACAGGTCGTGACAAGGGAACCGGACTGGGGCTCGCGATTGTCGGCAAGATTGTTCAGGACCATTCCGGCGAGCTGGAGCTGGCAGATGCCGATGATGGTGGTGCCAAAGTCGTGATCAGGCTGGCCCAGCTGGGCGCCGCAGGGGCTGTTTGATGAAGAGGCAGGGCGAATGAAAACGGCGGGTGACATCCTCATCGTCGATGATGAAAGCGACATCAGACTCCTGATCGGCGCAACCCTTCGGGACGAAGGGTTCACGACCATGGAAGCGGCGTCGGCCATGGAAGCGCGAGACCTCCTCGCCGCCAAGCCGCCGGGGCTTGCCATTCTGGATATCTGGATGCGAGATTCGGATATGGACGGCCTTGAACTGCTGGAGTGGGTCAAGAGCGTCTACCCCGAGGTGCCGGTGCTGATGATCTCGGGGCATGGCACTGTCGAGACGGCTGTCCAGGCCATTCGCAACGGCGCCTATGACTTCATCGAAAAGCCGTTCAAGGAGGACAGGCTTCTGCTGATGGTGCAGCGCGCCTTTGAGGCAAGCCGCCTTGAACGCGAGAATGCCGAGCTTCGCGCGCGGGTCAGCGAGGAGAGTGATCCGTCCATCATCGGCGTCTCGACACAGATCAAGGCCGTCCGCACAGCAGTGGAACGGATCGCGCCAACGGCCAGCAGGGTCCTGATCAGCGGCCCCAACGGCAGCGGCAAGGAGCTTGCGGCCCGCTGCATCCATCACCAGTCTGACAGGCGTGATTCGCGTTTCATTGTCGCCAACTGCGCGCGGCTGGGGGCGGAGAGGGCCGATGTGGAATTGTTCGGATCCGACGGTGTCGCGACCAGCCGGCGGATTGTCGGACTGTTCGAACAGGCGCACAAGGGAACCCTGTATTTCGACGAGGTCTGTGACCTGCCGCTCGAAACCCAGGGCAAGATCGTGCGCGCCGTTGCCGAACAGCGCTTCCGCCGTGTCGGCGGCAACAAGGAAGTCTCCGTCGATGTGCGTGTGATCTCGGCATCGAGCCGGGACCTCTCGGCCGCCATAGCCGAGGGGCGTCTGCGCGAGGATCTGTATTACAGGCTTGGTGTGGTGCCGCTTTCAATGCCGCCGCTTGCCGAACGCCGCGAGGATATTCCGCATCTCGCCCGTCATTTTGTCGATCTGGTGGCGCGCCGGACCGGCCTCGGGAAGGTCAAGCTGGGTGACGAGGTTCTGTCTGCAATGCAGGGCTATCGCTGGCCCGGCAATGTGCGCCAGATGCTGAACACGATCGAGAATATGCTGATCATGGCCCCTGCCGACAGGTCCGAGCCCCTCGGCCTAGACCTGCTGCCCGCTGAAATCCAGAACATCTCGCCTGCCGCCGGCAATTCTGATATTGATGCGCTGCTGGCATTGCCGTTGCGCAATGCGCGCGAGGCTTTCGAGAAGAGCTACATGACGGCGCAATTGCAACGCTTTGACGGGAATGTATCTCAAATGGCCGGCTTTGTAGGGATGGAGCGATCAGCCCTGCACCGCAAGCTGCGGTCACTCGACGTCACGCATGGTGGCAAGACGCCCGCGAACGAGGATGGCAAGACATGAAGATTGTGATTTGTGGCGCGGGTCTTGTCGGCGCCGGCATCGCCTCGCACCTTGCCGAGGAACATAACGACGTAACCGTGATCGACGATTCGGAAGAAAAAATCCAGCGCATCACGGATCAGGTCGATGTTCATGGTGTGGTTGGCACGGCCTCATATCCGGACATTCTTTCCGAGGCTGGCGCCCGGGATGCCGAACTGCTGATCGCGGTCACCGAGTCGGATGAGGTGAATATGGTGGCCTGCCAGGTGGCGCACACCATTTTCAACACACCGGTGAAGATCGCGCGTATCCGGCACCAGCCCTATCTGGACCCGATCTATGGCGACCTCTATTCGCCGGACCAGCTTCCCATCGACCATATCATCTCGCCGGAGGCAGAGGTGTCCGCCGCCGTCAGCAACCAGTTGCGCGTCCCGGGGGCGTTCGACGTGAAGGATATGTGCGGCGGCCGGATGAACCTTGTCGGTGTGCAGTGCAGCGAGGTCAGCCCGATCATCGACACGCCCATCCGGCATCTGACGAATCTGTTTCCGGACCTGTCGATGACCATCCTTGCCGTTATTCGCGACGGCAAACTGACCCTGCCGCGCGATGGTGCCGAGATGATGAAGCCGGGTGACCGCGTTTATTTCGTCTGTGATTCCGAGCATCTGGACCGGGCCATGGCGACCTTTGCCCATGAGGAGCATGAGGCGAGATCCGTTCTCATCGCCGGCGGCGGCGCCATCGGCCAGATGCTGGCGACCGAAATCGAGACCAATTTCCAGAACACCAAGGTCCAGCTGATCGAGCGCAACGCATCGCGCGCCCATTTCCTTGCCGAAAACCTGCGAGAGACACGCATCTTCAACGGCGATGCCCTCGACAGCAGCATTCTGGCCGAAGCCGATGTCGGCACGACCGAAACATTCGTTGCCGTCACAGATGATGACGAGGTGAATATCCTGTCCGCTCTGCTGGCCAAGCGAAACGGCGCGGCGCATGCCGTGGCGCTGGTCAATATTCCCGGCTTTATCCCGCTTGTCGCCGCGCTTGGTGTTGACGCGGTCATCAACCCGTCCCAGATCACCGTGTCCTCGATCCTCGAGCATGTGCGGCGGGGCCGTATCCGCGATGTCCACGCTGTCGTCGAGGATCTTGGCGAGGTGATCGAGGCGGAAGCGCTGCCATCCTCGCAGCTGGTCGGCAAATCCCTTCGCGAGGCAAAAGTGCCAAAAGGCGTCGCGATCGGCGGCATCCTGCGCAACGACAAGGTCATACCGGCGCGTGGTGACACGGTCATCGAGGCCGGCGACACGGTTGCGATCTTCGCCGCGCGGGGCAAAATCCCGCAGGTTGAGAAGCTGTTGTCGGTCAGGCTGGATTTCTTCTGATCACTTGCGCTTTCGGCTGGTGATCGCTGCAGGATTGTCAGTCAGGCGGCAAGCCGCTACCCTGTTCCCAGGAGGACAAAAAATTGGCCAACGATAAGAGCCGGAACCTTCAGGAGCTTTTCCTTAACAACGTCCGCAAATCCCATGCGTCTGTCACTGTGTTTCTGGTGAACGGAGTGAAACTGCAGGGGGTGATCACCTGGTTCGACAATTTCTCGATACTGCTCAAGCGCGACCAGCATGTGCAGCTTGTCTACAAGCACGCCATCTCGACCATCATGCCGATGGCGCCGGTCCAGTTGCAGGAACTTGATGACGAAGCGGAGGGAGCAGGCGACGACTGAAAGTCGCGGAGCCCTGACCATCATGTTTGATTCGATTGCTGGCGATGTCGCCGATCTCGTTCGTGCGGCAGGCGACCGGTTTGTCTTGCCTCGTTACGGCGTACTTGCCGACGAGGACATCGCCACCAAGACAAGCCCGACCGATCTGGTAACCGTGGCCGACCGCGAGGCGGAAGCCTGGCTGACACCCCGCCTGCGCGGCATTGTCGATGCGGTTGTCATCGGCGAGGAAGCTTGCGGCGAGGATCCTGCCTTGCGCGAGCATGCCGTGGCGCCGCTTGCCTGGACTATCGATCCGGTGGACGGCACCAACAATTTTGTAAAGGCCAAGGACCGGTTCTGCAGCATGGTCGCGCTGCTCGAGAACGGTGTGCCCGTCAGAAGCTGGATCTGGCTGCCGCTTCAGCGCCGTCTCTATTACGCCGCCGCCGGCGAGGGGGCGATGATGCGCCTTGACGATGGAGGGGACCACAGGCTGTCCCTTGGTGCGCGTGACTGGCGCATAGACATGCTGAATGGCGCGGCAAGCGTTCGCGACGTGGAAGAACCCGAAAAGACGCGCCTGCGCGGCATTCTTCGCGAAATGCCGGGACGCTGGTTTCCCGGGAGCATAGGCGTGCTTGCCGGCGGGATCGCCGAGGGCAGCCAGCACTTCCTGATGCATGCCAGCTGCACGCCGTGGGACCATGCGCCTGTGGATCTGCTGTGCCGCGAGGCAGGCGCGCATGCCGCGATGATCGACGGGGGCGGGCGCTACAACGCCGGCAACAGGTCAGGCATCATGATCGCGCCGGATGCCGCTGCCTGGCATATGCTGCACAGGCATCTTTGGGAAGATGGCCGCCTCTAGACAGTGGGGCGGGTCTTGGCTTCCTGCCACAGCGCTTCCATCTCGTCTAGCGACATATCATCCATAGATTTTCCAATTTTGTCAGCATGATGCTCGATATATCTAAACCTTTGCTCAAATTTTGAATTGCAGCCCATGAGCGCGGTTTCAGGATCAACACCGGCGCGTCTCGCCAGATTGACGGCAACGAACAGCACGTCGCCTACCTCGTCGATGACACGGGTCTGGTCGACACTGTCACTGCTGACCTCGGCACGAAGCTCGGCGGTTTCCTCGTCGAGCTTGGCGATGATGTCATCCATATTGGCCCAGTCGAACCCGACACGGGCGGCGCGTTTCTGAAGTTTCAACGCGCGCAGCATGGGCGGCAGGCCGGCCGCGATGTCATCCAGAACGCCGGTCTTGCCCTTGCTGGCGCGCTCGGCTGCCTTGATGGCTTCCCATCGGCCGCTCTGTTCCTCGATTTGCGGGCGGTCCTCGCCCCCGAACACATGCGGGTGCCGGTCGACCATCTTGTCGGAAATGCCGCGGGCGACATCGGCGAGGGTGAACAGCCCGGCTTCCTCGGCGATCCGTGCCTGGAAGACGACCTGCAGCAGCAGATCGCCGAGCTCGTCGCGGATATCGTCGACATTGCCGCGTTGCACGGCATCCGCCACCTCGTAGGCCTCTTCGATGGTGTAGGGCGCGATCGTCGAGAAGTCCTGCTCGACATCCCAGGGGCAGCCGGTTTCAGGATCACGCAACTGCCGCATGATTTCGATGATGCGCTCGAGCTGGTTCAGTTTGTCTTGGTCGGCATTGCGGCCTGAAGGCGTTGTCATGTCTGGAACGGTCCTTTGGAACATGGCTATGGCGCGCATTCTGGCGGCTTTGCGGTAGTGCCGCAAGCTATCAGGCATCCGGGCGCAATCAGAGAACCAACCCCTTGCAACAGAAAGGCTTTCTCACCATTATCGTGAGGCCCCCACGTCTTGCGAGGACACATGCATGATGAACAATGATGCCAACGCGCCGGCCAAACGTGTCGGACTGCTCGGCAGGCTGCGCTCCTGGTTTTTCACTGGTCTTCTTGTCACGGCGCCCGTTCTGCTGACTGTCTACATCACCTGGGCGGCGATCAACCTGATCGACGGGCAGGTGGCAAGCCTCGTCCCGGGGTTCAGCGAGCTTCGTTTCGCGAATGTGCCGGGCGTCGGCCTGGTCATCGGAGTCGTTCTGATCACCGTGATCGGCGCCGTCGCCGCCGGCTTTCTGGGGCGCTGGATCATCAAGCTGGGCGAATCCATCCTTAACCGGATGCCTGTTGTCCGCAGCATCTACGGGGCCAGCAAGCAGATTCTCGAGACTGTGATCTCCACCCAGTCGGATGCGTTCCGCGAGGTGGTTCTGGTAGAATATCCCCGCAAGGGCCTCTGGGTGATCGGCTTTGTCACCGGCGGAACCAAGGCTGAAGTGGCGCGGCGGATCGATATCGACATGGTCAATGTCTTCGTGCCGACCACGCCGAACCCGACATCGGGGTTCCTGCTGTTCTGCCCGCGCAAGGATGTGATCTTCATGGACATGTCGGTCGAGGATGCGGTGAAGCTGGTGGTTTCGGGCGGCATCGTTACGCCGCCTGACGATGGCAAGCCTGTAGCGAAGGGCGCCTCGACGGCTGGCAAGAGGCCTGCCTCCCGCAAGGCACCGGCAAAGAAGTCAGCCGGGAAAGCTGCCAGGAAGACATCCTGATTTTGGGCTGGTTGGTGGCTGCAATCCCTAGCCGGACGCCAGAAACCTGACAGCGCTGTCACGTTCAAACAGGCTGAGCAGCAGCTCTGCCGTGGCCCTGTCTGTCGGCTGGTCGTCCGCGCCAAGCATGGCGGCCGCCGCATGGCGCGCAAGCGGCAGCAGATCCTGATGCGCTGCCATGTCCGCAAGGGCGAATTCCGGCATGCCGGACTGGCGCTGGCCGAGAAACTCGCCCGGGCCGCGCAGTTCCAGATCCCGTTCGGCGATGACGAAGCCGTCATTGGTCTCGCGCATCACGGCAAGCCGTGACGTCGCTGTCTCGGACAACGGCCCCTGATACAGCAGCAGGCAGGATGACGCCTCGTCACTGCGGCCAACACGGCCGCGAAGCTGGTGAAGCTGCGCCAGTCCGAAACGTTCGGCATGCTCGATAATGATCACGCTTGCTTCCGGAACATCGACCCCGACCTCGACCACGGTTGTCGCGACCAGAAGCTGGGCCGAGCCGTCACGGAACGCCTGCATGGCGGCGTCACGCTCCGCCGCTTTCATCTTGCCGTGCGCCAGTGCCACATTCACCTCGGGAAGGGCACGGGCGAGGGCCTGCTGACGGTCCTCGGCGGCAGCGACATCCAGCTTTTCCGATTCCTCCACCAGCGGGCAGATCCAGTAGGCGCGCTTGCCGCCGGCGATGGCGGCACGCAGCCGGCCGACCACATCGCCAAGCCTGTCGAGCGGGAGCGCCCTTGTGTCGATGGGAAGGCGGCCTGCCGGCTTTTCGTCGAGACGGGAATGGTCGAGGTCGCCATAGGCGGTCATCGCCAGCGATCGGGGGATCGGGGTGGCTGTCATCACGATGACATCGACGCCTTCACCCTTCTGGCCCAGCAGCACGCGCTGGCGCACACCGAACCTGTGCTGCTCGTCGACCACGGCGAGGCCAAGGTCCTTGTAGGTCACGCCCTCGGAGATCAGGGCGTGGGTGCCGATGACGATTTTCGCGCTGCCGTCCCCGATCGCCTCAAGCACTGCCTTGCGTCCGCCACCGCGCCCCTGGCCAAGCAGGAGATGCGCTTCCATTCCCATAGGGGCAAGAAAGGCGTTGATGCTGGCGTGATGCTGGCGGGCGAGGACCTCTGTCGGGGCAAGAAGGGCCGCCTGGGCGCCGGACTCCACCGCATGCAGCATTGCCGCCAGCGCCACCAGTGTCTTGCCGGAACCGACATCACCCTGAAGCATGCGCAGCATCCGGCGCGGGGCCTGCTGGTCGGCCCTGATTTCGGCGATCGCGCGGGTCTGCGCGCCGGTCGGCGCAAAGGGAAGCGAGGTCATCAGCGCTTCGGTCAGCGCTCCGGTTCCGGCAAAGACGCGGCCCGGCATGTCGTCGGCCGCCTTGTGCCTGACAAGCGCCAGCGCCAGCTGGTTCGCCAGCAGCTCGTCAAAGGCGAGGCGGCATCGCGATTTCGACGCCGGCATCAGATCATCCGCATTCTGCGGGGCGTGCACCTTGTGCATGGCTGTCGTGAAGTCCGGCCAGCCACGTGATTGCATCAGGTCCTGCGGTATCCATTCACGCAAGGCCGGCAGCCGGTCCAGCGCGCCGTCCATGGCGCGGCGCAGCGCCTTTGGCGTCAATCCGGCCGTCAGCGGATAGACAGGTTCCATCTCCGGCATCTCGCCGCGGTCCTCGGGGCGGATGATGTGGTCGGGATGCGCCATCTGCGGCTTGCCCTGGCGGATTTCCACGCGGCCGCTGACGATGCGGCGCTCGCCGGTGGGCAGCATGCGGCTGACATAATCGTCGCGGGCGTGGAAGAAGATGATCTCCAGCCTGCCGGTCTCGTTTTCGGTGATGACGCGCCACGGGCGGCGGGTGCTGGGCGGCGGCTTGTCGTGCTTGACGACAAGAACCTCGAATGTCGCGATGCTGCCGTCGGCCACGTCGCCCAGCGGCGGGCGGGCGCGCCTGTCGATCAGTCCGATGGGAAGATGGCGCAAAAGGTCTATGACATGCGCGCCGATGCGTTTCTCGATTGCCGCCGCCAGTTTGGGTCCCACGCCGGGAAGCACGGTGGTGGCGGCAAACAGGCCAAAAATTTCGGTCGGGCGTCTGGGGTGCATGCGTTGTGTGGTCCGGGCCTTTGGTCGGCCAAGACTACCCGAAAGGGGACGCCAAGACAAAATCCTGACTGCCGGCATCGATGCCTGCAATCGGGCCTGTGGTCCGGCGCGACCTGTTGTCCGTGATGCCAACAAATGTTTTGCTTTGACGGCGCGCGCACCGCATATTGCCGGGCCCACAACATCCAGCAGCAAACGCCCTGTGCCGCATACCAGCAACGGCACGGCGCCGAGGAACGGTTTTTCATGAACGAGCCAACTGCCGAATCCAGAGAGACAAGACTGCGACGGCTCGTCTATCAGTCGAGCTACACCGGCATGAAGGAGACAGACCTTCTTCTCGGCAGGTTCGCGAAACTTCATCTTCACGGGCTGACCGATGACGAGCTCGGCCAGTACGAGGCGCTTCTCGATGCGGGGGATGACCGGATCTATGCCTGGGTCGTGGCCGGCGAGCCTGCGCCGCAAATGCATGACAACCGTGTTCTCGATTTGATTAAAGAATTTAAAAAC
The DNA here is from genome assembly GCA_011522725.1 of Rhodospirillaceae bacterium. Classification (GTDB taxonomy): domain Bacteria; phylum Pseudomonadota; class Alphaproteobacteria; order Puniceispirillales; family Puniceispirillaceae; genus UBA8309. The sequence goes on from WTIL01000110.1 coordinate 32,646, forward strand.
GACTGACAAGTGTCTTATTTTATTCAAAATATACAGCCTGAAAAATCTGTCTGGGGCGTGCCTGACGGTGTCAGCATGCTGGCCCTTTCAGGCTGGCTTGGCAGCGGCGCGCGCCTTGTCTATGTGGCCCGGGACGATGCGCGGATGATGGCGATGCGGGACGGGCTGTCGCGGCTGACTCCGCAGGTCGAGACGCATCTGTTCCCGGCCTGGGACTGTCTTCCCTTCGACAGGCTGTCGCCACAGGGCGCACTGGTCGGCCAGCGCGTCGAAACGCTGGCGCGTCTTGCCGAGGGCGGCGCTGGTGCTGGTGTTGGCGCGGTCCTGCTGACCACTGTGAATGCGGTGCTTCAGCGCGTGCCGCCGCAATCCTATTTTTCCGAACGTTCGCTTGTGCTGGCTGCTGGTGATTCGACCGGTCCGGCACGGCTGTGCGATTTTCTGGTCGGGCAGGGCTATCTTCGCACGGATACGGTGCGCGAGACGGGCGAATTTGCCCTTCGCGGCGGCATTCTGGATATTTACCCGCCGGGACGCGGCGCACCGGCGCGGCTTGATTTCTTTGGCGACGAGCTTGAGACCATTCGCGATTTTGATGCGGCGACGCAGCGAAGCGGCGGCCCGCAAGACAGGCTGGTGCTTCGTCCGGTAGCGGAATTCCAGCTGGACGAGGCATCGATCGAGAGGTTCCGCACCGGCTATCGCGCCGCCTTCGGGGCGATGGCAAGCCGAGATGCGCTGTATGATTCCGTTACGGCGGGGCGCATGCATCCCGGTATGGAGCATTGGCTGCCGCTGTTTCATGAGGAGCTTGCCCTGCTGACCGACTATTGCACGGACTGGCAGCTTGTTCTCGATCATGAGGCAGACGCCGCGATTGCCGCGCGGTTTGCACAGATTCAGGATTTCCACGGCGCGCGGCAGGAACCCGGCGACGATGATCCCGACATGGCCTACAGGCCGCTTGCGACGGACAGGCTGTATCCGGCCGAAGCGGAGGCCGAGGCGCTTCTTGCCAATGCTGTGCGGATGATGCCCTTTGCCGCACCGCCGGGAGACGAGGGGCGCGATGCCGGCGGCCGTGCAGGCCAGGTCATCGCCCGCGCGGGCGGGTCGGGGAGCAGTGTGATCGAAGAAGTGGCGGAGATCATCGCCGCCGAGCGCAAATCTGCGAACAGGCCGGTGCTGATCGCCGTGGCAGGCGAAGGTGCCGCGGTGCGCATCGCCGAGCTTCTGGACCCGCATCTTGGCGTCGGCGCCGCCGCGCGCGTGACCGGCCTCGACCAGATCCGGCTGGGCGGCGTTTTTATCATGGAATGGCTGCTCGAGTCCGGCTTCCAGACAGACAGCCTGCTGGTCATCACCGAGACGGATATCTTCGGTCAGCGCCTGTCACGTCCGCGGGCCCGTCGGGGGCGCGGCGAGGATTTCCTGCGCGAAGTCAGCGCCCTTGAAGAAGGCGATCTCGTCGTTCATGCCGAACACGGCATCGGGCGCTATGAAGGGCTGGTGATCATCAATTCCTCGGGCGGGCCGCATGATTGCCTGCAGCTTGTCTATTCCGGCGGTGACAAGCTCTATCTTCCGGTCGAGAACATCGAGATGCTGTCGCGCTATGGCAGTGCAGGCACCGACGCGCAGCTCGACAAGCTGGGCGGTGCGGCCTGGCAGGCGCGGGTGGCCCGGGTCAAGGGCCGGGTCCGCGACATGGCGGACCAGCTGATCAAGATCGCGGCGCAGCGGCAGACCGCACGCGCCGAGCCGCTGAACGCGCCGACCGGAAGTTTCGCGGAATTCTGCGACCGCTTCGGCTTTGCCGAGACCGAGGACCAGCTTGGCGCGATCGAGGATGTGATCGGCGATCTGGCGTCGGGCCGGGCCACGGACAGGCTGATCTGCGGCGATGTCGGCTTCGGCAAGACCGAAGTGGCGCTGCGCGCCGCCTTTGTCGCCGCCATGTCGGGCTATCAGGTGGCGCTCGTCGCGCCGACGACCCTTCTGGCGCGCCAGCATGGCCGGGTCTTCACCGAACGCTTTGCCGGGTTCCCGATCACCATTGGCGTGCTGTCCCGCATGACACAGCCGGCGGCGGCAAAGGACATCCGCGCTGGTATCGCATCGGGTGATGTGCAGATTGCCGTGGGTACGCACGCGCTTCTGGCAAAATCCATTGAATTCAACAATCTCGGCCTGCTGATTGTCGACGAGGAACAGCATTTCGGCGTCTCGCAAAAGGAACGGCTGAAGGAGTTGCGTGGCGATATCCATGTTCTGACGCTGTCGGCGACGCCGATCCCGCGCACGCTGCAGATGGCGCTGTCGGGCGTGCGCGAGATGTCGCTGATTGCCACGCCGCCGGTCGACAGGCTGGCGGTGCGCACCTTTGTCGGCCCGTGGGACGGCGTGGTCCTGCGCGAGGCCATAAAGCGCGAGATGTTCCGTGGCGGCCAGGTCTTCTGCGTCTGCCCGCGCATCGACGATCTGCAGCGCGTCTATGACCGGCTGACGGTGCTGGTGCCGGATGCGCGCATCCTGTCGGCCCATGGCCGCATGCCGGCGGCCGAGCTTGACGATGTCATGACCCGTTTTGCCGATGGCGAGGCGGACATCCTGCTGTCCACCAACATCGTCGAGTCCGGCATCGATATCCCGTCGGCCAACACGATGATTATCCACCGGTCCGACATGTTCGGCCTGTCGCAGCTCTACCAGCTTCGTGGCCGTGTCGGGCGCGGGCGGCAACGCGCCTATGCCTATCTGACATCCGATCCGAACCGGATGCTGACACCGCAGGCGCGCCGCCGGCTCGAGGTGATGCAGACGCTGGACACGCTTGGTGCGGGGTTCACTCTTGCCTCCTACGACATGGATATCCGCGGGGCCGGCAATTTGCTTGGCGACGAGCAGTCCGGCCATGTTCGCGAGGTCGGTGTCGAACTCTATCAGGAGATGCTGCGCCAGGCTGTCGAGGCCGCACGTAGCGGCGACAAATCCGAAGAGACGGAAGTGGACTGGACGCCGCAGCTCAATCTGGGGCTGGAAGTCCGTATTCCCGAGGAATATGTCGCCGACCTGACGGTGCGGCTGTCCCTCTATCGGCGGATCGCCAACATGGATGTCGCCGCCGAGGCGGACAGCCTTGTCGCCGAGCTTGTCGACAGGTTCGGGCCGCTGCCGGAACCGGTGCGCAACCTGTTCGCGGTGATCGAGCTGAAACAGCTGTGCAGACGGGCGAACATCGAAAAGGTCGATGCCGGGCCGAAGGGGCTGTCAATTGCCTTTCGCGGCAATGATTTTGCCAAGCCCGACCAGCTTGTCGCATGGATCGCCGGCAAGGGCGGACGGGTGCGGCTTGGCGCCGATCACCGCATGGTCATCCAGCAGCCGATGCCGCGCGCCGAGGACAGGCCGCAGGTCTGCAAGGAGATCGTTCAGGAATTGCTGGCGTTGCTGGTCTAGGCCGCCGCTGCCGCATCGATGGCCGGGATCAGATGCTCGGGAAGATGCGCCCCGGCCACGGCATATTTCTCCGCGAACACGAAATAGGGCACACCGTCGAGCCGCAGGCGGTTCGCGGTCGAGAGGTGAAGCTCCAGCTGTTTGCCGACGGCCTCGTCGCTTGCTGCTTCGATCAGTTCCGGACGATCGAAACGCGACGCGATCTCGCCCAGCACCTCGGGGGAGCCGATATCAAGCCCCTCGATGAAATAGGCGCTGTAGATGGCTTCCGACAATTCGGCATTGTCGGGCCCGGCGGCAATCAGCATGCGATGCGCCAGGCGGCTGTCAGGCGTCCGCGTAATGGAGTCAAACCGGAAATCAATGCCGCTGTCGAGGCCCGCAGCCGCGATGCGGCCATAGACGGCGGCCGCCGAATTGCCGAACTTGGCGCTCAGATAGGCGGTGCGGTCCATGCCGGTCGATGGCATCGTGGGATTGAGCAGAAAGGCGCGCCACACATAGGCCGGCCTGATTTCCGGACGCTGCGCGAAGGCAAGGTCGAGGCGGCGCTTGCCGATGTAGCACCATGGGCAGATGACGTCGGCATAGATCTCGACCTGAATGGTGCGGCTGCCGCTTTGCTGTGTCTGGTCCTGCATGATGCCTGTCATCCTTGCGCCGGTCTCTGGTCAAGGGCCGGACGCCCTGTTTCTTGCGATACGCCTGCCGGCGCGCCATATCTACCGCAATACAGGTGATCCGCGCCGGCCGCAAGACGCACGGAACACCGGCAGGGAGACGGCAGATGAACGAGTTCGATCCGGTGGCACTTGGCGTTGAGCGCGACAGGCTTCTCGCCGAGGCGCGCACCGTGCTGATGGCGGCGCCTGGCGATGACGCCATGCCGGAAATGGGTGTGACGCCGGTGGTCCGCATGGACGGTGCCCTCTACATCTACCCGAGCCGCTTGTCGGCGCATGTCCGCGCCGTGCTGGGTGCCGGCAAGGCCGCCTTCATGGTGATCGAGGATGAATCAAAGGCACAGAATATTTGGGCAAGAAAACGCCTGAAGTTTGATTCGGAACTTGTTGAAATTGAACGAAACAGCGATGAATTCAACGCTGTTTGCGATGTCTTCGCAGACACGCATGGCCCGACAATGGGACTGATCCGCGATTTTTTCGATTTTCATCTGTTGCGGCTTCGGCCCCGTGGCGGGGTGATGGTTCTCGGCTTTGCCCAGGCTTACAGGCTTTCCGGCGAGGCCCTGGATGTGACTGAACATCTGCGGTCCGGCTAGTTGGGGTCCTGCTTTCCAGCCTCGCGCGCCGAGCTGAGGAAATGGAAGCCGAGCGTCACAAGCACCAGCGCCGCGCCGCCGATCATGGCCGCGCTCGGGCGCTCGCCCGTCCCCATCCAGACCCAGAACGGCCCCAGCACCATCTCCAGCAGCATGAACAGGCTGACATTGGTCGGGCTTGTATGACGCGGTGCCAGCGTCAGCAGGCCCCATGACACCGGCATCACGATAAATCCCATCAGGCCGATCATCAGCGGATCGCCGGTCAGGATGGTGCCGGGCGGCGCACCGAACAGGCCGATCATGCCCGAAATCAGGGTGCCGATGGCACAGGCCGGAAGCACCGGCACATCGGGATGACGCCGCGTCATCACGAATACCACGGCAATGCCGAAGGCCGCCGTGAAGCCGAGGCCGCCGCCAAGCCAGACATTTCCTGTCGGCGCAGAGAGCGCGCCCTTGCCGTTCATGATCACGATGAGAACGCCTGCCATGCTGAGGAAAATGGCGGCCCAGGTGCGCCATGGCAGCCGTTCGGCGAGTATGAAGACGCCAAGCGCCGCGGCGATCAGAGGCGCGGTGGCGAGTGCCGTCACCACGACGGTGATCGAGGTCTCCATCGTCGCGAAGTTGAACGCGATGGCGTTGAAGAAATTGGCGATGATGATGACAATGGCCGGACCGCCGAGCAGGGCGGGTAGCTGGTCGCGCGCCCGGCGCGGCCCTTCCAGCATGATCCAGAAGACGATCAGGCTGAAACCGATCAGCACGCCACGCCAGAAGGTGAGCCCCCACCCTTCGAGGCCGGACAGCCTGATCAGAAGCGTATCAGGTGTGATGATCAGCGCACCGGCAAGCGCCATCACAAGGCCGAGGGCAGGGCGCGGCATGCCGCTTGAAAGTACCGATAAAGCCATTGTGGGACGGTTCCGCTAGCCGAAGAAGGCCGTCAGCGCGGCAAGTGTCTCGTCCGGCGCCTCCTCGGCACAGTAATGCCCGCCCGGCACGGCGGTCCCGGACACGTCCTGCGCCACCTTCTTCCATTCCGCAATGACGTCGTAATTGCCGCCGACAAATCCAACCTCGCCCCAGATTGCGAGGAGCGGCATGGCCAGCCTGGCATCGGAATCGGCGGCATCATGCTCGAGGTCGATGGTGGCCGCGGCGCGATAATCCTCGCACATGGTGTGGATCGTTTCCTGCCGCCGGAAGCACCTCAGATAGTCGGCAAAGGCCTCGTCGGTGATCGCGCCTTCGGTGCGGCCCCACTGGCCGCATTTGCTGCGAAGATAGAATTCCGGATCGGCACCGATCATCTGTTCGGGCAATGGCGCCGGCTGGATCAGGAAGAACCAGTGGTAATAGGCTGTGGCAAAACGCATTTCAGTCTGCCCGTACATCGCTGCCGTCGGCGCGATATCCAGAACAGCGATGCGGCTGACGCAATCACCGTGGTCACGCGCCAGGCGGTGCGCCACGCGGCCACCCCGGTCATGTCCGGCAACCATGAAGCTGTCATGGCCGAGCCCGCGCATCAATCCGGCCATATCGGCTGCCATGGCGCGTTTGGAGTAGGGGGCGTGGGCGGCATCGCTTGCCGGATGGCCGCTGTCGCCATAGCCGCGAAGGTCGGCCGCAACAACGGTATATCGTTCGGCAAGCGCCGGGGCGATCTTGTGCCACATCATGTTTGTCTGCGGAAAGCCGTGGAGCAGCAGCAGCGGAGGGCCGTCGCCTGCAATGCGGTAGCTGATGCTGGTCTCGTCACCGTCATGGGTCTCGAGACTGAACATGTCTGTGTATTGCATTTTGGATCATTGCCCCTGTTATCGCTGCCAGACCCTAAGCCATCAACCGATTGGCGGCAAGGCGTCCGGGTGGCAAAGGACTATTCGGCGGCTGTCTGGCGCTGCGCCGCGCGATGCTCGAAGAAGAGCATCGCCAGGCCCGCGCCGACCGAAATGCTGATCCCGATGGCCGCCAGCATGTTCGGCAACTCGTCAAAGACGACAAGGCCGATGGCGGTAGCCACCGGCAGTTCGATATATTGCATCGGCGCAAGTGTGGCCGAGGGCGCGAACCGCACGGCGTAATTCATGCAGAGATGCGACAAGGTCCCGAACAGGCCGACGAGGCACAAATTCATCAGGATATTGCCACCGACCGGAACGATCTGAAGGTCGGCGAACCCGAAACTGTAGAACACAGCCCAAGCCGCCATCAGCAGAACTGTGCTTGTCAGGCCACTGACTGTCTGCAGGCAGACCGGATCATATTCCTTGGCGATCTGCCGTGTCAGAAGCACCAGCGTGGCAAACAGGAAGGCGACAAGCACCGGCAGCAGCGCCGGTGCACCTACGGCGGCGAAGCTCGGCTGGATGATCATCAGCGTGCCGGCAAATCCTATGGCGCAGGCTGTAATCCGGCGGATGCCGACCTGCTCGCCAAGGAACATCCAACCCATGACTAGCATGATGAAGGGATAGACAAAGGCGATGGCCAGCGCATCGGCAAGCGGCAGATAGCGAAGCGCGACATACATTGCTGTGACCCCGGCAATATGGATGACGCTGCGGACAATGATGATCCGCAACACGCGCTTGCTCATCGCAATCCGTTTGCCTGTTGCGAGGATGATCGGAATGGGAAGCGCGAACTGCATGCTGTAGCGGAACAGCAGGATCATCATCATCGGGGTGGCAAGCGAGATCGCCTTGGCCGCCGCATCGCCCATCGGAGCAAAAATGCAGAACCCCACAATGAAGAGGATCCCGATGATTGGTCGGTCAGCGATCATCCGCGAAGCTTGCTCTTTGGTAGTATGCAGGTCAACCGCATGCCCAGTCGGGCGTTTGGTTAGTCTAGTCAGTTGAAAGACGTCCAGCTAAGCTCTTAATCATGGTTCTTGAAATTATTGTGATTGCCTGCGGCTGCTTTGTCGCTTCTGCCTTTAATGCGGTCTTTGCTACGGGCGGCGTTCATATCATGCTGGCAACTAGCTCCTCGGTACTACCGCTTGCTGTTGCAATACCGATGCAGGCGGCACTGAACATGCCGTCTTTGATCGCTCGAATTCTTTCATTCAGAAAGCATATACACTGGCCCATTTTCATAATGTTCACACCGGCAGCCGCGGTTGGTGTTTTCATTGGGGCAAGGGTTTTCGTTGGTCTTGATGAGGATGTGATTTCGCTTGCTCTTGGTTGTCTGCTGCTAGGGCTGATTTGGTTGGTTCCGGCGGGTGTAAAGCTAAAATCGCCAGGCCGTTTTAGGCTTGTTGGCCTGCTCCACGGTTTCTTTGGTACAATTTTTGGTGTTGGTCTGTTCCTTCAACCTGCGGTGCTTCGTACAGAGCTTAGCCGCTTACAAATCACTGCTACGCTGGCAGCATGTTTGATGATGGTGGAAGTGTTAAAAAGCGGCGGCTATGCCGTTTTTGGTTTCGACTTCGCCGCATACTGGCAGCATATCATGTTTGGCGCAGTGGCCAGCATCATGGGTAATTATTTTGGGCAACGGTTTGGCTGGCTTGTTTCCGAGGAGCTTTTTAGGTTGGTTTTTAAGATTCTGGTTACCCTTGTCGCTCTAAGGCTTACGCTTCGAGGCGTGCTGTCGTTAACCGGTTATGGCGCAATCTGATAAATAAAAATTAGTTTTATTTGGTTATGGTCGGAAGTGGCTGAAAATAGTTTCCCGGCCGCGTTCCGGATGTCTTGGAATCATAAGTGCCAGCAGAAGCGATGCGGCGGCAAGGATCGCGGCAAGAAAAAAGACGGATGCCTGCGATGTAACCCACAGATATCCAAGCGCTGCGGGTAGCGCGACAGCGGCGATATGGTTGATGGTGAATGCAACCGCAGCGGTCGGCGCGATATCGGCCGGATCGGCGATTTTCTGGAAATAGGTTTTCTGAGCGAATGCCAATGCAAAGAACAGGTGGTCGATAACGTACAGCGCTGCCGCTAGGGCAGCGCCCCACCCGAACCAGTAGATGCCTCCATAGGCGACAAACACACCAATGAGTCCTGCATACTCAATGGCAAGCGACCATTTCTCACCAATGCGATTGATCATAAACCCCATCATCGGAGCGAAGAGAATATTAGCCGCATAATTGATCAGGAACAGGAATGTGAGTTCATGGACGGCAAAGCCGAAATGCTCGACCATCATGAAGGCTGCAAAGACCATGAAGATCTGCCGCCGTGCCCCGGCCATGAATTGCAGCGCATAATACAGCCAGTAGCGCCGCCGCAGGATCAACCGGTTATGCTGGCGAATTTTCATCGGAAACATCGGATAGGCGATCCAGCAATAGATGGCGATAGCGAGAGTGATCCCGCCCCCCGCCATATAGACCGCGTGATAGCCAAGCCCGCCCCATTTGAAGACAATTGCGATCAGCCCGTATGCAACAAGTGATGCTGCTGATCCGGCTGCTACAAGCCAGCCGATGATCTGCGGCGCGCGCTTCTTGTCGAGCCATTGCAACTGCAGCGACTGATTTACCGTCTCATAATAATGGAAGCCAAAAGAGCCGATCAGGGTGGTGATGAGCAGTCCAGCGAAGCTCGGAAACATCGCGGTGACCGCGGCTGCCGCGCCCAGCGCGACAAGAGATATCAGAGCCAGCGTCTGTTCACGCATGAAGATCAACACAACGATCACGCCGACAGCAAAAAAACCTGGAATTTCACGCACGGTCTGCAGCCAGCCGATTTCGATACCGGAGAAATTTGCCACCTCGACGGTGAAATTGTTCAGCAGGGCAAGCCAGGTCGAGAAACCGATGGGCATGGCAAAGGCCAGCAGGAACAACAACCCGATCGGTGTGCGGCGCAGGGCATAGGCTTCACGCAATGTTACGGCGAGGGCTGTCATTTACTGGCAATCCGGAAATACTTGATCGCCACACCTTATACAGCTTCTGCCAAGACGCCAATTCGCCCCTGCCGGCTGCATCTTGCCTATCCCGGCAGAGCGGATTTTGCTTCTATCAGGCGCAAAGGGCTGTATCCTTTCGGGCGAATGACCAAGGGGCCTGAGAATGACGTCACAAACCCGTCCAAACTTCCTGTTCATCATGACCGACCAGATGCGAAGCGATTGGCTAGGTTGTGCTGGCCATCCCATTGTGAAAACGCCGCATATCGATGCTCTAGCCAGGCAAGGCGTGCGCTTTGCGAATTTTCAGGCGACTTCGCCAGTGTGCATGCCGAACCGGGCGTCCTTTATGACTGGCAGATATCCCTCAACACACGGCCTTCGCTACAATGGCTGCGTTCTGCCTCTTGACACAAATTGCTTTACAGATGTGCTCGCAGCAGCGGGATATCGCACTGCCTCTATAGGCAAGAGCCACTTGCAAACATTTACTGTTGATCCACCATTGCACAAAGAGGACAAAACAGAGCGGCTTATTGCTGAGGCGCGTAAAGCGCCGACGGGCAATTATACGCAGGAACAGCCGGCGTCATATGAAGGCGAAGAGCCATTTACCTTTGATTTACCCTATTTCGGTTTTCAGCATGTCGATATGGTTACGGGCCATGGTGACAAATGTGGGGGCCATTTCAGGCAATGGTTTCGCAAGAATTGCCCCAATTGGGAGGCCATGCAAGATCCTTCAAACGAGCTTCCACACAACTACACCTGTCCGCAGGCCTATCGAACCCCGATCCCTGAAGAATACTACCCGACCCGTTATGTTGGTGCTCGGGCGGCAGACTGGATCCGTGGTCAGGCGGATAGTGTAGATCCATTTTTTGCCTATGTGTCTTTCCCGGACCCGCATCACCCGTTCAACCCACCGGGCAAATATTGGAATATGTACGACCCTGATGATTTCGAGGTCGCTCTTCCCTATGAAAGACACCAAAACCCAACACCACCGATGCAATGGATGGATGATCAATGGCGGCA
>WTIL01000041.1 GCA_011522725.1 Rhodospirillaceae bacterium
CTCGAGGTCATCGACTTTCCGGAAATGGTCAAGCGCCATCCTGCCGCCGTCTCGGGCGAATTGCTGGATTGCTGAAAGGTGCCTTTCGGTCATGGTCCGTCACGGCCAACGCCGCCCCTTTTGGAAGGTCAGTCTCACTGAATTGGTGCGTTAGGTTCTCGCCTATTTCTCGCCACGGCGTTTCAGGTCACGGCCGCGGATTTTCCGCTCGCCGCCGCCGCGCATCAGGCGGGCGATGCCAAGGAAGAAACCCGTCAGCAACAGCAGGACGAGCGCAGTCGGCCAGCCAAGGACCGTTACCAGTACCGGGTGCCACAGGAATGGCTCGCATCCGAGGGGAACGATCAGCCCGCAGGGATCCACATAGCGGCTGATGACGGCCTCGGTGATCTGCAGCGAGGCCGCGTGGTGCTCGAACCAGAACTGGCCAAGCACCTTGCTCGGCTCGTCCGTCACGCTCAAATCCAGCCACATCGCATAGAGCGCCATGAGGCCGATCAGATATCCGAATATGCGAAAGCCGTTGCTAACCATGGTCCGAGTGTGAGCCCGCAACGGGCCCCGTTCAAGCGCAAATTGCGCGGATCACGGGTGAACTGGATTTTTCGCCGCGGCGATGGTCTGGCGAGGTTGATCTGTGGCAAAGGGACTGATAGGTTGCGCCGCACTGGATCGGGCAACAGCCCGACGTGGGAGGGGTGGCCGAGCGGTTTAAGGCGCACGCCTGGAAAGCGTGTTGGGGTGAAAGCCCCTCCGGGGTTCGAATCCCCGTCCCTCCGCCATCTTCTGACATCAGTACATATCCAGGGATCGCATGACCGGGGTTTCCTTTCTGAAACCGCGATGCCTGACATGCCTGATCCTCTTGCCATCCTGTTATCGCTTGATCGACAGGCCGGTTTTCTGATTACGTTGGAGCCTGGTAGTCTCAGGTAATTCATAATCGGAGGGCAGGATGGCCGGCGAATTCGTCATTGCACCGCATATGCGGCTTCATGAATGGGTGGCGGTTGAAAAAGGTTACTTTGACGACGAGGGGCTGGTCTACACGCTGGAGGACCAGCTGAAGTCCGCCACCAACCATGTGCATGACCTTGGTGACAAGGTCGGTGCCTACCAGACCTTTGAGAAGGGCCGATCCAGCCATGTCAGCTGTGCATGCCACTGGACAGTCAATGTGGCGGCGGCATCAGGCCATGGACGGCTGTACGGCAAGGCTTATTCGGTGTCGCCCTGCGGGATTTTCGTGCCCGCGGATTCGGATATCAGAACACCGGAGGATCTGGCGAATGTTCCGATCTCGGTCGGGTACCAGTCGGGAAGCCATTATTCGACGATCCAGGCGCTGGAGCCGTTCCTGTCCGCCGACGAGATCAACCTGTCCTATTCGGATGGCCTGCTGTTCCGCCGGATGGAGCATCTGATTGACGGCAACGTGCCTGCGGTCAGCCTGTTCAGCGGCCCCTATTATTTCATGCAACAGCTCGGCTTCCGGAAAGTGCTTGATACCAGCTTCATGATGGCCGCGATGGTGGCCGACGATGCCAGCATCGAGGATATCGAGAAATATTTTGCCGCGTTGCGGCGCGCACAGGCGGATATCGACCTGCGGCCCGAACTCTACACCCATTACTACCGCGAGGAATTTCCCGAGCGGTTCCGTGACCAGATCGACACACGGCTGTTCGGCCCGGGTGAGCGCATCGTGTTCGAGGAATATTCGAAGGATATTTACGACAAGTCGCGCCAGTGGATCGATGAGCGCGGCATCTTTGAAGAGGGCATCGGTGACCGCAATTTCGAGCAGGCGGTCATTCTCTGAACCTCCGGCGAAGGCCGCCCTACATCGCGTCCCGCAAAAGCTGCAGATAGTCGGCCGCCGCCGCCGGGCGCGGGTTGGTTGCTGAAAGATGGTCAAGCGAGGCCTTCTCGGCAATCGCCGGAAGAAGCGCCTCGTCGACCGACAGCGCCGACAGGGTCGTGGGAAGGCCGATCTCGGTAACAAACCCCGTCATCCACCTATGCAGATCGAGGCCGTCCGGAACATTCATCGCCGCGGCAAGGTCGGCATAGGCCGCATCCGCATAGCCCTGATTGAAGCGCAGGATATGCGGCAGGAGAATGCCGATCAACGTGCCGTGGTGAAGGTGCAACTCGCCGAGCGGTGTTGCCATGGCATGCGCGCCGCCAAGCGCTTTCTGCAGGCACATTCCGCCCATCAGAGACGCCATCATCATTTCCCATCGTGCCGTGCGGTCGGCACCGTTCTCCACAGCCACAGGAAGCCATTTCGCCGCGCGCCTGACAGCCTCGAGCCCGATGGCGGCGGCAGGCGGATTGTCCCATGTGCTGCAACAGGTTTCGACGCCATGGCTGAGGGCATCAATGCCGGTGGCCGCAGTCAGGCGCGGCGGCAAGGAAAGCGTCAGTTCGGGATCGCAGATCACGAGATCGGCGACCATGTTCAGATTCACGGCGACCATCTTGCTGCCGTCCAGCAGGCTCATTACGCAGGCGCGCCCGACTTCGGCGCCGGTCCCCGCCGCGGTCGGAATGGCGATCTGCGGCGAGACCTTGCCGATGCCCGCAGACCCGCCTGTCTTGACGTTATAGTCTTCCAGCTTGCCGCCATGGCTGGTCAGCAAAGCCACCGCCTTGGCCAGGTCGATGGGTGAGCCGCCGCCAAGCGCGATCACCCCGTCGCAGCCATGCGCGCTCCATATTTCAAGACACTCCAGAAGCGACTGCTCCGTTGGGTTCTCGGTGGTGCCGTCATAGACAACCGGCCGTGATGGTGCGGCGGCATCAAGGGCGCGCTGCAGAATGCCGGCATCCGCAATGCCGCGGTCGGTGACCAGAAGAGGGCGTTTCAGCCCCATTCTTTCGATTTCCGCACCAAGGCCGGAAATGGCCTCGAAATCGAATTCGATGCGGGTGAGATAATTGATCGTCGGCATCAGCTTTCGGCTTCGAGATAGATGTGCTTGGTCTCAAGGAAATCGTTCATGGCCTCGATGCCGTGGAGCCTGCCGATGCCGCTCTCGCGATAGCCGCCCGTTTCCACCTCGGCAAGCAGACGGTTGTGGCAATTCATCCAGACAGTGCCGAATTTCAGCTTGCGTCCCATGCGCATCGACCGGTTCAGATCGGCAGTATAGACCGAAGCCGCGAGCCCGTAGCGGGTTGCATTGGCCATGGCGAGGGCATCCGCCTCGTCGCCGAACCGCTCCAGCGAGACGATTGGTCCGAACAGTTCGTCCTGGACGAGATCATGGCCCACATCGTCGATTTCAAACATGGAGGGCGTGATGAAGCAGCCTTTGGCGAGTTCTCCCTCTCCAACGCCGCCATGGATCACCATCTGTGCCTGGTCGGCGGCGCGTTCGATGATGCCGGCGAGGCGTTGCTGGTTGGCGCGGTCGATGATCGGGCCCAACTCGGTGCCGGCAGCACTGGCATCGCCGATCTTCACAGATGTGAAAGCCTCTTTCAGCCGCTGCCTCACGCTGTCATAGACCGAATCCTGGACGAGGATGCGGCTGATGCATGTGCACATCTGCCCGTTCAGAGCAAGAACACCCCGGCGAATTTCGGCGACCGACTTGTCCAGGTCGGCATCGTCAAAGACGAGAGCCGGTGCCTTCCCGCCAAGTTCCAGCGACACATGTTTGATCGTGTCGGACGCGTTGGCCATGATGATTTTGCCGGTGCGCGAAGATCCGGTGAAAGAAATGACGTCGATCTCAGGATGCGAGGACAGGACGGTGCCCACCTCTGTGCCATGCTCGTTCACCGAATTGACGATGCCGGCCGGGACGGAGGGGGCGTCATGAAAGCAGGCCATGACCGCGGCGTTGGTCAGCGGCGTCTGGGGTGCCGGCTTGATGACGACCGAGCAGCCGGCCGCCAGTGCCGGCGCCACCGAGCGAACCAATAGCGTGACCGGCGCGTTCCACGGCACGATGACGGAGACGACACCTGACGGCTCTCGGGTCATCAGGCTCAGCTTTCCGGCACCGCTTTCAAAGGTGCGTCCAAAGACATTGCGGGCAACACCCGCATAATATCTAGCCTCGCCATATCCGGCGGCTACTTCATGTCTCGCTTGCGCCAGAACCTTGCCGTTCTCGCGGGCCATCAGCGCGGCGATCTCGTCAGCCCGGCTTTCGAGGATATCGGCGAATTCGAGAAGCGCTGCCGCGCGCTGGCGCGGATTGCTGGCCCAGTCGGTGCTCTCGAAGGCCTCGCGGGCTGCCATCACCGCATTTTCGGCAAGGCCGGCAGATCCGTTTGGCGCTGTTCCGATAATTGAGCCGTCAGACGGGTTTTCAACCTCGCTGAACCCGTTCGGTGCGTCCGAAAGCCATTGTCCGGCGATGTAGTGATGTCCAAATTCGGCTGTCATGACCTGTCTCCAACCCGTCCTGTGGCGCGGTCCAAAATCGATTCTGCATCCGCTTGCCTGGCCGAGCCGGCCCAGGCGACGAAATGGTCCGGCCGAAGCAATATCGCATCGGCCTCGTAGAAATCCACCAGACCGGCTGCTGCCAGATCAAGCGTTTTGAGCGGCACATCACGCACATTTGCCGCAGATGCAAAGGCGTCTTTCATGGCGATATCCCCAGTCAGATCCATCAGGGTGAAGCCCGGGCCCAGCTGGTCCCAAAGCTCGGCATCATCCGGCAGGGACGGCGGCGACAGGTGATGTCCTGCCAGCGCGGTGAAAGCATGTGTTCCGGTGGCGCCGGAACGTGCACCCGACACCCCGCACACAATCGGTGATCCGGCATAATGCGGGAGATACTGCGTCACCATGCTGTCATCGCCACCCGCACGGCGGGCCCAGGCCTGCTCGAATGCGGCAAGGTCGCGGCGCGGGTCGAATTCGACTGTAAACTCGCGGTCCTCGATGATCGATTTGACGATGAAATCGTCACGTGTCGAGGCGAAGACGGGATGTCGTTCCGCCCCATAACTGTCCAGAAGGCCGTCACCGCCCCAGCCCTGAAGACAGGCGGCCAGTTTCCAGGACAGGTTGCGGGCGTCCTCGAACCCCGTATTTACGCCATAGCCACCATAGGGCGGGTGCGAATGGGCCGCGTCACCGGCGATGAACACCCGGCCTTTGCCATAGTCGTCAGCCAGGCTGAGCCGCAATTCCCAGAAGCCGACATAATCGAAATCCACATCGACCGGCGCGCCGACGGCTTGTTCCAGAAAAGCCTGGAAATCGAAATTATCGCGGGTTGTCCCTGCCGGCACAGGCGCGTGGAAAAACCAGTTGCAGTCGAGGTCGACACGGCCAAGGAACTGCCAGTAGCCATTCATGTCCGGATTGATGGCATTGAAGATTGTCTTGTCGCCATAGGCAGACAGCTTTTCATCAAGCTGTTGCGAGCGGAAGACAAGCAGCGCCATCAGCCTGTCATGCGGGTCGGTTGTCTGGGTAATGCCGGCGGCCTCTCGGACCGGCGAACGGGCACCGTCACAGCCGACAAGATATCGCGCCGTCAATCTACGTTGCGCTTGGCCTTTTGTTTCACGGATATCGACCGTGACACCGTGATCACTTTGGTCGAGCGAATCAAAGCTCCAGCCCGTCAGGATCGAGATACTGGCAAACTCGGCGGCGCGGGCACGAAGTACGGCCTCGGTTTCATATTGCGGCAATCTTTCGTTGGTCGCGGCGTAGTAATTGATGATTTTCGCCCGATTGAACCACTCATAGTGATAGTCGGACAGAAAGCTGCCGTAGGTTGCCACGCCGCCGCTGCCATAGCTGCGTGGAATGGGAGAGGCGTCACGTATGGCCTTGGTAACGCCCCAACGGCGAAAATGCTCTCCAGTGCGCGGAGTCAGGTTCTGGCCCTTGGGAATGCGCTGGATACTGTCATGGCGCTCGACAACAATGCTGCTGACCCCATTGATCGCCAGATCAATCGCCAGGCCGATCCCGACTGGGCCGCCGCCGATTATGACAACATCACTAGACTTTTCCAATTTAACCACTCCAGCCTGCTGGCCAATCGGTCAGGGACAATTAATTCATCTGCCTTCCACGATGCAAACATCGGTGCCAACGGTCGCGATCTCGCCCTCAGGGACCAATATTTCGAGCATTGTTCCGGCGGCCGGTGCTTCGACCTCGCTTGTCACTTTTTCGGTTTCCACTTCATACAGCGCGTCACCGGCTTCAAAATCGGCGCCGACCGCCACATGCCATTTGGCGATAGTGCCTTCTTCCATGTTCATGCCAATTCTGGCGAGTTTAAGCCTTATTTTCATGCGGGGTTGTCTCCGTCAAACATGTCTCTCACCGCACCCATGATTCTGTCCGGGTTCGGCATCAGCGGCAACTCGACAGACGGCGCGTATGGCATTGCCGTATCCGGAACGGTGATACGCCGGACCGCAGTTTTCAGCGTGCCAAACCCCCTGTCGGCGAGCAACGCAGCGATGTGGCTCGCAGCTGAGCATCTGTCCCGTGATTCTTCGACAATGATGGCGCGTCCCGTTTTTGCAACGGTGGCCAAAACAGCTTCCTCATCCAGCGGCACCAGAGACTGCAAGTCGAGGACAGCCACCGAAAGACCGAATTCATCCTCGACCAGTCGGGCAGTCTGCAGGGTCATGCGCGTCATGGATCCGACTGTGATCAGGGAGAGATCATCTCCGTCACGAAGGAGATTGGCCTCGCCAAGCGGAATGATGATGTCGTCGTCGGGAACATCACCCATGTCGCCGCCTCGACCGCCGGGTTCGAGGAAAAAGGTGGGATTGTCCGAGCGGATGGCAGATTTCAGCAGGCCGCGCGCGCTACTCGCGTCCGAAGGTGCCACCACCTCAATGCCACCAAGATTCATCAGAAGCGGAAACGGCGTGTCTGAATGCTGTGCCGCCGTCGACCGTCCCGCGCCGTAATTTGCGATCACTGTTAACGGCAGGGAAAGTTGACCTCCTGTCATCAGGCGAAGCTTTGCCATCTGGTTGGCGATGGCATCAAACCCAGTATAGATGAAGTTGGCGAACATCATATGAAGGACGATACGGTAGCCGCTGGCTGCTGCGCCGACTGCCATTCCGGTAAGCGTCTGCTCGGAAATCGGAGTGTTGCGGACGCGGCGGGGGCCAAACCGTTCAAGCAGTCCGCGCGTATCACCAAAAATGCTGGCCTCGACATCCTCGCCGATCAGGATGACCCGCTCGTCGCGTTCCATTTCCTCGACAAGGGCCATGTTGATTGCCTGAATCATGCGTATC
Source organism: Rhodospirillaceae bacterium (assembly GCA_011522725.1). Classification (GTDB taxonomy): domain Bacteria; phylum Pseudomonadota; class Alphaproteobacteria; order Puniceispirillales; family Puniceispirillaceae; genus UBA8309. Next base: position 7,261 of record WTIL01000041.1, read on the forward strand.
CTGGCCATTACCGGTCTCCTTTGGCAAACATCAGCGGATGTGCACTGCCGGCGTCGGGCGGTGTGCCGGCCTCGCCAAAGGCAGATGCATCCGCCACCTCTCTTTCGGCATCGGCCTCAATGGCGGCAACCTTGTCTTCACTCATGCCACGCTCTAGCAATGCGGACCGAGTGCGAACCAGAGGATCGCTTTGCCGACGTGCCACGATCTCGTCCTCAGATCTGTACGGCGTTGCAAGCACCATCTCCTCGGCCGAGAAATGCCCGGAGAACCGGTAGGTCTCTGCCTCAATGAATGCCGGACCGCCACCGCCGCGGATATCGGCGATGACCTGACCTGAAACAGACCAGACCGTGTCAATATCGTTGCCGTCGATCCGCTGCGCCGGGATGCCGAACGGCGCTGCACGATCAGCGATGACACCCGATGTGACAGTCGCTGATGGCGAAAATTCGGAATAGCCGTTATTTTCGCAAACGAACAGAATAGGCAGGTTCCACAGCGCCGCGATGTTCATGCATTCCATCAGCGAGCCCTGATTGGCGGCACCGTCGCCGAAAAAGCAGACAGCAATCCTGCCGTCTCCATCCAGTGAGTTGGCGAAGGCGGCACCCGTAGCGATGCCGAGGCCGGCACCGACAATTCCGTTCGCACCGACGATTCCCTTTGAAAAATCGGCAACATGCATGGACCCGCCCATGCCCCCGCAGATGCCTTCCGCCTTGCCATAGATTTCGGCGAACATGGCTTTGACGTCGCCACCCTTGGCGAGGAAATGGCCGTGCCCGCGGTGGGTTGATGTGATCTGGTCGCTGTCACCCAGATGCGCGCAAATGCCGACGGCGATGGCTTCCTGACCGTCCGACAAATGGACCTGGCCGGGTGCGCGGCCCTGCCTGACATCCAATAGCAACTGTTCCTCGGCCTTTCGGATAACCTGCATGCGCAGATAGAATGATGCAAGCTCGTTGATGTCTGGGAACTGGTTGGAGGCCATCAATCGTGGTCTGTCGGTTGGTTGTCAGTTGCTGTCAGACTAGATTGACCGCCTTTCGGCGACAACATCATTGATTTTTCACAAGACAAAAGGAATTCTAATATCTGGAAGGCGAATATCTGGATGAAACAAGCCGGATGAAACAGGCAGGGTTTGCAGAAACATGGATATCCGGCAGCTGAAATATTTTCTTGCTGTTGCGAAATTGGAAAGTCTTACAGCCGCCAGCAGAGCTCTTAATGTGACCCAGCCAGCCATTGGTCAGCAGATCAGGAAGCTGGAAGACACATTGGGTGTCCGGCTTCTGGCGCGCCATTCCCGCGGCATGAGGCTGACCCCGGTCGGCAAGCTGCTGCATCGCCGTGCTCAGGAAATCGTCAATATCGTCGAACAGACAGAACGCGAAGTCTCCCGACACAAAGGCACCAGCGAGGGAACCGTCCGGATCGGTGTAACGCCGTCGCTCAGTCGCGTTCTTGTGCCTCGTCTCATGGAAGTCTGCTTTGACCGTCACCCCGGCGTCACGATGCTGTTCCAGCAGGGATACCCGAATGACCTGAAGATGATGTGGGAAGAGGGGGAATGCGATTTCGCCATTATTCAGCAGGATATAGAGACCCATGAATCCGAGAGTTTGCCGATTTACAGGGAAAGGCTGTGCCTTATCGGCTCGCCCTCTGTCTGTGCGTCAATTCCGCAAAGGGTGTCGGCTCTCGAGCTTGCCGGGCTTCCCCTCGTTCTGGACGAGCGCTCAGTCTGGTTGAGGGCCGAGCTGGAACGCGAGTTCAAGAGTATGCGCATTTCTTTCAGTGATGTGATCGAAAGTTCCTCGCTCGACATCCGGCGCGGGTACCTGTTTCAGGGACGCCGTCTCGCGATTGCGCCCGTTGCCCAGTTTCTAAGCGAAATAGAGACTGGGATGCTGATGTTCCGGCATATCAACCTGGAGAGCTTCGAACGGACGATGCATCTCGTGGGGCCCCGTGTGGAGATGATGACGGCGACCGAAAGTTCCATTCGTATCCTCATTCTAGAGATTGTCGATACCCTTGTCAGCCAAGGTGGTGTCGGCTGGTCGGCACCATGATCCCGTAAGACAAACATTAACGTGACTTTTGGCAGATAAAAGAAATCTCCTCTTTTGATATGAGTTGTGTCTTTGCCATAGTCTGTCGAGGGAGATGGAACAATGAGCAATCCGCATTTTCGCAAGCCGCCGCGGATCTGGCACGGCGCGCCGGAGGCGCCACTTACGGCGAACCTTCATCTGGACGTTGATGATGCGGCGCTGGCAAAGGTCCGGATCAGGCAACAGGATGCGGTCTGGACAATCTCATTCCCGGTAGAAGCGCCATCCGCCGACTATATGCTGCTCGGGCTGATGCCTGACGGCGAAGCGGAAGTCACCGTTCAGATCCTGAATGAAAAAGACCAAGAAACATGGCCCGAACCGCTGCACCATATGCCGCGTGATGTGCCTGTTTCGCCGCTGGAGATACCGCCTCTGCAGACACATGCGTCAGATCCCGCGCGCATGGCTGGCAATTTCACCTTCATGACTGTGCGTCGTCGTGCGCCCGGACGTATCCCCGACATGACGCCCGCACAGCGGAGATTTACCACGCAATGGGGCATGATCATTGCTGTGGATCATCGCGGCCGCATGCGCTGGATGCGGAAGCTCGGCAAGCGCGTGGCCGGTATCGAGCAACTGGAGAACGGGAACCTGTTCGTCCATGATACGGAGTCCTGCTCTCGTGAAATCGACATGGCCGGCGAGACGGTTCGGGCGTGGTATGCCGGGCAACGTCCACAGGGGGCTTTTGACGGTGGCATCGCTGTGGATGTGCGCAGCCTTCACCACCAGCCTCACCAGATGCCAAATGGCAATTTCCTCGCTCTGTCGGGCCATTCGCGCCATGTAAAGGACTGGCCGGCATCGGTTCACGAGCCGAACAGGGTCAGGGCGGACCGTGAAATCGTCGGTGATATGGTTGTCGAGTTCGCCGCGTCGGGCGAGGTGATGTGGAGTTGGGACAGTTTCGACCATCTTGACCCCTATCGTATCGGTTATGATGCGCTGGACGCCTACTGGCATGTCCGCGGCTTTCCGGGCGCTGCCGACTGGACACACGGCAACGGCGTGACCTACGACCAGAGGGATGACAGCGTCCTTGTGTCCCTTCGTCTTCAGGACTGTATTCTCAAGATCGATCGCAAGAGCGGCGAAATCGTATGGATTCTCGGGGATCACTCCGACTGGTCGCCGGAACTGCAGTCGAGATTGCTGACGCCGGTCGGGGATAATTTCAGGTGGCCGTGGCACATGCACAACCCGCGGATCACATCGGAAGGTACCATCGTGCTGTTTGACAATGGCATCTATGGTGCCCGGCCCGGGCAGCAGCGGGTTCCGTTTCACAGGAGTTTCTCGCGCGGCGTCGAATACCGTGTCGACGAACTGGCAATGACGGTAGAACAGGTATGGGCATCGGCCCTGACAGACGACGATGTCATGGAACGGACCTGGGCGATGGGTGATGCCCACCGGCTGGAGAAAAGCGATACAGCGTTGGTGGTGCATTCGATCTCGATGCCCCACGGGCGTGACGATATCGGCTTGGACGAAGAGGACCGGACGCAGCGATATGTGGCGGAGTTTCCCTCCTATGCGCGGATCCTCGAATATGCGCGCAGTGACATAAGGGACATTCTGTTCGACCTGACAGTCAGGGATGAAGACGAACTGGTGCAGTGGGAAGTGTTCTCCGCGGTGCGGGTGGATGATCTCTATCCGGATCATACCGGCATAAAGCTCGAGGACGGAGACGGACTGGAGGGCGGCGTTTGACTGGAGAGGGCATCATTCCTGTCCAGCACGTCATGCGGACAGACCCTGCACATGCCGCTCTGCCACGTGCCCCGGAATGGACGGGCGGGGCCGGATATGTCATTGACCGGTTTGTTCCTATTGATTGTGCGTCGATTCCGATCACTGATCTCGGGTTTCTGCGTGCCGACGCCGTCTATGATGTGGTGACCGTCAGTCGTGGGCATTTCTTCCGGCTGAAGTCGCATCAGGAGCGATTTGCGAGATCTTGCGCCCGCATGAAGCTCACCAACCCGTTTGAAGCCGAGGCGGAGGCACGCCTGCTTCACAAGCTGGTGGCGAAAACCGGTCTCAGGGATGCCTATGTGTGGTGGACCGTGACCCGCGGTGCAAATCCCAGGGTGCCTGCCGATCGTCTCCACCCTGACAGGTTCACCAACCGGTTCTACGCGTTTGTCATCCCCTACGTCTTCATCAAGGAGGATAAGGACAGGCAAGTCGGCATCAACCTGATGGTTTCAAGGGACTATATCCGCATTCCGCAAAACGCCGTTGATCCACGGGCAAAGAACTTCTGTTCGCTTGATCTCAACATGTCGCTGATGGAGGCCGGCGCATCAGGGGCACACTGGTCGGTGATGACGGACGGTAACGGCCGACTCACGGAATCGCCGGGATCGAATATCTTCATTCTGAAGGGCGGTCGTATTCTGACACCAGATAACGGTTGTCTTGAAGGGGTTACTGGGCAAACCGTTTTCGAACTGGGGGCAAAGGTCGGCATCGAGGTGAAGGCCGAAAAGGTCACAACCGCGGATCTGGAGGCTGCGGACGAGGTTTTTCTGACATCGAGCGCCGGCGGCATCATTCCGGTTTCGGCCGTTGACGGCAAGCAGTTGAGTGCCGGGGTTGGTCCGGTTACCACGCGCCTTCACAACCTTTACTGGGAGCTACGCTGGCAGGGGTGGCACGGCACAGCGGTCGATTACGGAGACGAGGAATGACCGGGTTGCGGTGCCTGCAGAATTTCGACGACGTTGCCGTCCGGATCGCGGCAATAGGCAAAGATGCCGCCACCCGGCATGGCAAGTGGCGGAGCGTGGAACTCGACACCCGCATCACTCAGTCTGAGATGTTCGGCATGGCAGTCGGAGACCTGAAAGCAGATATGACTAAGTCCCGGTTCGGCGACGCTTCGAAGCTGCGGCGCGGAGTCGATGGCTGGTTCGGAAAATTCAAACAATTCCAAGCGCGCGTTGGGGAAGCCGATCATGACGAGCCTGCCGCTACTGCTCTTGAGGCCAAGCCGTGCCGAAAGCGCGACATCGGATCTGTCCCAGGCGAAGGAATGGAGAATCTCGCCGCTGAAGAGTTTCATGTAGAAGTTGGAAAGCCGGTCGAGATCGCGAGTCGCGATTCCTGTGTGGTGCAGCGCGATGATCATGACGAAGACCTAACACGAGTGGCCTGACAAAACCATGCTGGTGAAAAATTCGATATGAGTGACAGGGTTATATTGCTGGGAACCAAGGGTGGGCCGAGATTGAGCACCGGCTCCAGTTGGCCGTCCTCGTCCGTGGTCGAATTTTCGGGACGCCCCTATATCGTCGATTGTGGCCTCGGAGTGACGAGGCAGTTCGTTGAAGCCGGCTATACGCTTGCCGATGTCCACACTATATTGCTGACACATATGCATTCGGACCATTGCCTTGAGCTTGGCCCCCTTCTGCACACTATCTGGGTGTCGTCGCCGAAGCGGGACATCCATCTCTATGGGCCACAAGGCACCTCCCGGATGGTGGACGATTTCTTCAGGGTCATGTCCTACGACGTTTCCATGCGCATGCAGGACGAGAAACAGAGAGACCCGCGCGGCATGTTTCTCTGCACCGAATTCAAGGAAGGGCTGGT